>JBBSVE010000037.1:0-25456 GCA_038233815.1 Rhodobacterales bacterium
AGGTGGAGGAGAAGACGAAATCGAGGCACCCCTCCGCCACCGCCGCTTCGATCAGGTTGAGCCCGCCGCCCACGTTGACCCGCCAGTAGCGCCCCGGCTCTGCCATCGCCTCGCCAACCTGGCTCAGGGCCGCGAAATGCATCACGGCTTTCGGCGACCACCTGGCGAAGACCGCGTCGAGGCGCGGGCGGTCGAGCAGGTCGCCCTCCTCGAACGGGCCGAACTTCACCGCCTCCGCCCAGCCGGTCGCGAGGTTGTCGAACGCCACCGGCAGATAGCCCGCCGCACGCAGCGCCTTGCATGCGTGCGACCCGACATAGCCCGCCCCGCCCGTTACCAGCACCGTGTCCATCGCCCCCCCTCGCTTTCGCCGCGACCCTTTCCCCGCGGGGCCCCCGTGTCAACGGCCTTCCGCCCCTCGCCGTTGCCCGCTAGAAGGACGAGCATGGAAACGCAGCCCCCCAGCCCCGCGACCGATGCGCAGGTCGAGGCGACCGCCGCCCGCGTGCTCCGGATCGAGGGCGAGGCGCTGCTGGCGATGGCCGATGCGCTGCCCGAGGGCTTCGGGGACGCGGTGGACCGGGTGCTGGCAACGCGGGGCCGCGCGATCCTGTCGGGCATCGGCAAGTCCGGCCATGTCGCGCGCAAGATTGCCGCGACCCTCTCCTCCACCGGGACGCCCGCGCTGTTTTTGCACCCGGCCGAGGCGAGCCACGGCGATCTGGGCGCGGTCATGCCGGGCGATACCGTGCTGGCGCTCTCCAACTCCGGCGAAACGACGGAGCTTGGCGACATCGTGGCCCACACCCGGCGTCTGGGGATCGGCCTGATCGCGATGACCGGGCGGGCGGACAGCACACTGGCGCGGGCCGCCGACACGGCGCTGGTCTGGCCCGCAGCACCCGAGGCCTGCCTGATGGGGCTGGCACCCACCACCTCCACCACGATGGCGATGGCGCTGGGCGACGCGCTGGCCGTCGCGGTGATGGAGCGGCGGGGCTTTGCCGCCGAGCATTTCCGCGACTTTCATCCCGGCGGACGGCTCGGCGCGCGGCTGGCGCGGGTGGGGCAACTGATGCGCGGCGGCACGGACCTGCCGCTGGTGCCCCCCGACATGCCGATGATTGAGACGCTGCTGGTAATGACGCAAAAAGGCTTCGGCACCGCTGGCGTGGTCGAGGACGGGCGCCTCACGGGTGTCATCACAGACGGCGACCTGCGCCGCCACATGGCCCGCCTGATGGAAAGCCGGGCCGTGGACGTGGCGACGAAAACGCCGCTCACCGCGCCCCCGGACATGCTTGCCGCCGAAGCGGTGGCCCTGATGAACACCCACAAGATCACGATGATCTTCGTGATCGACGCGGCGCGCCGGCCCATTGGCATCCTCCATATCCACGACTGCCTCCGCGCGGGCATCTGATCCGCCCCAACCCCCACCAACGCGATCGGACCCGGCCCATGAAAACCGTCATCCTCATCCCCGCCCGCTACGCCTCCGCCCGCTATCCGGGCAAGCCACTGGTACTGCTGCGCGGACCGGACGGGGTCCGCAAGAGCCTGCTCCACCGCACATGGGACGCGGCCCGGCAGGTGGCGGACATTGCGGAGATCCATGTGGCGACCGACGACGCCCGCATCCGCGACGCGGCGGAAGCGTTCGGTGCAACGGTCATCATGACCTCGGATGATTGCGAGAACGGCACCATGCGCTGCGCCGACGCGCTGGCCCGGGCCGGGATCGACGCCGATCTGGTGGTCAACCTGCAAGGCGACGCGCCCCTGACCCCGCCGTGGTTCGTCGAGGCGCTGATGGACGCGATGGCGGCGGAACCAGGCGCCCTGATGGCGACTCCCGTAATCCGCTGCGACGCGGAGACCCATGCCAACCTGCTGACCGACCGCCGTGCGGGCCGGGTGGGCGGGACCACCGCGATTTTCGATTCCGCGATGCGGGCGCTCTATTTCTCCAAGGAGGTGATCCCCTACACCGCGGGCGACGTCGCCCCGCCGATCCCGGTGTTCCATCATGTCGGCGTCTATGCCTACCGCCCCGCCGCGCTCTCGGCCTATCAGGGCTGGCACATGGGTGCGCTGGAGCGGCACGAGGGGCTGGAGCAGCTGCGCTTTCTCGAAAACGGCGCCCCGGTCCGCTGCGTGGAGGTCGACCCCCGCGGCCGGGTGTTCTGGGAACTGAACAACCCCGTCGACGTGGCCCGGATCGAGGCGGCGCTGGCGAGCCTGCCGCACTGAGCCTGCGCTCTCAGACCTTTCCGGCCTGCCCGCCCGGCGTGATCGCGTGCCGTTTCGTGCGCGATTCGCGCCACGTGATGTAGAATACCGACGCGATGATGATTCCGCCGCCCAGAAGGACGAACGGGTCCACCGGCTCTCCGAACACCAGCGCGCCGAGCAGCGTGGCCCAGAGAAGCTGGAGGAACGTGACCGGCTGCGTGACCGAAACGGGGGCGGCGGCAAAGGCCCGCGTCATGCAATAGTGCCCAAGGGTCGCCGCCACCGCGACGATCCCGAGCCACGCGAACTGATGGAGGGAGACAGGCACCCAGTTGGCCCACGCGAAGGGCGCCAGCCCCACCGTCACGGTCAGCGATAAAAGCGCCACGATGGCCAACGGCTCCATCCGCCCGGTCAGGAGCTTGGCAAAAAGGTAGGAAACCGCAAAGCAGACCGCCGCCGCCAGCTGCGCGTAATGCCCCGGTTCGATGGTGCGCAGACCCGGTCGCAGGATCACCAGCGCGCCGACCAGCGCCACGAGGATCGCCGCAATCCGGCGGAAAGCCAGCTTCTCGCCCAGAAAGAGTGCTGCGCCGAGCGTGACGCAGATCGGGTTGAGATAGCCGATGGCCGTGACCTCGGCGATCGGGATGCGCGCCATCGCAAAGAACCAGAGCGTGACGGCCACCGTGTGGATCGCACCGCGCATGACGATGACCCGCGCGACGCCCGGCGGCAACCCGGTCCGCCCCAGCCGCCAGAAGACCGGGGCCAGCAGCACCACCCCCCAGCCGTAGCGGATGAAGGCCCCCTGTGCGGCCGGCAGTTCGGTGCCGAGATAGCGCACGATCCCGGTGACGAGCACGAAGGCCAAGCCCGAGGCTAACATCCAGACGACGCCCTCAGCGGGCCGGGAGGGGAAATCGATCATGCCCGCACCAAGCCCGAGCAGCACGCCCGCTGCAAGGACGTTCGCGCGCCGCCCTCAGCCCGAGAGCACCAGCGCCGCGGCGATGGTCCACATCGTGAGGCCGACGAGCACCTCTAGCACCACCCACGCCCGGGGCCGCGCCATCACCGGCGCCAGCAGCCGCGCCCCGTAGCCCAGTGCTGCGAAGAAACAGGCCGAGGCCGCGACGGCCCCCACCCCGAACGCGCGCCCGTGCGGGGCATATTGCGCCGACACCGCGCCCAGCAGCACCAGCGTGTCGAGATAGACATGCGGGTTGGCCCAGGTCAGCAGCAGGCACGTGGCCAGCACCCGGCCCAGCGCGGCGGGTGCATTTGACGCAGGCCGCAGTGCCTCGCCCCCCTGCCACGCGGCGCGGAACCGCAGCGCGCCGTAGACAAGCAGGAACAGCACCCCGCCCCACCGCATCACGTCGCCGACCCACGGCACCCGCGCCGAGACGGCACCGAACCCCGCGACCCCGGCCGCGATCAACACCGCGTCGGAGATAGCGCAGGCGAGGACGACCCAGCCCACATGCTCACGTCGGATGCCCTGCCGCAGCACGAAGGCATTCTGCGCCCCGATCGCCGCGATCAGGCTGAGGGAGACGAAGAACCCCGCGACGAGCGCCCCGATCATCCTCTCACCCCTTCGCGAACCGCAGCAGCACAGCACCCAGCAATGTCGTCACCGTGGAGAGGACCTTGGCCAGATCGAGCCGCTCCTTGAGGACGAGCACCCCGATCAGGAGCGCGAAGACGATGCTCGTCTCGCGCAGTGCGGTGACGATCGCGATGGGCGCTTGCGTGAAAGCCCATGTGACGATGGCATAGGCAACCCACGAGGCGCCGCCGCCGATCACCATCACCCGCCGCCCCGCGCCGAACGCCGCCGTCACCACACCCGGTGCGCGCCAGACCAGCAGCGCCGTCGTCACCGCCGCATTGACGATCGCCACGCAGGAATAATAGCCGACCGAGCTTTGCGCCACCCGCGCACCCAACCCGTCGACGAGCGAATAGGACGCGATGAACACCCCCGTCACCACCGCGAGCCCCGCCGCCGATCCGTTGCGCAGCCCGTCCGCGCGCCGCACGAGCGCGAGGCTCAGTATCCCCGCCACGATGATCAGGATCGCCAGAACCTCGATCCGGTCCATCTGCACGCCAAGGACGAAGACCGACACGAGTGCCACCAGCAAAGGCGCCGTCCCCCGCGCAATGGGATAGACCTGCGTGAGGTCGCCCTTCATGTAGGCCCGCATCAGGAAAAGCTGGTAGCCCACGTGTAACGCCACGGCGGTGGCCATGTAGGGCAGACTTTCCAGCCGCGGCACCGGCACGAGAGGCAGCGCCACCACCGACGGCAGCACGCCGCCCAGCACCACCGCCGCCATGCCGACCCGCTTGTCGAGCCCGCCCTTGACGAGCGCGTTCCACACCGCATGCAGAAGCGCCGCACCGATCACCGCCAGAAAGACACCCGCCCCCATCCGGGCCTCCGTTCTCGATACGCCCGCGAACGGTGCGGGTCAGGCGTCGAGCCGCTCCGCCACGTCGTCTGGAATGTCGAAATTCGCGGTGACGGTCTGGACGTCGTCATCCTCCTCCAGCGCGTCGATCAGCTTCATCAGGCTGGTGGCGGTGTCGAAATCGACCTCCGTGCGGGTCTGCGGACGCCACACCAGCTTCGACTGCGTCGATTCGCCAAGGGCCTTTTCGAGCGCGTCGGACACGTCGGTCAGCTCGGTGTCGGCGCAATAGATCCAGTGGCCGTCGGCCTCGCTCTCCACATCCTCGGCACCGGCCTCCAGTGCGGCCATCATCACGGCGTCGGCGTCGCCCGCCTCGGCGGGATAGGTGATCTCCCCCACCCGGTCGAACATGAAGCTGACCGATCCGGTGGTCCCGAGGTTGCCGCCGTGCTTGGTGAAATAGCTGCGCACATTGGACGCGGTGCGGTTGAGGTTGTCGGTCATCGTCTCCACGATCAGCGCGATCCCGCCGGAGCCGTAGCCCTCGTAGCGGATCTCGCTGTAGTCGGCAGCGTCACCCGCGCTGGATTTCTTGATCGCCCGGTCGATCACATCCTTGGGCATCGACACGGCTTTCGCGGCCTTCACGGCGAGACGCAGGCGGGGGTTCTTTTCAGGGTCGGGCTCGCCCATCTTGGCCGCGACCGTGATCTCCTTGGAGAGCTTGGAGAAGGCAGCCGACCGGGCCTTGTCCTGCTTGCCCTTGCGATGCTGGATGTTCGCCCATTTGGAATGGCCCGCCATGTGCTCCGTCTCCGCTCCCGTCTGCTGAATCAGCCCTGTATAGGGGGGCACGCCGCACCCCTGCAACCCCGGCTCAGAACGGAAAGAGCAGCGGGATCAGCGCGCTCATCACCACCATCATCAGAAGGTTCAGCGGAACCCCCACACGCAGGAAGTCGGTGAAGCGGTAGCCCCCCGGCCCGTAGACGAGCGTGTTGGTCTGGTAGCCGATGGGGGTCGCGAAGCTCGCCGAGGCGCCGAACATCACGGCCACGATCAGCGGGCGCGGATCGACGCCGAGCGAGGTGCCAAGACCGATGGCGATAGGGGTCAGCACCACCGCCACGGCATTGTTGCTCACCAGCTCGGTCAGGACCGAGGTCAGCGCGTAGACCGCGAAGATCACCACGTAGGGCGGCATCCCGTTCAGCGCGGGCGTCACGGCGTTCACGATCAGCTCCACCGCGCCAGAATGGTCGAGCCCCTGCCCCACCGCCAGCATCGCAAAGATCATCGCCAGCAACCGCCCGTCGATGAAGCCGAACGCCTCATCCGCGTCGATGCAGCGCGTGACGAGGATCACCACCACCCCGATCAGCGCCAGGATCACGATCGGTGCCAGATCGAGCGCGGAAAGCCCGACCACCGCCGCCAGCACCCCGATCACGATGGGCGCGTGACGGCGGCGGTAAGCGCGCTCCGTCGGGGTGGAGATGTCGACGAGGTCCATGTCGGAGGCCAGCCGTCCGATATCGGCCTGCGCGCCCTCCAACAGCAGCGTGTCGCCCACCTGCACCACAAGATCGTCGAGCTGCCGCCCGATGTTCTGGTTCCGCCGATGCACGGCCAGCGGATAGACCCCGTAGCTGCGCCGCAGACGCATCGAGCCCAGCGAGCGGCCCACCATCCGGCAGCCCGGCGTGATCAGCACCTCCACCGTCGCGGTCTGGACCGAACTGATCTTGTCGACCTGCCGCAGGTCGGGATTCTCGGCCAGACTAAGCACCTCCGACATCGGCGTCCTGAGCACCACCCGGTCGCCCGCGCGCAAGGTGATGTCGGCCATCGAGCGGCGCAAGCTCGCGTCGCCGCGCAGCACGTCCACGACCCGGATGTTATCGCGCTGGAAAAGATCCACCTCCGCCACCGGACGATCCACGAAGTCGGAGCCCTCGGGGACCACCACCTCGGTAAAGAACTTCATCCGGCTGCGGTCCGACAACATCATCCCCATGCTGTCGCGGTCGGGCAGCACGCGAGGCGCCACGAGGATGAGATAGACGATCCCCACCGCCGACATGGCAAGGCCCAGGGGCGTGATCTCGAAGATGCCGAACGGCTCCAGCCCCTGCCTGCGCACCACGCCGTCGACGAGCAGGTTGGTGGAGGTGCCGATCAGCGTAACCGTGCCACCAAAGATCGCGAGATAGGACAGCGGAATCATGACCTTGGAGGCCGACATCTTCAGCTGGCGCGCCAACTGCATGAAGACCGGAATCATCACCACGACGATGGGCGTGTTGTTCATGAAGGCCGACATGGCAATGATGCCGAAGGCCGCGCAGACCAGCGTGGTCCTGGGCCGGACTTCGGCGTTCCGCACCGCCAGATGCGTGACCCAATCGAGCGCGCCTGTCCGCACCAGCCCGCCCACGATCACGAACATCGCGGCAATGGTCCAGGGCGCGTTGTTGGACAGCGAGGCCAGTGCCTCCTCCTGCGGCAGGATGCCCAGCACCAGCATCACCGCCGCCCCGCCGAGCGCGGTGACCTCGACCGGAAACCGCTCCTGCACGAAGAGGACGAGCATGCCCAGAACGATCGCGATGGCGAGCCAGGCCTGCGTCAGCGGTCCGAGGTCAATGCCGAACATCGCGCCTCCTCACGCCGCCTGCCGCCGCGGTTGCACCATCGCCACCCCGAGCGCGGTAAGCGCCAGCGCGCCCCAGACCCAGCTTGAGAACCGCTCCCCCAGCAGGAGCATCGCCCAGAACACGCCGAACCCGGTGACGAGATAGCTCACCTGCGCCGCGAACGACGGACCCGCCCGGCCCACGAGCCAGACATAGCATGTGTAGGCCGCAATGTTGAGCGTCGCGGCACAGACCAGCGCCCATTCCGGCGCACCCCACACCCCCCGGGGGTCGATGAACTGCCCCGACGCCAAGGCCAGAGGCGCCGATACAACCAGCCCCACCAGCGCCGCACCGAACAGAAGCTGGATCGGATCGACCCCGCCCATGCCCCACTTTGCAACGATATTGACCTCCAGCGCATAGCAGAACGGCGCCACGAGCGCGAGCGGCAGCCAGACCGCCGCGCCCCGGTCCGGCAGGCTCGCATCCGGCAGCGCGATCATCAATACCCCCACCAGCCCCAGGCCGAGCCCCAGCACCCGACGCGTCGAATACCGCTCCGTCCCGGCGGCCAGCGCCATGGGAAATGCCATCACCGGCACCAGTGACAGAACCATGGCGAGGATGCCCGCCGGCAGATGACGCGCGGCCTCATAACCCGCAGAGTTCGGCACCAGCGATCCGAAAAACGCGATCACCCCGTAGCGCGCGAACGCCGCCCGGGTCAACGGCAGCCCGCGCCCGCGCAACACGACGACGACCCCGATGACCGAAGCGCCGACTACAAACTGCCAGAACAGCAGACCGAACCAGCGATAGCCCTCCGACACCGCGATCTTGTTGAGCGGTTGCGACATGCCCCACGCCGCGCCCGCCAGCACCAGCGTGACGAAAACCGCGGTCCGCCCGCCGGACCTGTGTTCTGCACCACCACCACCGTCGGGTACCCGCTGTCCGCCGGCGGCTCCCGCAGCCGGGACGGGCCCTGTGTCAACGACCCTGGCCCTGCGCCAACGCGCGGGCCAACCCCACGCTGTCAAGGCCGCTCCTCGCGCAAACGGCCGCCGACCCGGACCGGCACCACACGCAGCGCCCGCCCAGTGGCGTCGTCGGTCTCGACATAGACGCCCGCCAGCGTCGCAGGGCCGGACGCGGGCTCGAACCTCGCCTTTGGCATGCCGGTGACGAAGCGGCGCATCGGCTCCAGCTTCTCCATCCCGATCACGCTGTCATAGTCGCCGCACATCCCGGCGTCGGTCAGATAGGCGCAGCCCCCCTCCAGGATCTGCGCGTCCGCCGTCGGCACATGGGTGTGCGTCCCTACCATGAGGCTCGCGCGCCCGTCGCACCAGTGCCCCATCGCCATCTTCTCCGACGTGGCCTCGCAATGCATGTCGACGATGGCCGCCTGCGCCTGTCCGCCACGCGGATAGGCCCGGAGCACCGTCTCCACCGCCGAGAACGGATCGTCGAAGGGTCGCTTCATGAAGACCTGCCCCAGCACCTGAACCACCAGAACCCGCCGCCCGCCCCGGGCCTCGAAGAGCCGCGCGCCCTTGCCCGGCGCACCCTTGGCGAAATTGAGCGGCCGCAGCACGCGCGGCTCGGCCTCGATGAACTGGAGCATGTCCTTCTGGTCGAACGCATGATCGCCCAGCGTGACGCAATCGGCACCCGCTTCCAGCAGCGCCTTCGCATGCGTGCCGGTAAGGCCCATCCCGCCGCTTGCGTTCTCGCCGTTCACCACGACGAAATCGAGCCCCCATTCGGCGCGCAGCCCGGGCAACCGCTCGGTTACCACAGTCCGCCCCGCGCGCCCCATCACATCGCCCAGAAAAAGAAGTCTCATCCCCCGTCGATAGGGTCGGGCCAACCGAAGGGCAAGCGCCTTGCGTCAAACGCGACCCACCCCCCCCCCCCCACCTTTTTCTGTCCCATAAATATCCCCGCCGGAGGCTCCCACCCTCCCCCACCGCGCAACCGCCCGCAACAGGGACGCTTTGCGCCACGCTCCCCGCACCCTATCTTCCCCCGCATGACCGCCCTGCCCCAAGCCCTCTCCGACTGGATCGCTGCGAAAGGCTGGTCGCTGCACAGCCACCAGCGCGCGATGCTGGACCATGCGCCCGATCCCGCCACGCTCCTGATCGCCCCCACCGGAGGCGGCAAGACGCTGGCGGGCTTCCTGCCCACGCTGGCAGAACTGGGCGCGAGCCCGCCGCAGGGGCTCCACACGCTCTACATCTCGCCTCTGAAAGCACTCACCGCCGACATCCGCCGCAATCTGCGCGCGCCGATCGAGGGGGCGGACCTGGCGATCCGGGTGGAGGACCGGACCGGCGACACGTCCTACACCCAGCGCCGCCGCCAGCGCGCCGATCCGCCCCACATCTGGCTCACCACCCCCGAAAGCCTCGCCCTGCTGCTGAGCTACGAGGACGCTCCCCGCATCTTCACCGGCCTCAGACGGGTCGTGATCGACGAGATCCATGCGCTGGCGGAATCCAAACGTGGCGATCAGCTAATGCTGAACGTGGCGCGCCTCGTTACCCTCGCACCCGGTCTCAGGCGCGTCGGTCTCTCCGCGACGGTGGAGGATCCGCCCGCACTGGGACGTTTCCTTGCGCCCGAAGGATGCTCCATCCTCGACGCCGATCCCGGCCCCGACCCCGACATCGCCATGCTGGACACGGCGGAGGCCCCCCCTTGGGCCGGGGCCGGAGGGCGCTACGCGATCCCCGCGATCCTCGAACAGGTGAAGAAACACGACATCACGCTGATCTTTCATAACACCCGCGCGCAGGCCGAACTCTTCTTCCATGCGCTCTGGGTGCAGAACACCGACAACCTGCCGATCGGCATCCACCACGGAAGCCTCGCCCGCGAACAGCGCGACCGGGTGGAACAGGCGATGGTCGCGGGCGCCTTACGCGCAGTGGTCTGCACCGGAAGCCTCGATCTCGGCATCGACTGGGGCGACGTGGATCTGGTGATCCAGGTCGGCGCGCCAAAGAACGTCAAGCGCCTCGTCCAGCGCATCGGGCGCGCGAACCACCGCTACAACACGCCCTCGAAGGCGCTTCTGGTGCCCGCCAACCGGCTCGAAGTGGTCGAATGTCAGGCCGCACTGGAGGCGGTGCGCGAGCGCGATCTCGACGGCGACCCGCGCGGGCCCGGACCGCTCGACGTGCTTTGCCAGCATATGCTCGCCACCGCCGCCTCGGGGCCGTTCGACGCCGATACGCTCTATGCCGAGGTGCGGACGGCGGGGCCTTACGCCGACCTCGCGCGGTCCGACTTCGACGCCTGCCTCGCGTTCGCGGCGACGGGAGGCTACGCGCTCCGGGCCTATGACCGCTGGCAGCGCCTGATGCTGCGGGACGGGCGCTGGCGCCTGCGCGACCCCCGCTCGGCCCTCGTGATCCGCCAGAACCTCGGCACCATCATCGACCTCGAGATGCTGAAGGTGCGGATGCGCGGGCGCGGCGGTGCCCCCTTGGGCGAGGTGCAGGAAAGCTTCGCGGCCTCCCTCACCCACGGCGACACGTTCCTCATCGGCGGTCAGGTCGTGCGCTACGAGGGTCTGCGAGAGATGACCGTGGAGGTGTCCCGCAACCCGAGCCGGGAGCCGCGCGTTGCCGTTTACGGCGGCATGAAGATGCCCACCTCCACGCTTCTGGCGCAGCGCGTGCTGGGGATCCTGAACCAGTCCGCATGGCCGAACCTGCCCGCCCACACAGCCGACTGGCTGGCGCTGCAACGCACGGTCTCGCGCCTGCCCGAACCCGGTCGCCTGCTGGTGGAAAGCTTCCCACACGAGGGCCGCGAGCATCTCGTGGTCTACGGTTTTGCGGGCCGCAACGCGCAGCAGACGCTGGGCCTTTTGCTCACCAAACGGATGGAGGAGGAGGGCCTGCATCCCTTAGGCTTTGTGGCGACCGATTACGCCACGCTGATCTGGGGGCTCAACTTGGTGCCGGACCCGGTCGCGCTCTTCGATCCGGCGCGGCTCCGCCACGGGCTGGAAAGCTGGCTCGCGGGCAATGCGGTGATGAAGCGCACGTTCCGCAACGTGGCCATCGTCGCGGGCCTGATCGAGCGCAGCCATCAGGGGCGCCGCAAATCCGGGCGGCAGGCGACCTTTTCCTCCGATATCCTCTACGACACGCTGCGCCGGTTCGATCCCGACCACCTGATGCTCGCGATCACCCGCACGGAGGCGATGTCCGGCATGGTCGACTTCTCCCGCATCGAGGAGATGCTGGCCCGTATCGGTCCCCGGATTGACGTCGTTCGGCTTGGACGCGTGACGCCGCTGGCGCTGCCCCTGTTCCTCGAACCCGGCCGCGTGCCGGTGGAGGGGATGGCCCGCGAGCGGCTTATGGAGGATGCGGCCCATCGTCTGATGGCGGCGGCGGGGATACCCGCGACCTGACGTCCCTTGCACCGTCCCTCGGCTTCGCCGTAGGTGACGCGATGACCTGCCACACGATCATGCTTGCGGGTGCCGTTCTCAGCGCCCTGCCCTCCGGTGCGCTCTGGTGGCCGGATGCGCGCCTTCTTTGCGTCTCGGACCTCCATATCGGCAAGGCGACCCGCGCCGCACGGTTCGGCGGCACCATGCTGCCGCCCTATGAGACCGAGGATACGCTTGCGCGCCTTGGCGCCGATCTGGACGCGACCCGCCCGGCCCGCGTGATCTGCCTCGGCGACAGTTTCGATCATGGCGACGCGGCGGAGGATCTGGCAGAGGCACACCGGCTTCGGCTGGCGGAGATGATGGCGGGGCGGGACTGGACCTGGATCTCGGGCAACCACGATCCTGTCCCAATGGGAATGGGCGGCCGCGACCGGGCGCAGGTGACGCTCGGACCGCTGACCTTCCGCCATATCGCGGATCGCGGCGCGCGGGGGGAGGTGTCTGGCCATTACCACCCCAAGGCGCGGCTCGGCGGGCAGGCGCGGCCCTGCTTTCTGGCCTGCGAGGACCGGCTGATCCTGCCCGCATACGGCACCTACACCGGCGGGCTCGCCTGCGAGGACCGGGCCTTCGACGCGCTGATGGGACCGCGCGCCATCGCGATCCTCACCGGGCGGCGCACCTTCGCCGTGCCCCGCGGCGTGCGGCGCGCTCAGTAGCCCCCGTCGGCACCATGGCTCTCGGTGCCGCTCAGCGCGGGCGTAAAGCAGCAGATGAGGCGGATCTCCGTCGTGGCCCGGACGCGGTGACGGTCGTTGAGGTTCATCGCGTAGAGCGTGCCGGGACCGATCGGATGCACGGTGCCGGTGGCCAGATCCTCTACCGTGCCCTCGCCCGAGAGGCAGTAGCAGGCCTCGAGATGCCGGTGATATTGCAGCTCCAGCACCGCCCCGGCCGTGACCACCGTGTCGGTCATCGTGTAACCCATGCCGTCAGGAGCGGTCAGCAGGCGGCGGCTGTTCCAGCCATCGCCTTTGACGTCATGCACCCCGCCCACCACGTCGGATAATTGCCGCACGATCATCTGCCATCCTCCGCCCCGATCCCACGGGATCACCAGACCGCGAGGAACCGGACCGCGTCAAGCCGCGTTTGACCGGCGTTCGTCTCAGGACCGGAGTTTGTCCCATGACCGTCGGCACGATCCTCATCATCCTGCTCGTCATCGTTCTTCTTGGTGCGCTGCCGCGCTGGGGCTATTCCACCGGCTGGGGTTACGGTCCCTCGGGCGGCATCGGTCTGGTTCTCGTCGTGGTCCTCATCCTGGTGCTGATGGGACGGATCTGACGCCCTCAGTTCTTTCCCAGCAGCTTGCGCAATGCCCGTCCGGCCTCATCGACCGCCGCGTCCTTGGCGCGGCGCTTGGCGGCATCGTTGAACCCTTCGCCTTCCTCCGGCCTGATGCCGAGCCGTTCCGCAGCCTTCGCCTTCAGCGCGTCCTTTTGCCCGGCCAGTTCCTGATCCGCGAGCGCCTTGAGATCAATCCGGTAGGCAAGGTCGGACCACGGGCCCGACACGATCAGCGGCACCCGGATCCCGCCGGAGCCGTCTTCCTTCACCAGCGCCGTCGGCTCGATCCGGTAGGAAAGGCTGCGCTTGCCCAGATCCACCGTCCCCGCGCCAGCCGCCGTCACATAAGGCGCCCGCAGCAACAGATCGTCGTTGCGGAGCACGCCGCCCGCGATGGAGAAGCTGCCCGTGATCGCGTCGAAAATAGTCCGCGCACCTTTTCCGACATAGCTCACGTCCAGCGTCCTGAGCATCCCCACCAGATCGAGCCCGCGCAACTCGCCCTGACCGACCGCAAGCGACCCCGATCCCGACAGCGACCCCATGATCGCCGCCACCGATGCGCCCGAGCCCAGAACCTTCAGCCGCACGTCGCCCGTCGCGGCCGGCCGGTCGAAGCCCGCAAGCCGCTCCAACGCGGTCCGCATATCGACGCCGGATAGGGTGAGATCACCACCGACCGACAGCCCTCCGCGCCCGTTGACGACGACATTGCCCGCGAGCGTTCCGCCGTAAGCCGCGATCCCGCGCGACTCCACCACCGCACGGGACCGGTCCAGTGTCAGCCGCAGGTCGGACGCGCCGAGGGTCAGAAACCCCAGATCGACGCTCCCGGCCTTCAGCGCCAGATCGGCATCGAAAAGCGCCAGCGCGCTGACATCAATCGGCGTCTCCGGCCACCCCTTCGCTGGACTGGAGGGAGCCGGACCTACCGCCGGGGCCGGTGCCGCCTTGCCGGCAGTGAAATCCAGCGCCCCGCCCACCAGACGGGCAGTGATCTTCGGCCGCTCGCCCGACAGGGTCAGGTCCGCATCCCCCGTGACCCGGTTCCCGTCGAGCGTCAGGGTGCCGCCCCGCAGATGCGCCGAGCCGTCCGGCGCCAGCGTCACCCGGCCCGAAAGCGTCCGCACCTGCGCGCCAAACCCCTGCGGCAGTGCGGGCGCAGGCAGACCGGCCAGCGCCATCACGCCGTCCAGATCGGCGAGATCCAGCGCAAGGTCGCCCTCCGCCGCCACGGGCGACAGTCCCGCCCGCCCCTCGAACGCCACCGTGGATGCGCCCAGCGTGGCCTTGAGCGTCGCCCCCTCCACCCCTCCCGATAGGAACGGTGCCGCCCGATCCACACGCAGGTCCGCCGTCAGCGCCTTGCCTGCGACGGTGCCGGTCATTTGCACCGTGGCAGGCCCCGCAAAGTCGGGAACTGCCGCCTCCGCCTCGATCCCGCTGACGTCAAGCGTCATGCCGCCGGGCCGGTGATCGACGTAGCGCAACCGCCCGTCCCGCACCGTCGCCCGGTCGAGAGATATGGTCCGGCCCGGATCCGCACTCCCCCCGGACGCGGCGGCGGGGGCCACTTCCGTCCCCGCCAGTTCCCAGTTCGCCTGACCGTCGGAGGCCCGTTCCAGCAGGATCTCCGGCGCCTCAAAGGCCAGATCGGTGATCCGCACCGTCCCGCCGAAAAGCGCCGCCGGATCCACCCCGATCGACAGCCCCTTCGCGCGCAGCATCGGCCCCTCCTTGGACCAGGCGGCATTGGACAGCGTCACGGGCCCGGTCTTCACCCCCAGCACGGGCCAGAGCGAGGGGCGCACAGGCCCCTCGACGTTAAGCACGCGCCCCGTGGACCGGAGCATCTGCGCCGCAGCATAGGTCGCGACCTTCTGGGCGGGGAGGAGGAAGACCAGCCCCGCCGCCACCACGGCCAGCACCAAAACGCCGAAGATAATCCGCACGACCCACCGCATCCCGCACGCTCCCCCCCGGTTTCGAGCCCGCACCCTACCGGCCGTGCCCGCCTGCGTCCACGGGGCCCCAGAGCGCCGCTTCCCCCGCGCGCCGTTCCCCGCTATAGACGCGCCATGCCAATCAACCCGCCCGACCTGCGCCCCGACCTCGCCCGCGCCGCGGTGCCCGCCACGCGCACCGTTTCGGGTCGCGCGGCGCAGCCGACCATTGGCATGGTCTCGCTCGGCTGCCCCAAGGCGCTCGTCGACAGCGAGCGGATCCTGACCCGGCTGCGGGCGGAGGGCTATGCGATCAGCCCCGATTATGCCGGGGCCGATGCGGTGATCGTGAACACATGCGGTTTTCTGGACAGCGCCAAGGCCGAAAGCCTCGGTGCCATCGGCGAGGCGCTGGCGGAGAACGGGCGCGTGATCGTCACCGGCTGTCTCGGGGCGGAGCCGGACTATATCACCGGCGCGCATCCGAGGGTTCTGGCCGTGACCGGGCCGCATCAGTATGAGGCGGTGCTCGATGCCGTCCACGCCGCCGTGCCGCCCGACCCGGACCCGTTCATCGACCTGCTGCCCGCCTCCGGCGTCAGCCTGACGCCGCGGCACTACAGCTATCTGAAGATCTCCGAGGGCTGCAATCACAAGTGCCGCTTCTGCATCATCCCCGACATGCGTGGCCGCCTGCAATCGCGTCCCGCCCATGCGGTCGTGCGCGAGGCGGAGCGGCTGGTGGCGGCGGGGGTGCGCGAGCTCCTCGTCATCTCGCAGGACACCTCGGCCTACGGGCTCGACCTCCGCCATGCAACGGAGCGGGGCCACCGGGCGCATATCACCGATCTTGCGCGCGATCTGGGCAGCCTCGGCGCATGGGTGCGGCTGCATTACGTCTATCCCTATCCCCATGTCCGCGACCTGATCCCCCTGATGGCGGAGGGGCTGGTGCTGCCCTATCTCGACATTCCGTTCCAGCATGCCCATCCCGACACGCTGCGCCGGATGGCGCGGCCTGCCGCCGGTGCGCGGACGCTGGACGAGATCGCGGCATGGCGCGCCATTTGCCCGGACATCGCCCTCCGCTCCACCTTCATCGTGGGCTATCCCGGTGAGACGGAGGCAGAGTTCCAGACCTTGCTCGACTGGCTCGACGCGGCCCAACTCGACCGCGTCGGGTGCTTTCAGTATGAGGATGTCGCCGGCGCGCGGTCGAACGCGCTGCCGGACCATGTCGCGCCGGAGGTGAAGCAGGACCGCTGGAACCGATTCATGGAAAAGGCGCAGGCGATTTCGGCAGCCAAGCTCGCGGCGAAGGTCGGGCGCACGCTGGACGTGATCGTGGACACGGTGGACGAGGACGGCGCCACCTGCCGCACCACCGCCGACGCGCCGGAGATCGACGGCAACCTCTTCATCGACGAAGGGTTCGCGGACCTCTCTCCCGGCGATATCCGCAGGGTGACGGTGGAGGAGGCAGGCGACTACGACCTCTGGGGCCGCCTGACCTGACGCCGCCCGCGTAGTTTCACAACGCCATCCCGCCGCCGGGGTTCGCGGTGGTCGCGACCGCACGCGCGACCCTTCGTATGGAGTCCATCTCCCCCGGCAGATTGTCGCCCGACGCGGCCCGCGCCAGCGCATCTTGGGACTGGCGCCACGCACCGGGGCCGAACACCTCCGGCGACATCTCGACCAGCGCCAGAAGCATCTTCTGGAGTCGGATCTGCACGGAATAGATCTTCGCCCCGTCGCGCGCGATGGCCGGAAATACGTCGGCCATCATGTCGGCCATCAGAAGCGGCGGCACATGGACCCGAGAAAAGCGAAGATCCTCTTCCCCCGGTGTCCGCCAGAGCGCGAGGAGCCGGACCGCGCGCGTCAGAATGTCGATTGCCGTGCCCGGATCGTTGACCGCGGGCGACAGCGCGCGTTGCGCGATCTCGGCCAACACGCAGAGGCCAAAGCGCGGGTCCTGGTCGAAGCTGCGCGTGTCGTCGATGCTGAAGGCGTTGCGGACGTCGTCGAACCCCGCGCCTGCTCCGCCCTCGACATGGGCGAGCGGCGCCGCCCCGTGGACGAACGTACCCGGCATGGCCGTGACGAACACCCGCGCATCCGTCTCCTTCGCCCAGTCCTGCAGGGCTTCCAGATCCACATGCCGCACGTAGCCCACCGCAGGCCCCGTCACCGCCCATGTGCCCGGCGGCGGGCCGCCCTCGTGCATGTGCGCGCCGAGCGACGGGTCCTTCACCCGCGTCTGGATCGCCTCGCGCGCGGATGTCTCCACCTTCCCGATCGAATCGGTCATCAGTCCGAACACGGTGAGATGCTGGATCCACCGGATCATCGCGACCACCACGGTGATGACGACAAACACGGTAACCGCGAACAGAACCAACCGCTCGTTCTTGGAATAGAGCCCGCCCTGCAGCGCGATAAGTCCGATCAGGCTGAAGATGAAGCCGCCGAGAAAAATCGACAGCACCCGCTGCGTCGTGCGGTCAACCGACAGCAGTTTCGTCACCCGCGGGGTCACGGAACTCGACGCGTTGGCCAGCGCCTGCACCATCACGGAAAGCGAGAAGGTCACGACCGTCAGCAGCGTCGTGGCGAGAATGGTCAGGATCGGCGCCACGGCATCGGCGCCGAACTTGTCGGCCAGCCCGTCGGGCAGGAGCCGCCCCACGAAGGCCGCCAAGAACGCGGTCATCAGCCCGAGCAGCGCAAACGCCACCGCGATGACCCAGAGCTTCTGGAAGAGCTGGTGCGCGAACCAGCGGAATTTCGTTATCATGGCGATCCATTCCGGGCGACGCCATCTGTGTGCCACAGAGAGCGCCGCCCCCGCAATCCGAAGGTCCGGTCAGGCCTGCGACCGATCAGAATGCCGGCACCTTGCCGCGCGCGAGTCCGTCGACCGTCTCCCTCACCACGGCGAGCCGTCTGGCGTTCGGCGGGTGGGTGCCGAGAAACCGGTTGCCCGGATCGGGAATGCGGTTGAAGAACTGCGCGCCCCGCACCGCCGAGAAGCCCGCCTCTTGGGTGATGATGGAGCCGAGCTCATCGGCCTGCAGCTCGAACGCCTTGGAGAACCGGCGCGCGCCCACGCTGGCGCCCACTTTCTGCGCGCGCCGCACCTCGGCCGCGTCGCCGCCGCCTACCGCGACCAGCATCCCGGCCAGCAGTGCGCCCTCCCGCGCGCTGGCCTCGGTCTGCGGTATATGGCCGAGGATATGGTGCGAGGCCTCGTGCCCCATGACAAAGGCGATCTCGTCGGTGTTGTCGGCCTGTGCGATCAGGCCCAGCGTGAAGCCGAGGATCGGGCGGCCGTCGGGGGCCAGCATCTGAAAGGCGTTGGGCTGCTGGCCGGGGCGGTCGTCCACGACGATCAGGAAATCGCACCGTCGCGCAATGTCGATCCGGCGGCAGGTCCGTTCGGCCACCGGCTCCATCCGCGCCACGGCGGCGACGAAGTTCTGCGCGGCCCGGCCGGGATTTTCGCCGCGCGCCGTCAGCGCTTTTTCGAACGGCACGGGCGCGGACATCGGCGCGCAGCCCGACACCGCGACACATCCGGCGACCAGTGCCGCGCCGATCGCATAGAGCCGTCCCACCGCCATCACCCACCCCGTTCGCGCGCCCGGCGACCCTACCGGGGGCGCCCGCGCGCCGAAAGCCCTATCGCCCGCGCGACACCGGACTTGTGCGCGGGCCACGGTCTTGTATCCTCATCCCATGTTCACCATCGAGCACGAGTTCGACGCGACCGTGGTCACCCTGATCGACGAGGGGTCCGTCCACCTGACCGCGGATGTCACGATCTCCGCCTTCGAGGATTGCGTGACGCTGGATCAGGACGATCCGCGCGGCGAGGGTCGCGTGACGATCACGCTCTCGATGGCGCAGGTGGCCGATCTCAGGGCGGCACTCGACCTGCCCGAGGGAAGCTACCGCATTACGAAACCGCCCACCACGCCCTGACCCCTCACCCCACTCGCAGGTTGCCATGTCCGATCACACCGCATCCGTCCAGGGCCGAACCGCCCCGCTCCGCCTGTCGCTCGCCTGCGTGGTTTTGGCGGGCCTCACGCTTACGGCCTGCTCGCCGCGCCAGATCTGCATCAATGGGGCGACCCGCGACCTGCGGGTGCTGAACGGGCTCATCGCCGAGACGGAAGGCAACCTGCAACGCGGCTACGGGCTGCGCGACGAGACCCGGACCGATACGCGGTGGGTGCTTTGCGATCCCGGCGCGCCCGCGACGCCGACTTCGCCCGCCCGCCCGCCGCGCCGCTGTCTGGAGGATTTCGACTATACCGTGACCCGCCCCGCCGCCATCGACCTTGGCGTGGAGGCGCAGAAGCTCACCTCGATGCGCGCCAAGCAACGCCAGCTGAGCCGCGCGGCGGGCCCGGCGATCGAGGCTTGCAAGCGCGCTAACCCGAAGTAGGCAGCGCCTCAGAATACCGGCGCCTGCACGCCATCGATGAGGCTCCGCCCGCCGTCGAGCGTTACCACCTGCCCGGTCATGAAGCCGGACGCATCCGAGGCGAGATACTGCACCGTCTCCGCGATCTCGTCCGCGGCGGCGATGCGGCCCAAGGGCGTGCCCGCGATAATCTCATCGCGCCAATCGGGGCTGTCCTTCAGTGCGGACTGGAGGCTCGACGTCATGATGGAGCCGAACGACACCGCATTCACCCGGATCCCCCGCGGCGCCAGATCGATGGCCATGGCGCGGGTCATCTGCTCCACTGCGGCGCAGCTCATGGCGTAACCCATCAGCCCCGGTTGCGGCCGCGCCGTGACGATGGACGACAGGTTGACGATGGCGCCGATCCGCTCCGCCGCACCGCCCTCCCGCTCCGCCTGCGCGATCATCCGTTTCGCGGTCAGCTGCGACAGCCGGAGCGCCGAAAGCGCGTTCTTCTGCCACATCGCCTCCACCGCATCCGCCTCGGGGTCGAGCGGATCGGACGGCAAGACCTGGCGACTCGCGTTCACAAGGATGTCGACCCGGTCGAATGCGTCGATCGTCGCGGACAGCAGGTTGGCCAGTGTCAGCTTCGCGCAGAGATCGCCGCCGAAGAACCGCAGCGCCCCCTCCTCGCGCGCCTCCTCGCCGCATTCGCGGTCGAGGCGGGCCTCGTCCATGTCAGCGAACATGACGTTGGCCCCTTTGTCGAGAAAATGCCGCGCTATGGCGAGGCCCACGCCCGCGGCGGAACCAGTGACGATGGCGGTCTTGCCGGAAATGGAAAAGGACATGGGGTTTCGACCTTGGGACTGGGGGTCAGCGCGGGGCGCGGACGGGTCTGGAGGCGCGCACCAACCGGAAGGTCGCGTCGCCGCCGATTTCCTCCACCTCCGCGAAGAGGGTGTGGAGCGGCCGAACATAGGGCAGATGGCGGTTCGCGACCAGCCAGAGCGTGCCGTTTGGCGTCAGAAGCCGCGCCGCCGCCGTCAGGAATGCCACACCGAGCGAGGTATCGGGCACCCGCCCATGATGGAACGGCGGGTTGCAGACCACCGCATCGACGCCGCCCTCCAGCCGGAAAGTCATAGCGTCGGCCCAATGAAAGAGCGCCCTGGGATCGGTGACATTGACCCGCGCGCAGTCGATCGCGGCCGCCTCTGCCTCCACCAGATGCAATTCGCGCACGCCCTGCCGCTCCAGCACGCTGCGCGACAGATAGCCCCACCCCGCGCCGAGATCGACGACCCGCCCGCCGAGCTTTTCCGGCAGCATCGCGGCCAGCAGCGCGGAGCCGCGGTCCGGCCCGTCGGCGGAAAAGAGGCCGGGCACGGTGCGAAAGCCGTCCACGTCCCCCGGCCGGGCGGTCCAGTCGGCGAACCCCCAGCCATCGTCGCCGTCGCCCCGCGCATGGAAGGAAAAGAGCTTGCCATGTGCCTTGGATACCGGGTCCGACACCGGGACCCGCGCGCGCAGGTCGCGCAGGACGGAAACCACGCCGTCTGACTTCTGGCCGTCCACCACAACGAGCCCGCCCGGTGCCACCGCCGCCACCGCCGCCGCGATCATGCCCCGCGCCTCCGCCTTTGCGCGCGGCAGGCAGACGATTGCCACGGCACCGCGGGCATCGCCGAGGTCAGGGACGGTGTCGAACCCCTGTGCCACAAACCAGTCGTGATCGGGGCGGAACCCCTGCACGACCCGGACCCGCTGCACCGGCAGGGCCGTCAGATCGTCCCCCGCATGAGGTTGCAGCACGAGGATCATGCCCGCGTCGGGCAGGATCAGCGCGCCGCTGTCGAGTGCGAGGTCGAGACGTGCAGCATCCATGGGCAGCCGCAAATGCGGCCTTGATCCTTTCGGGGGAATGCGGAGCGACGGCCCCGGCTATTCCTTTTCCATCGTGCATTGCAGCGGATGCTGATGACGGCGGGCGAAATCCATCACCTGCGCCACCTTCGTCTCCGCCACCTCGAACGAGAAGACGCCGACAACCGCCAGCCCCTTCTTGTGGACCGCCAGCATGATCTCGAACGACTGCGCGTGGTTGAGGCCGAAGAACCGCTCCAGCACATGAACCACGAATTCCATCGGCGTGTAGTCGTCGTTCAGCAGCATCACCTTGTAGAGCGGCGGGCGTTCGGTCTTGGTCCGGGTCTTGGTCAGCAGGGCCGCGTCGCCGTCATCGCGTCCGTTCCCGGGGCCGGTGCCGTCGGGCTTTTGCGAGAGGATGACGGGACGAGGGATCAAGGCCAATGCTCCGGCGCGAAGGGATTCGGGATCTGGGTCGGTGCCGGCCAATATAGCGGTTTCGGCTGAAACGAAAAGGGGGCCGCCCGATCGGGGCAGCACTACGGACGGCAAAGCGCTGCTCAACGTCCGGTGGTGCTGGCCGATCTGCAACAGGCCAGTTGCGGAAGGCCACAAACCCTTGCGGATCGGCCATTGTGTCCATCAACATATGCTCTTTTTAATGAAGATTAACAGGTCTCGACAAACCCATGGGAAGTTTGGGGTTTTGCGACGAAAGCGGCCATGCTAGCGTTCAGGTGAGCAGCAAGCCCCACAAAAACCGGGGCACGTCAGAGGCAGGACAAGGGATAAGCGACGTGGCATCGCTTCGGGGGCAGTCTGCCCGCTTTTTCGGATATGTGGCACTTGCCATCCTCCTCGCGGCCCTTCCGCTGCGCGCGGTGGCGGCCCCTTATGCGGCATTCGTGATGGATGCGCGCACCGGCAAGACGCTCTACAGCGAGAATGCCGACACCCGGCTGCATCCGGCCTCGCTCACCAAGATGGTGACGCTCTACATCGTGTTCGACGCGATCCAGCGCGGTGAGATCTCGCTCGACACGATGGTCACGGTGTCGCGCAATGCGGCTTCCAAGCCGCCCTCACGGCTCGGCCTGAAGACGGGCCAGAAGATCGCGCTGCGTTATCTGATCCGGGCCGCGGCGGTGAAATCCGCGAATGACGCGGCCTCGGCGATCGGCGATTACCTCTCCGGGTCGGAGCCCGCTTTCGCGGAGCGGATGAACCGCACGGCCCGCGCGCTCGGCATGAAGAACTCGACCTTCAAGACGGCGAACGGGCTGACCGCGGCGGGGCACCGCTCGACCGCGCATGACATGACCATTGCGGGGCGTCGGCTGTTCTACGATTTCCCGCAATATTACAATATCTTCTCCCGCCGCTCCGCCGATGCGGGGATCGCGCAGGTCAACAACACCAACCGCAAGTTCCTCGATGCCTACAAGGGCGCGGACGGGATCAAGACCGGCTACACCGGCCCCGCGGGCTTCAACCTCACCGCTTCGGCGGAGCGTGGTAACGTCCGCATCATCGCCACGGTCTTCGGCGGCACCTCCACCGCACAACGCAACGCGAAGATGGCAAAGCTCCTTGATCTGGGCTTCCGCACCGCGCCGCGAAACGCGACGACGGTGCGTCCCGGGCCTGTCGTGATGCCGGCGGACGTGGATATGGTGGTGGCCTCGGTCAGTGCAGCGCAATCGCCCGACGAGGGCGAGGAGGAGGAAGGCGACGGCGCAGGCGGGCCCTCGCTCGGCACCTCACCCCGGCCGCGCGCGCGCCCGGACGGCTCCGTCGGTATTGCCGTGGCGGTGGATGCGATGCAGGACGGGATCGCGGGCGCCTTGGCGGCCGCAGCCCCCGCTCCGATTCCGTTCGAGGTCGTGGAGGCGTCCACCACCGGCAACGTGATCCGGCGCCCGGCCCGGGCGGAGCGGGAACCGACCCTCGCGCCGGAGCCGATCCCGACCGAGGCGGAACCGCAGATCGCAGCCCTCGCCTCCGCGTCGACCTCGTTCCGCGCCCCCCTCCCGCGCACGGCGGAGGCACCTGCGGCACCGGTCGTCGTGACCCGGCTCTCCACCTCCGGCGGGCGTCACTGGGGGGTCAACCTCGGGCACTATTCCGCGCGGGCGACGGCGGAGCGGGTGCTGATGCAGACCATGCTGTCCGAGAGCGCCACGCTGGGCGACGGCCTGCGCAAGGTGGCGCAGCGGTCCGGCGGCTATGACGCGAACTTCATGGGCCTGACGCGGGATCAGGCCGACATGGCGTGCCGCAGGCTTCAGGCCCGCGCGGTCCAGTGCTTCACCATCGGGCCGTGACCGGGCGCCCATAGCGGGCCTTGCCCTTCCCCCGTCGCTGCGCCACCTTCCGGCAACCCGTCAGGAGGCTCCAACCATGTCCACTCCGTCCTTCGTGATCCCGCAGCCGACGCCGCCGAGCCTGCCGGTCGAGGGTAGCACCGCCCGGTTCCCGGTCCGCCGGATCTTCTGCGTCGGGCGCAACTACGCCGACCATGCGCGGGAGATGGGGCACGATCCCGACGCAGAACCGCCGTTCTTCTTCACCAAGCCCGGCGATGTGCTGGTCGAGGATGGTGCCCGGATCCCTTTCCCCCCCGCGACCGACGACCTTCACCACGAGGCGGAACTGGTCGTGGCCATCGGCACCGGCGGCGCGGACATCGCGACCGCGCATGCGCTGGCCCACGTCTGGGGCTTTGCCGCAGGCAACGACCTGACCCGCCGCGACCTCCAGACGCAGGCCAAGCACGCCCGCCGCCCGTGGGACATGGCCAAGGGATTCGACGCCTCCGCCATAGTGGGACTCCTGCACCGCGGACAGACCGTTCCCCGGGGCCGCATCCGCTGCTACGTGGGCGAGGATATGCGGCAGGACGCGGATCTCGGCTCGATGATCTGGCCGGTCGAGGGGATCATCGCGCATCTGTCGCGGCTCGTGACGCTGGCGCCGGGCGATCTCGTGATGACCGGCACCCCGGCGGGCGTCGGGCGAATCCGGCGAGGGGAGACGTGCCGCGTCGAGGTGGACGGCCTGACCCCGGCCAGCGTCACGCTGACCTGACCCCAAAGGGTCAGGCCCGGCCCGCGACCGAGGACAGCCCGATCGGGTCCACCCCGAGGCTGCGAAGCGCGCCCGCCCACTTTCCCTCGTCGCGCGCGGCAAAGACCAGATCGCCCTGCGCGTCGGCCGTCAGCCAGTCGTTGCGCGCGATCTCCGCCTCGATCTGGCCCGGACCCCAGCCCGCGTAGCCAAGCATCAGCACCGCCGCACTCGGACCGTCGCCCGCGCCCAGCGCCTTCAGAACATCCTGCGCGGTGGTCAGCCGGAACCCGTCGGCAATCTGCCGCGTGCCCTGATCCAGCGTCCCGTCGACCATCCCGTAATCCTCTCCGTGAAGCACGAACCCGCAGGACGGCTGCACGGGGCCGCCGGTCCGCACCCGGATCTCCCGCCCCGTGGCGGAGCCGTCGATACCCATGCCGTCCAGCAGTTCGGGAAAGCTCACATCGCTCTTGCCGCGGTTGACGATGAGGCCCATCGCGCCCTGTGCCGAATGGACGCAGACGAGGATCAGCGTCCCCGCAAAACGCGCATCGCCCATGCCGGGCATCGCAATCAGCAGCTTTCCGGCGAGATCCATCGTCGCATCCATCCCGTATCACTGGAGGTTGAGTGGCAGGATGGAACGCCCGGTGTCCGCCCTCAAGCCGAAAGTGACGCAGGCGGCGGCGATCCCCCGCGGATCACGGTTGCGCGCGACCCGCGCAATCTTTTTGCGTGCGGAGCCCGTCCGGGCTATGCGAGTCGGCATGAAACATGCGCTCCTCCTCTTCCTTCTCCTCGCCGCCGGTCCGGCATCGGCCCAGACAGACGCTCTGCGGACCGCCCTTCGTGGCGGCTGGACGATGGCGGACGGGCATCAGATGGCGGGGCTCCAGATGCAAATGGCTCCGGGCTGGCATACCTACTGGCGCGCGCCGGGGGATGCCGGCATCCCGCCTTCGTTCGACTGGTCGGGATCGCAGAACGTGGCCGCGGTCCGTATCCATTGGCCGCGCCCGCAGGCGTTCAGCACGGCCGGAACGGCGACGCTCGGCTACGCCGGCGATCTGGTCCTGCCGCTG
>JBBSVE010000038.1:0-25339 GCA_038233815.1 Rhodobacterales bacterium
GACGACGGTGCAGGCGTGGCGGGACGGAGAAGTGGTCGGTATCGCCGTAACGGAAGCGTTCGGGCGGTCGCTCGGTTCCGTGCTGGATTATCTGGCGCCGGAGGGCGGCTGCGCTACGGGCGATTTTGTCGAGGTGCCGCTGGGACCGCGCCGCATTCTCGGCGTCGTCTGGGGACCAGGCGAAGGGCGCATCGATCCCGCCAAGTTGCGCCGGGTTCTGCGCGTGCTCGATCTGCCGCCGATGCGCGAGGAGATGCGGACGTTCCTGTCCCGCGTCGCCGACTACACACTGACGCCGCTCTCCGCGATGATCCGCCTCGCCACCCGCGCGCCGGGGCTGGGCGAGGGCCCGGCGACGCGGCGCGTCTATCGGCTGGGAACCGGCGCGCCCGGGCGGGACACGAAAGCGCGCACGCGTGTGCTGGAGGTGCTGCGCGCCTACGGTGGCCTCGCCTTCACGCTGAAGGAGCTTGCGGGGCAGGCGGGTGTCGGCGCGTCGGTCGTGAAGGGTCTGGTGACCAGCGGCGCGGTGCTGGAGGAGGAGGCGCCCCGCGATCTGCCCTACCGCCCCCCCGATCCCGACGCGGCCCCGGTGCGCCTGGCAGGCGATCAGGTCGGGGCGGGCGAGGCGCTGGTCGCTGCTGTAGCGGCGGGGGGGTTCTCCGCCACGCTTTTGAAAGGTGTCACCGGGTCGGGCAAGACCGAGGTCTACCTCGAGGCCGTTGCCGAGTGCATCCGCAAGGGCCGTCAGGCGCTGGTCCTGTTGCCCGAAATCGCGCTGACCGCCGAGTTCCTGACCCGGGTGGAGGCGCGCTTTGGCACCCGCCCGGCGGAGTGGCATTCCGGCGTGACGGCGACCGAACGCCGGAGGCTCTGGCGCATGGCGGCGTCGGGCGACGTGGCCTTCGTCGCGGGCGCACGCTCGGCCCTGTTCCTGCCGTTCCGCGACCTCGGTCTGATCGTGGTGGATGAGGAGCACGACAGCTCCTACAAGCAGGAGGAGGGCGTGATCTACAACGCCCGCGACATGGCGGTGCTGCGTGCGCAGGGTGCAGGGGCGGCGGTGGTGCTGGCCTCGGCCACGCCGTCGCTCGAAAGCTGGGCCAATGCGGCGGCGGGGAAATACGCGCGCCTCGATCTGGGCGCGCGGTTCGGCGAGGCTCGGATGCCCGCGATGCGCGCGCTCGACATGCGCGACGAACGGCTGGCTTCGGACCGATGGCTGTCGGCGCCGCTGGCCGGCGCGATCGCGTCGCGGCTGCGGGCGGGGGAGCAGTCGCTCGTCTTTCTCAACCGCCGGGGCTACGCGCCGATGACGCTTTGCCGGGCCTGCGGGATGGGGGTGGGCTGTGACGATTGCGACGCGCGGATGGTGGAGCACCGGTTCCTCAAGCGCCTGATGTGCCATCAGTGCGGTGCCACGAAACCGATGCCAGACGTGTGCCCGTCCTGCGGCGTGGCGGGCCGGATGGCGCCCGTCGGTCCGGGGGTGGAAAGGATGGCCGAGGAGGTCACCGCGCGCTTTCCCGACGCGCGCGTGGCTGTGCTGTCATCGGATCTCTTCACCTCCGCCCGGGCGTTGAAGGACCAGATCGTGGCCATCGCCGGGGGGGCCGCCGACATCGTGATCGGCACCCAGATCGTCGCCAAGGGGCACAACTTCCCGCTTCTGACGCTGGTGGGGGTGATCGACGCCGACCTCGGCCTGCAAGGCTCCGACCTGCGCGCGGCGGAGCGGACGTTCCAGCTGATGCGCCAGGTCGCGGGCCGGGCCGGGCGCGCGGAGAAGCCGGGCGAGGCGTTGCTGCAGACCTATCAGCCCGAGCATCCGGTGATCCGCGCCATCCTCGGCGGCGAGGAGGAGGCGTTCTGGCGCGCCGAAGCCGCCGAGCGCAAGGCCGCGGGCGCCCCACCCTATGGCCGCATGGCGGGGATCGTGCTGTCCTCCCCTGACGTGACGACCGCGTTCGATTTCGGCGCGGAGCTGGCGCGGCGCGACGACCCGCTGCGCGCCATCGGGGCGGAGGTCTTCGGCCCCGCCCCGGCCCCCATCGCGCGCATCCGGGGGCGTCACCGCGTCCGCCTGCTGGTCAAGGCGGAGAAGGCGGCCCCTCTGCAAACGGCACTCTCGCGCTGGATCGGGCAGCTGAAGATGCCGGCAAACCTCCGCCTTTCCGTGGACATCGACCCGCAGAGCTTTCTGTAGCGTCGGCGGTCGCCCTTGCCGACGCGGCACCGTTCCTCCCAGATAGGCGCGACAGAGGAGACCGCCATGACCACCGACCTGACCCGAGACCTCACCGCCTGCGTGGGTGCGTCGCATGTCCTGACAGGCGACGACATGGCGGGCCATATCCGTGACTGGTCGGGGCACTACACGGCCCGGCCCGCGGCTGTCGTCCGCCCCGGCTCCACGGCCCAGGTGGCCGAGACGGTGCGGATCGCCGCCCGCCACGGCGCCAAGATCGGTCCCGTGTCGGGGCGCACCGGCCTCGTCGGCGGTGCCATGACGGAGGGCGGGCTCATGCTTTCGGTCGAGCGGCTCAACCGGATCCGGGAGGTGCGGGCCGCGTCCCGGATCGCGGTGGTGGAGGCGGGGGTCGTGCTCTCGCGCCTCCATGATGCGGCGGAGGCGGAGGGGCTTTATTTCCCGCTCTGGTTCGGGGCGCGCGGGTCGGCGATGATCGGCGGCGTGCTTTCCACCAACGCGGGCGGCTCCAACGTGCTGCGCTACGGCTCCACCCGCGCGCTGTGTCTGGGGCTGGAGGTGGTGCTGGCCGACGGGCGCGTGCTCGACCTCATGTCGGAACTGCACAAGGACAATTCAGGCTACGATCTGCGCGATCTCTTCATCGGCGCAGAAGGCACGCTCGGCATCGTCACGGCGGCGGTGATGAAGCTGGTGCCCGCCCCCCGCGCGCATGCCACCGCGACGCTCGCCATGCGGAGCCTCGGCGATGCGCTGGCCCTCCTGAACCGTCTGCAGGAGGCGTCGGGCGGCATGGTGGAGGCATTCGAATATATGCCCGGCAGCTATATGCAGAGGCTGGCGGAAGCGCGCCCCGACATTCGCCAGCCATTCGAGCCGCGCCATGATGTGAACATCCTTGTCGAACTCGGCGCCACCGCACCGCGCGATGCGACCCCGGACGAGGGCGGCGTTGTGCCTCTCGCGGCGCTGCTGGAATCGATGCTGGAAGCGGCCTTGGAGGACGGCGCGGTCCTCGATGCCGAAATCGCGCGGACCGAGGCGCAGCGCCGCGCTATGTGGGAACGGCGCGAACTCGCGGCGGAGATCACCTATGACCGCCAGCCCGCCATCGATACCGACATCGCCCTGCCGCTCGACCGGGTGGAGACGTTCCTCGACCGGATGGCCCTGCGCCTGCCCGACCTCGACCCCGGGTCAGAGCCGCTGTGCGTGGCGCATCTGGGCGACGGCAACGTGCATTACACCGTATTTCCCACCCGCGACGATCCCGTGCTCCATGACCGGGTTGTGGAGGCGGTGGAGGATGAGGTCGCGGCCCTGCGCGGCAGCTTTTCGGCGGAACATGGTGTGGGCCTGTCCAAGCGCCCCTCGATGGCGCGGCGGAAGGATCCGGTGGCGCTGTCGGTCATGCGCGCGGTGAAGGCGGCGCTCGACCCCGACAACCGCATGAACCCGGGCAAGGTGCTGCCCGACGCCTGAGCTGCGTCAGCCCCAGTCGAGGAAGCCTTCCGGCGCGCGGCCCTTCAGATCGCGGGCCAGTGCACGGCCCAATTCGGGGCCATCCTCCACCGGGCCGCGCAGGTCGCCCCCGATCCGGTCCGACCCGTCGGGGCGCAGGATCTCGCCGCGGAGCCAGATCTCGCCGCCCTCCAGCAGGGCCAGCCCCGCAATCGGCGTTTCGCACGAGCCGTCGA
This sequence comes from Rhodobacterales bacterium, assembly GCA_038233815.1. GTDB lineage: Bacteria > Pseudomonadota > Alphaproteobacteria > Rhodobacterales > Rhodobacteraceae > JBBSVE01. The sequence continues at coordinate 3,907 of JBBSVE010000038.1, forward strand.
GTTCGGTCAGGAACGCGCGCTCTGCGGTTACGCGACGGCCTGTCTCCTTGCAATGAATGGCCTCCAGCAGCGCCGCCACCGCCGGGTCGTCTTGCCGCCGCTCCACCCCGATGGCGCCCTGTGCGACGGCCGGCAGCATCTCCTCCACTGCGATCGGTCCACGCGCGACATGCACCATATCGAGCCGGTTGAGCCCCGCCATGGCGAGGAATGTCGCCGACGCCACGCCGTCCTCCAGCTTGCGGAGCCGGGTCTGGACGTTGCCGCGAAACTCCACCAGCCGCAGGTCCGGCCGCCGGAACGCCAGCTGTGCGCGCCGGCGCAGCGAGGAGGAGCCGACCACCGCCCCCTCCGGCAGGTCCGCAATACCCGCGCAGCCCGGCGAGACGAACGCATCGCGCGGATCTTCGCGCGGAAGATGGCAATCGAGCACCAGACCCTCGGGCTGAAGCGTCGGCATGTCCTTCATCGAGTGGACCGCGACGTCGATGCCGCCCGACAGGAGCGCCTCCTCGATCTCACGCGTGAAGAGGCCCTTGCCGCCGATTTCCTTCAGGGCGCGGTCCTGCACCATATCGCCGGTGACGCGGATCGCCACAATCTCGAACGCGGCCTCGGGCAGCGCGAAGGCGGCCATCAGACAGCGCCGGGTTTCCTTGGCCTGCCACATCGCAAGGGGGGAGCCGCGCGTTCCGATGCGCAGCGGACGGGCGGGGGAGGGGAGCGGATCGGTCATGGTCCCGGATTAGTCGAAGTCGGGGCCAAGGGAAACCCGGATCGTCCTGCGCGGCATTGACTTTCCGGCCCCCGGTTGGAAGGCAAGGCAAACCCTTGGGAAGGATCCCGCCGATGCCCGACAAGACCATCCTGCGTGCGCTGAAGGGCGAACGCCTGGCCACCCCGCCGCTCTGGATGATGCGGCAGGCGGGGCGCTATCTGCCGGAATACCGCGCGACGCGGGAAAAGGCGGGCGATTTCCTCTCGCTCTGCTACACGCCGGACCTTGCGGCCGAGGTCACGCTGCAGCCGATCCGGCGCTACGGCTTCGACGCGGCGATCCTGTTTGCCGACATCCTGCTGATCCCGCAGGCGCTGGGCCTCGACCTGACCTTCGTGCAGGGCGAGGGGCCGCGCCTGTCGACCGTTACCGACGCGGCGGGGGTCGCGGGCCTGCGCCCGGTGGATGAGATAGACGCCACCCTCGCCCCGATCTATGAGACCGTCCGCATCCTCGCCCGCGCGCTGCCGCGCGAGACGACGCTGATCGGCTTTGCGGGTGCGCCCTGGACCGTCGCCACCTACATGATCGCGGGGCGCGGCACGCCCGATCAGGCCCCGGCCCATGCCTTCAAGACCCGCGACCGGACCGCATTCTCCACCCTGATCGACCGGATCGCGGAGGCGACGGTGGAGTATCTCTCCGCCCAGGTGAAGGCGGGGGCGGAGGTCGTGAAGCTGTTCGACAGCTGGGCCGGAAGCCTCAAGGGCGAGGATTTCGAGGCGTTCGCCGTGAAGCCCGCGGCACGGATCATTGCCGCGCTGAAGGCCCGCCATCCCGGCCTGCCGGTGATCGCCTTCCCGCGCGAGGCGGGGGAAGGCTATGTCGGGTTCGCACGCGCCACGGGGGCGGACTGCGTGGCGCTTGACAATTCCGTGACGCCGGACTGGGGCGCGCGGGCGGTGCAATGCGATGGCTGCGTGCAGGGCAACCTGGCCCCGCATCTGCTGGTGGAAGGCGGGCCCGCGCTGGTCGAGGGCACGCGCGCGGTGGTGGAGGCGTTCGCGGGCGGGCCGCACATCTTCAACCTCGGCCACGGCATCACGCCCGACGCCGACCCCGACAACGTGGCGCGGATGGTGGAGGCCGTGCGGGCCTGACCCTTCGCCCCTGGCGGTCAGGCGTCCGTTTCCGTCCGCGACGGTCAGGCATCCGCGGGTTCGCGGTGCCGCTCCAGCCGGAGGGTGCCGTGGTCGCGCCGGATCGCCCAGTCCGCCGGGGGGGCCATGCGCGCGCGCAACCGCGCGAGGTGCCAGCCGCCCGGCACGGGACCGAGATGCCAGCGGCTTTCCGTGCCCGCAGCGCCCCCCCTCTCCGCCGTCAGGATCAGGCCAAGCGGGGGGGTGGCCGCACCCTTGGCCCCGGCCTCGGCCGCGAGGTGCAGGCGGCGCACGGGGGTGAGCGCGGGTATGAATGGCAGGTCCGCCACGACGATCGGTGCGGCCCCCGAGCGCAACGCCTCCTCCATGGTCCAGAGCAGGTCGACCTCGCTCCGGGCATGGACGAAGATCAGCCGCCCCGGATCGGCGAACGGCAGGAGGCCGTGCGGCATGATGCGTTCGGCCTGCCAGCCGGGGGCGATCCAGATTACCGGAGGTCCGTCGCCTGATCCCAAGGCCATCGCGGCGAGGGTGCGGCGGGCGGGGCCGCAAAGCTCGTGCACCCGCCCGCGCGCCCGCGCCGGCCCCTCCGGCGCGAAAGACAAGAGGGGATGCGAAACCCCAGCGGCACGGTTGCGATGATCCTGAATCAGCATGGGATGACGCTAGCATGTTCGCTTTACGTTCTCAATGCCAACCTCTTGCGGACTCCACCGATTGGTGCCACCGTCCGGTCCGATCCCGGACCCCCCTTGCCAGAAAGAAGAGCCACCGATGAAGCATGTGCCCCTCGGGAAAAGCGGCATCACGGTGCCCGACCTCTGCCTCGGGACGATGACCTGGGGCAGCCAGACCCCGGAGCCTGTGGCGCACGAGCAGATCGCACTGGCGCTGGAACACGGCCTGACCTTCTGGGACACGGCGGAGATGTATCCCACGAACCCCGTGCGGGGCGAGACGGTGGGCGAGACGGAGCGCATCATCGGCACCTGGTTTGCGGCCAACGGCGGGCGCGACCGGGTGCAGCTCGCGACCAAGATCACGGGTGAGGGCAACGGCTTCGTCCGGGACGGCGCGCCGGTGACGGGGACGAGCCTGCGCGCGGCGCTGGAAGGGTCGCTGAAGCGGCTCGGGACCGATTACGTCGACCTCTACCAGCTTCACTGGCCGAACCGGGGCAGCTACCATTTCCGCAAGATGTGGACCTATGCGCCGCCCCGCATCGATCCGTCGCGCGTGCGCGCGAACATCGAGGACGTGCTGCGCACGGCCGCCGATCTGGTGGCCGAGGGCAAGCTGCGCGCGGTCGGGCTGTCCAACGAGAGCGTCTGGGGCGCGTCGGTGTGGATCTCCGTGGCGGAGGCCGCGGGCCTGCCCCGGATGGCGGCGGTGCAGAACGAATATTCGCTGCTCTGCCGGCAGTTCGACACCGACTGGGCGGAGTTCGCGGCGATGGAGGAGATGCCGCTTCTGGCCTTCTCCCCGCTCGCGGCGGGGCTTCTCTCGGGCAAATATGCGGGCGGGGTGATCCCCGAGGATTCGCGCCGTGCTGCGACCCCCGATCTGGGCGGGCGGATCACGCCTGCTGTGTTCGAGGCGGTGGCCGCCTATATGGGCATCGCCGCGCGCCACGGGCTCGATCCTGCGCAGATGGCGCTCGCCTTCTGCCGCGACCGGCCGTTCCCGGTGATCGCGATCCTCGGCGCGACCACGACCGCGCAGTTGCGCACGGCGATCGGGGTCGACGGCGTGACCCTGTCGGCGGAGGTGATGGAGGAGATCGACCTCGCCCACCGCGCCTATCCCGCGCCCTACTGAATGATCCGCGGGCGCCGAAGGGGCGTGCTCTTTTCGGTGACGCTGGCGGTGGGCGCGTTGACCGGCTGTCAGATGCTGTCGGAAAAGCCGCGCGCGACGCAGGCCGCACCCGTCGCGATCGCAGCCAAGACCGGCGATGGCGCGGGGGCGGACATGCAGCCGGAGGCTCCGTCCCCGGCGGGGCTCGCCTGCGAGGCTGCGGGCGGGGCCTTCGTCCGCACCGGGCACGGGCTGCAATCGTGTCAGTCCCGGACCCGGGACGCGGGCAAGAGCTGCCGCACCGGCTCCGACTGCGACGGCGCCTGCCTTGCCCGGTCGATGAGCTGCGCCCCGGTGAGGCCGCTCTTTGGCTGCAACGACGTGGTCGAGGATGACGGGCGGAGGGTCAGCCTGTGCATCGACTGATGGCGCTGGTCCTGCTCGCCGCCTGCGCGCGCCCGGTGATGGACACGGGCGCGTTCCGCACGGCGTCGGCCCCGATCTATTCCAACGCGTCGCTCGACATCGGGCGGATGACCGGGCGCTGGGCCGAGGTCGCAACCTTTGCCGCGCCGGGATCGACACCCTGCGGCCCCGCGGGGGTGGAGATCGTGCGCGACGCGACGGGGCTGACGATCTCCGGCGCACTCTGCCTTTCGGGCCGGCGGATTGCGGTGAACGGGCCGCTGGCGCCGGCGGGGACGGGGCGGTTCCGGCTGCCGGGTGCGGACCCGCGCGGGATCGGTCAGGTCTGGTGGGTGCTTTGGGTCGATACCGGATACCGGACGCTGATCGTGGGGACGCCCTCGGGGGATTTCGGTTTCATCCTGAACCGGGATGGCGCGCTGCCGTCCGACAGGGGAACGGCGGCGCGCGACGTGCTCGATTTCAACGGCTACGATGTGGGGCGGATGGTGGTGGTGCCCGTCGCGGGCTGACCCTGCCTTACCCGAGCGTCTTCCTCAGCGCGCGCAGATGAGCGGCCGTGTCGCGCGCGCCGGTCGCGGCCTCGCGCACCAGCCAGTCGAAATGCTGCGTCAGGCTTGCCACCCGCACCGAATCCCGGAACGCGAGGTAGTGCCGGCCGAGATAGACCACCGCCAGCAGCGGTCCGAACACCGTGACCGGGGCGGAAAACACCCGCTTCGCGTCGAAAAGATAAATCCGCAGCGAAGGGTAGAGCTGCTCCCCCAGTGCTATCAGTCGGTCGAGCTGCGCCCGGCGCACCGCCACCGGCAGCCCGTCGTAATAGCCCGTCGCATGAGTGAAGGCCGCAAGCTCGTGCACCGGCATCGCGATCTCGTAGTCCGAGCGCGCGTCCCGCATCCACGCCAGCCGGTCCTCGAATGCACCGATTGCCTGTTCGGCGCTGCGGCCAAGCTGCGGCTCGTATTCCCACGCCACCATCTCACGGATCTTGAGCATGTCGGGCAGGGCCGCGGGCACATGGCGGATCTTGTAGCCCGCCGCCTCCCGGTGCCAGTCGAAGATCGCCTGATCGATGAGCGCACGCGGCGCCTCGGTGATGGTGAGCGAGGTGGCGAGGAGGTCGGCCAGCGGCTCGGGCCGTTCCGACAGGCCCAAAAGCCAGTCCGCCGAAATCCCGAGCGTCGCCGCGCAGTCGGCCACAAGCTGCGCGCCGGGCAGCCGCGTGCCGTCCGCCAGAAGCTGCGAGATGGTGGAGCGTTCAACCCCCGTCGCCCGTGCCAGCGCGCTCTGGCTGACGGCACGCAGGGCCATCGCCTCCGCCAGCCGGGTGCGGAACAGGGAGGATCGCGCGCGTTTGTTCAGTAAAGAAGACACATGATGACCATTGTAAACAATGATAATGCGATGTTTCCAAGGTTGAGAATAGGCGACATGTCCATTTCGATGTAACGTTTCCGTGACACGGAAAGGTTCAGTGTGACGTCAGGGGGTGTGGTGGGGTTCGGGAAGCGGTTCGTCGAATGGCCGACGCTTGCGGTGATGGCTGCGACATGGGCGGTCTGGCTCGTCGCGACCTCCGTGCTCTACGGTGCAGCGCCGGTGCTGGCGACCCTTCTGACCGGCATCGCGATAGCGCAACACGCCTCGTTGCAGCACGAGGCGCTGCATGGGCATCCGTTCCGCGCGCCGTGGCTGAACGAAGGCCTGATGACGCCCGCGCCGGGGCTGACGGTGCCCTACGGGCGGTTCCGCGACACGCATCTGGCGCATCATTTCGATCCGGTCCTGACCGACCCCTACGACGACCCCGAAACGAACTATTTCGCGCCCGAGGTCTGGGTTGGCTTTCCGACCCCGCTCAAGGCGCTCCTGACCGTGAACAACACGCTGATCGGGCGGATCGTGCTGGGGCCCATTATCGGCACCGCGATCTGGCTCGGACGCGAGGGGCTGCGCCTTGTGGCGGGCGAGGGCACTGTGCGGCGCGACTGGGCGCTCCATCTGGCAGGTCTGGTGCCGGTGCTGGTGTGGGTCGGGCTCTCCGCGATGCCGGTCTGGGCCTACCTTATGGCGGTGTGGATCGGGCATGGGCTGCTGAAAATCCGCACATTCCTCGAGCATCGCGCCCATGCCGAGCCCCGCGCCCGCACCGTGATCGTGGAGGATCGGGGTCCGCTGTCGATCCTGTTTCTCAACAACAACTTCCATGCCGTGCATCACATGCATCCGAAGGTGCCGTGGTATCGGCTTCCCGCACTTTATGCCGCGAACCGCGACCATTACCTGCGCCGGAACGGCGGCTATTCCTATACCGGTTACGGGCAGGTGTTCCGCCGCTTCCTGTTGCGCCGGAAGGACCCGCTGGCGCACCCGGGCTTCGGGCGCCGCTAAGACCACGGGTCAGAGCAGCCGACGGAAACTGGGGACCGGCCCCGAATTGTCGAAGAACGGCACGCCCGCAGGGTCCGGTCCTTCGCGCAGCGCGCGGGCGGCCTCTGCCAGCACCACCCCGGTTATGAAAGGCATATCGAGCGTGCGGGCGCGGTCGAGCGCGACCCAGCGCAGGTGCGACAGTTCGGCCGAGGCCGCCGTCATGTCGTCGGGATCGCCGTGGAGCGCGGTCGCGGGCACCAGAAAGAATCGCGCGTCGAACCGGCGTGGCAGCCCTCGCGGCGTGATGGCGCGAAAGAGAAAGCGGAGCGCGCTGGCGTCCGGGGCAAGCCCTGCTGCGCCGGGGACGGTTCGTGAGACGCCGGATCGCGCTACGGCTAGGCCCGTCTCCTCCCGCAGCTCGCGGATCGCGGCGGTGACCAGTGCGTCGGGGTCGGCGTCGCTCATCAGCGTCAGCCGGTGCGCGCAGGTTGAGGGGAGGCGGGCCGCGAACGCCGTTCCGTGATCGCCCGGATCCACCGCACCGCCGGGAAAGACATATTTCGAAGGCATGAAAACCGCGCCGTGACTGCGCTGGCCCATCAGCACCTCCGCCCCGCCCGTCCCGGTCCGACGCCAGAGCACGACCGACGCGGCGGCACGGATAGGTGTGGCCTCAGTCACCCCCGCCGAAGCCGTGCATCCGCTTGGCCCACTGCATGCCGACGAGCGCACCCTTCAGCCGCGGGAGCAGGAAGAGCGACAATGCCACCGTGCCGACCGAAAAGATGGTGGCGAGCACCAGGGGCTCCGGCCGGTATTCGACGAAGACCAGCAGGATCAGCGGCGCCATCAGATGCCCGACGAGCAGGATCGTGAGATAGGCCGGCCCGTCGTCAGCCCGGTGATGATGAAGCGACTCGCCGCAGACCGGGCAGGTTTCGCGGACCTGAAGATAGCCGCGCAGCATCGGGCCTGCGCCGCAATTCGGGCAGCGCCGGCGCCAGCCGCGTTTCAGGGCTAGCATGGTGTTGCGCTCGGCCTCGATCGTGTCGGTCTGCATCGCTCCGCCTCCGCTCCTCCCGATTCCACGCATCTAGGGGGTTCCGGGGGCAAAGGGGAGGGGGAAGCGTCCGGTTGCGGCCCCTTGTCGCGAAAATGACGGCAATGGGCGACGGATCGAGGCGAGAGGGGCGTTAGGGCTGTGTGCACGAGGCAAGCGGTTTGCCCCGGAATTTGCAGGGACCGACCCATGATCAGACGCGCAGGACTGACAGCGGCATGTATCGCCGCGGGCCTTACGGCCCCCGGACTGGCGCAGGACACGCCGACGCCGAGCCCGGACGTTGCCGGAAGCATCCAGCAGACCGACGGAACCGGTAACGGCGCCGGCATGGGCGCGAAAGCGCAGGCCGCAAGGGCGGTGCGCATCAACAGCCTCGACACCGACGCGAACGGCAAGATCGACGCGCAGGAACTGTCCGCACGGTTCATGCAGAACGCAAAGGAGCGGTCCGAGGCCCGTGCAGCAACGATCGTCAAGCGGTTGGACGTGAACGGTGACGAGCAGCTTTCCGCGGCCGAGCTTGCGGTCCCGCTGATGGCGGACGACCGGATCGATTCCGACCGGGACGGGCCCATGTCGAAGCAAGAGGTGAGGGCCGCGCGCGACCGGAAGATGGGCCATCGCGCCGGGACTCACGGGCATTGTCACGACGAGTGGAAACGCAAGCACGGCCCCGACGGCGCGTCGAAGCCGCACCATGAGGAAAACCGCTGACCCGGCGCGGCTCCGGGCACCCGCGATATGTCGGGTGCCCGGAGCCTGCGCGTTGAACTGGTGTACAGGGTCGGGATAATGCGACGCGATGGAGATGCCCCCGGACTGCCCGACCGCGACCGGCGCCCTGTCGGACGCGGCGCTGTTGCGTCGCTACGCGACCGGCGACGCCCGCGCGGCAGGGGTGCTGGCCCAGCGGCTGGTGCCGCGTATCCTCGGCTACGCGACGCGGCTTCTGGGCGGCGACCGGGCAGAGGCGGAGGATGTGGCGCAGGAGACGATGCTGCGGCTCTGGCGCGTCGCACCCGACTGGCGCGACGGCGAGGCGCAGGTGTCGACATGGATGTACCGGGTCGCCACGAACCTGTGCACCGACCGGTTGAGGCGGAGAGTGCGGCGCCGGTCGGTCACGCTCGACGATGCGCCCGAGGTGGCGGACGGGGCCGGGGGGGCCGAGGCGGGACTGATCGAGGCGGACCGTCACGGTGCGCTTCACGCGGCCCTCGGCCAGTTGCCGGACCGGCAGCGGCAGGCCGTGATCCTGCGCCATATCGAAGGGATGGCGAACCCCGACATTGCCGCGGTGATGAAGATCGGGGTGGAGGCGGTGGAGAGCCTGACCGCGCGGGGCAGGCGGGCGCTGGCCGCGGCGCTGGCGGGACGCAAGGGGGAGATCGGCTATGGCCGTGACGATTGACGAAAGCGGCGACGCGCTCGACCAGCTGTTCGCAGCGGAGCGGGCAGTGTCGTTCCGCGCCTCCCCGGCGCTGATGGCGCGGGTGGCTGCGGACGCGCGAAAGCTGCAGCCGCGTCCGGTGCGGGGGGCGGCTTTGGGCCAGCGGCTGCGTCATCTGCTGACGGGTGGGCTTCGCGGCGGTTTCGCCGTTGCGGGGATGGCCGGAGCGGCACTGGCCGGCCTCTGGCTCGGTCTGGTGCCGCCCGCGCCGTTGGCCGACGTGACCGACGCGCTCTGGCAGGACGAAAGCGTGGCGTCGGTGGAGCTGATCCCCGACTACGACGACATGTTGCCGGGGGTCACGCCATGACAGGATCGCGTCGATGGGTGCTGACCGGATCGCTGGTGCTGAACTTCCTGCTGGTGGGCCTCCTCGGCGGCAGCCTGATCCGGGAGCGGATGCTCGGCGCGCCACCAGTAGCGGTGCGCGCGCTGGGATTCGGTCCCTTCACCGCCGCGCTGACGTCTGCGGATAAGGCGGCGCTGCGCAAGGCGTGGATCGCGCGCGCGCCGGACCTTCGCGCGGCCCAAAGCGAAATGCGCGCCGACATGGCGACGTTCGACGCCCTGCTGCGGGCCGTGCCGTTCGAGCGTGCGGCGCTCGAGACCGCGCTGTCGCGCGAGGCGGAGCGGGCGCAGGCGCGGCGCATGCTGGGTCAGTCGCTGCTGCTGGACCGGATGGCCGCGATGACCGATGCCGGGCGCAGCGCCTTCGCCGACCGGCTGGAGGATGCGATGGCCCAAAGGCACCGGGGCCGAAAGCCCTGACGGATCAGCTTGCCGACAGGTAGCGCAGGACGTTGCGTTGCTGGCCGGATGCGCCAACCGTGACACGGTTGCGTCCGTTCATCTTGGCGGAGAGGAGCGCCTGATCCGCCCGGTCGAAGGCCGGGGCATCGCTGCCGGTGCCCGCGGTCCCGGGCTGCTCGCCGCTGGCCAGTCCGACCGATGCGGTCATCCGCACGCTTTTTCCCCCGGTCAGTGCGATGGGACGTTCGGCCACCGACCGGCAGAGCCGCTCCGCGATGGCGCGGGCACAGGCCATGTCGGTGTCGGGCAGAGCGACCAGAAACTCCTCGCCACCGATCCGCGCCAGAAGGTCGGCGGACCGCAGGTTCGCGGTGAGGCGGGCGGCCACCTCCATCAGCACGGCGTCGCCGGCGGGGTGTCCGTGGGTGTCGTTGACCGCCTTGAAATGGTCGAGGTCGATGACCATCACCGCATAGGGCGTGCCATGGCGCACCGCGCCCTGCGCGATGTCGCGCAACTGTCCAAGGCCGGACCGGCGGTTCCAGAGCCCGGTCAAGGGGTCTATCGCGGCCAGCCGCAGCCCGTTGCGGACCGAGGCGCGCAGCCGGTCACCGTGACGCTTGCGCTCCAGGATGCGGCGCAGGCGCAGCGCCAGTTCGCGCATCGAGCCCTCGCTCCGCACCACGTCGTCGGCGCCCAGATCGTAGCCCATCGCGGCGTCGAGCCGGCTGCCCGCCGCACCCACGACGCAGATCCCGGAATAGCGCCCGAGGCTCTTGCTCCTGAGTTCGGAGACGAGGCGAAGGTGCGCACCGCGGTCCTCGCTCTCGGCCTCGATCACGTAGATGTCGGGCGGCGGGGTAGCGCCCGCATCCGACAGCGCATCCTCGCGCGACAGGATCAGCATCCTGTGCGGCATCTCGCGGGCCAGCTCTCGGCGCATGCGGAGCGCGGTGTCGGGCCGGAGCGTGACGAGCGCCACGGTCGCGGCCGGGGCGAACCCCTCGGCGGCCTCCGCAAACCCCAGCGCATGGAGCGATGCGCCGCCGCCCTCCATCTCGGTCAGCGCTTCGCGGCCGCGCATCAGGTTGCGGACCCGGGCCAGCAGCGTCTCGGTGTCCGTGCCCTTGCCCATCACGTCGTCGGCGCCGGCCGCGAGGGCGGCCAGCCGCTCCTCCTCCTCGCAGTCCGAGGTGACGATCATGACGGGGATCGCCCGCGTCACGGGATCGGCGCGGAGCCGGCTCAGCACCTCGGTCGCGGCCATGTCGGGCAGCGCCAGATCGAGCAGGATGAGATCAGGCACCGCCTCTCGCGCGAGCTTCAGGCAGCCTGCCCCGTCGACCGCGATCAGAGTGTCATAGAAGGCCGCACCGAACTTGACCTTGTAGACGATCCGGTTGGTCGCCGTGCCGTCGACTATCAGTATCCTGCCTGCCATGATGTCTACGCCCGCACCTTGAATCCGTGCTCCAAGAATGCTGCCGATTAGGTTAAGGATTCCTTTCGGCGGCCTTTACGGAATGACGAGAATTAACCCGATCCGCGCCCTGCGGACCCGAAATGGAGGCAGAACGATGACCGATCGGCGACAATCCGCTGAAAGCCTCGCGCTCGAGGCGTTCGTCTGGATCGCGGAGCAGGAAGACCTCCTCGGCGCATTCCTCGGTTCCAGCGGATTCGACCCGCACGATATCGGCGCCGCGGTCCAGACGCCCGAGTTTCTGGCGGCGGCCCTCGACTTCCTTCTGGCCGAGGATGCGCGGGTCATGGCGTTCTGCGACGCAAGGGGCATGAAATACACCGAACCGATGCAGGCCCGCTTTGCCCTGCCGGGCGGCGATGCGGTGCACTGGACCTGAAGGAGTATGAAACGATGATCGAGGCCATCCTGTTCGACAAGGACGGAACACTGTTCGACTTCCGCAAGAGCTGGTCCGGTTGGGCCGACCGACTGATCGCGGACCTTTCGCAGCAGGGAGCCGAGGCGCGGGATCTGGCGCGCGTGATGGGCTATCTGCCCGAGGCGCATGATTTCCGCCCCGACAGCTTCGTGATCGCGGGCACCTCCGCCGAGGTCGCGGAGGCGCTGGCGCCCCTTGTGCCGGGGCTGGATCGGCAGGCGCTGGTGGCCCATATCAACGCGGTCGCCGCGACGACGGAGATGGTCCCGGCTGTGCCCTTGCGGGAGACGCTGGAGGGGCTGCGCGACGCGGGCCTCAGGCTCGGCCTCGCCACGAACGATGCCGAAACGCCCGCCCGCATGCATCTGGAGGCGCACGGGATCGACGACCTCTTCGATTTCATCGCAGGGTTCGATTCGGGTCATGGCGCGAAACCCGGTGCGGGGATGGTGACGGCGTTCCTCTCCGCCACGGGGGTGGGTGCGCGCGAGGCCGTGATGGTGGGCGACAGCCGCCACGATCTGATCGCGGGGCGGGCAGCCGGCGTGCGGACGGTGGCGGTCCTGACCGGCATCGCCGGGGCGGAGGATCTGGCCCCGCTCGCCGATGTGGTCCTGCCCGACATCGGGCACCTCAAGGGATGGATCGCGACGCTGGGCTGACCCGAGGGCGAAATACGACACGATCGCGTCGGCGGTGAGCGGCCTCTACGCCCGCGCCCTGCGCCATCTTCGGGAGCGATCGCCCGAGGAGGCCCCGTCATGACGGACGACACAGCGAAGCGACGCCGCGCCGGGGGGCGTGCGGGTCATAAGGTGCGCGCGGGCAGCGATGTGATCGACCAGATGCCGTGGCGGATCCCGGTCAATCCCGACCGCCCGGTGGAGCCGCTGGACGAAGACGGCGTGCAGGCGATCCACCGCAGCGCGATGCGGATCCTGAAGGAGATCGGGATCGAGTTCCTCAACCCCGACGCGGCCCGCATCATGGCGCAGGCCGGCTGCCGGGTGGAGGGCACCAACGTCCGCATGGACGAGAGCTTCGTCATGGAGATGCTCAAGACCGCACCCGCGCAGTTCACCATCACGCCGCGCAACCCGGACCGCGCGCTGGTCATGGGCGGTCGCCACATGCTTTTCGTCAACGTCTCATCGCCGCCCAACGCCTGGGACATGGAGCGTGGCAAACGATCCGGAGATTTCGAAACCTTCAAGGATTTCATCAAGCTGACGCAGTATTTCAACTGCATCCACATCGCGGGCGGCTATCCGGTGGAGCCGGTGGACATCCATCCCTCCGTCCGCCATCTCGACTGCCTCTATGAAAAGCTGACGCTGACCGACAAGGTCTGCCACGCCTACTCGCTGGGTGCCGAGCGGGTCGAGGACGTGATGGAAATGGTGCGCATCGCGGGCGGTCTCAGCCATGCCGAGTTCGACGCTACGCCGCGGATGTATACCAACATCAACTCCGTCTCACCGCTTAAACACGATTATCCGATGCTCGACGGCGCAATGCGTCTGGCCCGGCGCGGGCAGCCCGTCGTGGTGACGCCCTTCACGCTCGCGGGTGCGATGGCGCCGGTGACGATGGCGGGCGCGGTGGCGCTGTCGCTGGCCGAGGGGCTCGCGGCGATCGCACTCCTCCAGTATATCAATCCGGGCTGTCCGGTAGCGATCGGCACTTTCACGTCGAATGTTGACATGAAGTCGGGCGCGCCTGCGTTCGGCACGCCGGAATACATGCGTGCGACGCAGATGACGGGTCAGCTGGCGCGGTTCTATCGCCTGCCGCTGCGCTCGTCCGGGGTCTGCGCGGGCAACGTGCCGGACGCGCAGGCGATGTGGGAGACGTCGAACTCGCTCTGGGCTGCGGTGCAGTCGGGCACCAATATGGTCTATCACGCGGCGGGCTGGCTCGAAGGCGGGCTGATCGCCAGTCAGGCGAAATTCGTTCTGGATTGCGAGGTTCTGCAGATGATCCAGCGATATTTCGAGGAGGCGACCTATGCCACCACCGAAGACGACCTCGCCTTCGATGCGATCAGGGAGGTTGGCGCGGGCGGGCATTACTTCGGCGTGCAACACACGCAGGACCGCTATCAGACCGCGTTCTATGCGCCCTTCGTGTCGGACTGGCGCAACTACGAGGCGTGGCAACAGGACGGTGCGCAGTGGGCGCACGAACGCGCGCATCGGATCTCCAAGCAGATCGTCGCCGAGTTCGAGGCACCCGCGATGAATGGCGATCACCGTGCCGAGCTGGAGCAATTCGTCGCGCGCCGCAAACAGGAAGGCGGCGCACCGACTGATTTCTGAACCTTCGTTGAACGTTTGTTAATAAGGTTTCGCTAGAGTTTTCGGATTCAGTGGGTAGGCATTATGCACGGTCTGATCAACAAGGCGATCCAGTCCTTCATCCGCGACAGCTACGGCATGGCATCCTGGCTCGCCGTGGCGCGGGAGGCCGGGCTGGGGTTCGAGAATTTCGAACCGATGATGTCCTACGACCTCGACGTGACGGAGCGGACGCTTAACGCGGCCGTCACCGTGCTGGGCCGCCCCCGCATCACGCTGATGGAGGATATGGGAACCTACATCGCATCCCACAAGAATACCCAGCAGGTGCGGAGGCTACTGCGATTCGGCGGGGTCGATTTCAACGATTTCCTCCATTCGCTGGATGAAATGCCCGACCGCACCCGCCTTGCCCTGCCGGAACTGGAACTACCCGAACTGGAGCTGAGGCAGGAGTCGCCGGGGCAGTTCGTTCTGCGCTGCCGCTCCCGGATCGAGGGGGCGGGACATGTGCTCCTTGGCCTGCTGCGCGCCACGGCGGACGACTATGGCGCGCTGGTCTATCTGGAGCATCGGGGGACAGATACCGGGGCCGACATGATCTCGATCAATTTGCTGGAGAGCAGCTTTGCCGATGGGCAACCCTTTGATCTTGGTGCGCGGGGGGCGCGATGATGCGCGCTTGCGCCGGTCAGTCGGGACGCGGATCGGTCGGGGCGGGAAGCCGGTCCCCGCGGTTCCCTTTCGCGCCGGCAACGCGTATGGCGCGGTGGCTGGTCCCCCCCGGTCCTGCCGAAAGACAGTCCACGGCATGAAGACGACATCTCATAAGGCCGTTGATCTGGACGCCGCGTCGCTCGGCCGGCTGATGCCGCTGCATCTGGTCGTGGCCGCCGACGGGACGGTGCTGTCGCATGGTCCGACGGTGGGCAAGCTTTTCGGACAGGACCCCCTTATCGGCCGCCCGTTTCTGGACGCGTTCTCGATCCGCCGCCCCGGCGACGTGAGCGGGATCGAGGATCTGCGCACCCGCACCGGGCAGCGGTTGTTTCTGGTTCAGAGCGGGTCGCCGCACCAGACCTTCCGCGGGCTTGTCGTCCCGATCGCGGCGAGCGACCGGCTTCTGGTCAACCTCTCCTTCGGAATCGGGGTGGTGGAGGCGGTGTCGGCCCATCATCTGACCGATTCTGACTTCGCGCCGACCGACCTTGCCATCGAGCTGCTGTATCTGGTGGAGGCCAAGCAGCTCATCATGACGGAATTGAACGGCCTGAACCGGCGGCTCGAGGGGGCCAAGAACACCGCCGAGGAGCAGGCGCTGACCGATACGCTGACCGGGCTGCGCAACCGCCGCGCCCTCGACCTGGCGTTCGGCAGGCTGGCGGGTGCTGGGACGCCGTTCGCCCTCCTCCATATCGACCTCGATTTCTTCAAGGAGGTGAACGATTCGCTGGGACATGCCGCGGGCGATGAGGTTCTGCGCGAGGTGGCGCGCGTGCTCACGTCGGAGACGCGAAAGTCCGACACCGTGGCACGGGTCGGCGGCGACGAGTTCGTGATCCTCTATGCCGATCTGGCCGAGATCGGCGCCATCTCCCGCATCGCCAACCGGATCGTGGAGCGGTTGAGCAAGCCCGTGCGCTTCGAGGATACGACCTGTCACGTATCGGCCAGCATCGGCATCGCGGTATCGGAGACTTACGCCCGTCCCGACCCCGAACAGATGCTGGCTGATGCGGATCAGGCGCTCTATGCCTCGAAAAAGGCCGGCCGCAGGCAGGCGCGGCTGTTCCGGTCCGACGGATCGATGGAGCTGCAGGGGGCGGAGACGGGCCTGCGCGTCGATTGAGCGGTCAGACCATGCCTCCGATGGCCCGCACGATGCCGTCGAACGCGGCCCGCGCTCTGGGCACCGAATGGCGCGCGCGGAGCCAGCCATGGACCATCCCCGCGTTCGTGACGCATCGCGCCTCGCCCCCTGCTGCCCGTATCGCGTCTGCATAGTCATATCCGTCGTCGGCCAACGGGTCGCATTCGGCGACGAAGATCGAAATCTTGGGCAGTCCGCTGAAATCGGTGTCTGCCAGCACCGCAGAGGTAGCGTCCCGGACCACCGGACCGCTGCCGAACCGCGCGTCCTGATAAGCGAGAATGTCCGACCGGCTCAGAAGCGGCGCATTGGCGTGGGTCAGCATGGAGCCCCGGTTCACGCTCCCGCCCAGGCCGGGATAGATCAGCACGATGCCGCGGACCGTCTCCGCCCCCCTGAGTGCGTGGGAGGCGGAGGCCGCCAGTGCCGCCCCGGCGCTGTCACCCGCAAGAACGACCGGACCGGATCGCGCCGCTGTCGCACGGATGGCCGCCATCATATCGAAGTAGGCCGCCGGGTGGGGGTGTTCCGGTGCAAGCCGGTAGTCGATGGAGACGACGCGTGGGCCGGTGGCCGCGATCTCGGCGCAGATGTCGTCATGGCTGTCGAGCCCGCCCAGAACGAATCCGCCGCCGTGAAGGTAGACGACTGTGCCCGCAGGTCGGTCAGTCTCGTATCGGCGGACAGGCACGCCGCCCGCGCTTTCGTCCGTGACGCCGACGCCCGGTGGCCGCCCGGCATGGAACGCGGCGCACATCCCGTCATAGCTCTCGCGCTGTGCTTCGATCGACCCCGCGACGTTGCCCGGCGGCGTAAAGCCGAGGGTCCGTTCGATGAAGGCCCATGTCGTCGCGTCGATAAGGGTCTGGTAATCCGGCTTTGTCATGCTGTCCTCTATCGCAAGGAGGCATCCGTCAGCCAGTCCCTGCGGAAAGGATGACATGACGCTTCAGAGCAGCATTCTCCCCGACCTTGCGATGCGGGGCCTGCGGCCGATCCGCGCGCTGGTGTTGAGCGATGGGGTCCGGGAGGCCACGCTGGACAGCGGCCTGCGCGATCTGGGCTGCGAGGTCGAGGTAGAGACGGACCTCTTCGCCGCGATCGAGGCGATCCAAGGGTCCGCGACGGGTTTCGGTCTGTTCGTCGTGGACTGGGGCGCGCTCGTCAGCCGGGACGCGGCGCATCGCATGGTCGCGTTGATCGGCCCATACCCTGCGTCGATGCGCATCATTCTCGTGACAGATGAGGGGTCGTCGTGGCTGACGGGGTGGGACCCGGACCGGCTGATCCTGCTGAAAGCGCCCATATCGACCGAAGGCCTGCGCAGGGCATTCAGCCGCGCTGTTCAGCACCGGATGGTATGGCCTGCACCGTGAGCGATGGCAGAAGGCGGAGCGCAGGTCCGGCCGGCGGCGCTACGGGATCAACTCCCGTAGGGCGAAGGCCGGACCTGCCGATTGTTCAGGCGATGGCGAGGTTCGTAGCCGATTCGCGTCCGTCGCGGCCCGCTTCAATGTCGAAAGTCACGGCCTGGCCGTCGGCCAAGGTACGCAGACCCGCACGCTCAAGCGCGGTGATGTGGACGAACACGTCCTTTTTGCCGCCCTCGGGGGCGATAAAGCCGAACCCTTTGGTTTCATTGAACCATTTCACGGTGCCCTTGGCCATCGTGATGTCTCCCGTAAAGTCGCCGCCCACAGGATCGTGGCGGCCCGGCAGCGTCAGCCTGACATCGAATGCTGTGCCGCAGAACGGAAGACAGTGGTCGATAGAGTTAACGTCGCTTCCGCACTATGCCCGCGAACGACGGCGTGCGCAACAATTTCGCGTGAGCCTGAGGACTCATCGCCGTTTGCTGCGCTTGTTGCCGCCCCGCTGCCCCGCGCGTCCCGCGGAGGATCGTCCCGACATCTTCTGCGCGTCGCGCGCGGCCTCCTCGACCACCGACTGCCGCGCCATGGGATCGTCCGACAGCACGAGGTCCACCGCCTCCAGCCGCTTGACCTCGTCGCGCAGGCGCGCGGCCTCCTCGAACTCGAGGTTCTCGGCGGCTTTGCGCATCGCGGTTCGCATCGCGTCGAGATGGGTTGCGAGGTTGCCGCCCACCATCGGCTTGTCGATCTTGGCGGTCACGCGCGCCATGTCGGTATCGCCGTTCCAGAAGCCCGACAGCACATCCTCCACGTTCTTGCGGATCGTCGTGGGCGTGATCCCGTGCTCGGTATTGTAGGCCACCTGCTTTTCGCGCCGCCGGTCGGTCTCGCCGATGGCCCTTTCCATCGAGCCGGTGATCCGGTCGGCATACATGATGACGCGCCCGTCGGCGTTCCGCGCAGCCCGCCCGATGGTCTGGATCAGCGAGGTCTCCGACCGCAGGAAGCCTTCCTTGTCGGCATCAAGGATCGCCACGAGACCGCATTCGGGAATGTCGAGCCCCTCGCGCAGCAGGTTGATGCCCACCAGCACGTCGAAGGCGCCAAGACGCAGGTCACGCAGGATCTCGATCCGCTCGATCGTGTCGATGTCGGAGTGCATGTAGCGGATACGGATACCCTGTTCGTGGAAATATTCGGTCAGATCCTCCGCCATCCGCTTGGTCAGGACCGTGACCAGCACCCGAAGGCCTGCCAGTGCCACCCGCCGGATCTCGTCCCGCAGGTCGGCGACCTGGCTTTCGACGGGCCGGATCTCCACCTGCGGATCGACGAGGCCGGTCGGCCGGATCACCTGCTCGGTAAAGACGCCGCCCGAGTGCTCGATCTCCCACGCCGCCGGGGTGGCGGAAACGAAGACCGATTGCGGGCGCATCGCGTCCCATTCCTCGAACTTGAGGGGCCGGTTGTCCATGCAGGAGGGCAGGCGGAAACCATGCTCGGCCAGCGTGAACTTGCGGCGGAAGTCGCCCTTATACATGCCGCCGATCTGCGGGACCGAGACGTGGCTTTCGTCGGCGAAGACGATGGCGTTGTCGGGGATGAATTCGAAGAGGGTGGGGGGCGGCTCGCCCGGTGCGCGCCCGGTGAGATAGCGCGAGTAGTTCTCGATCCCGTTGCAGACGCCGGTTGCCTCCAGCATCTCCAGATCGAAGGAACAGCGTTGCTCCAGCCGCTGTGCCTCCAGCAGTTTACCCTCAGCCACGAGCTGGTCGAGGCGCTGGCGCAGCTCCCTCTTGATGCCGATGATCGCCTGCTGCATCGTCGGGCGCGGGGTCACGTAATGCGAATTGGCGTAGATGCGGATCTGCTTGAAATTGTCGGTCTTGGCGCCGGTCAGCGGATCGAACTCGACGATGGCCTCCAGCTCGTCGCCGAAGAAGGAGAATCGCCATGCCCGGTCTTCGAGATGGGCGGGCCACACCTCCACAGAATCGCCGCGCACCCGAAAGCAGCCGCGCTGAAAGGCCTGATCGTTGCGCCGGTATTGCTGGGCCACCAGCTCCGCGATGATCTGGCGCTGGTCGTAGCTCTCTCCAGTGACCAGATCCTGTGTCATCGCGGAATAGGTCTCCACCGACCCGATGCCATAGATGCAGGAGACGGAGGCCACGATGATCACGTCGTCGCGTTCCAGAAGCGCCCGGGTGGCCGAGTGGCGCATCCGGTCGATCTGTTCGTTGATCTGGGATTCCTTCTCGATATAGGTGTCAGAGCGGGCGACGTAGGCTTCGGGCTGATAGTAATCGTAGTAGCTGACGAAATACTCCACCGCGTTGTCGGGAAAAAAGCCCTTGAATTCGCCGTATAACTGCGCCGCCAGCGTCTTGTTCGGGGCCAGGATGATGGCCGGGCGCTGCGTTTCCTCGATCACCTTGGCCATGGTGAAGGTCTTGCCAGTCCCCGTAGCGCCCAGCAGAACCTGATCGCGCTCCCCCGAATTGACGCCGTCGGTAAGTTCGCGGATCGCGGTGGGTTGATCGCCCGCAGGTGTGAAGGGGGTGGAGAGGACAAACCTGCGACCGCCCTCAAGCTTGGGGCGGGTCAAAACATCGGGGCGCGGGGCGGGGGCGTTGATGTTGTTGTGCGGCATGAGATCCTCTTTGCGCCAATTTGATCCGTTTTTGTTCGCATACAAGGGGGGAATCGCACGGGAACGGCTGTGTGTTACGTCCCTATGACCAAGGTCCGTGCAATTTTAAGGAACAAGCGTAAAGGGATATGCATCTTTCGGTTGCAATGCGAAATCGGAGCGGGCAGGTTCAGGAGGCAAGCAGCAAGACCTGTCGGCCGGTTGCACCACACACCCCAACCACTCCCTCGTGGCTGGCCGACAGACACCCCCCCGAACCGTCTCGCCCCTTGCATTCGCCCGGTGGACCGCTCCATATCGGATGACACGACCGGAGCAGACCCATGCGCGCCCGTATTTATCAACCCGCCCGAACCGCCATGTCCTCCGGGCAGGCCAATACCCATATCTGGGTGCTGGAGTTTCCGCCCGACAGCGCGCGTGGCATCGACCCGCTGATGGGCTGGACCTCGAGCGACGACATGGCCTCGCAGGTTCGTCTCCGGTTCGAGACGCGCGATGCGGCAGAGGCCTATGCGAAAGCGCACGGCATCGATGCCGTCGTGACCGAGCCGAAGAAGCGCCGTCCGGTCATACGCGCCGGGGGCTACGGCGAGAATTTTGCGACCCATCGACGCGGGTCCTGGACCCACTGACGCCATGCCCGGATGCGACGCGATCTCGATCGGACGGGAAAGCCCGCTGGCGCCGGATCTCAGGCATCTGATGGCGCGGCACACCGCCGACATGATCGCTGACACCCCGCCAGAGAGCATTCACATGATGGATGAAAATGAGCTGTCCGTATCGGAGGTGTCCTTCCACGTCATGCGCGACGACGGCGTTCCGGTGGGCATGGGCGCGCTCCGTCGCATCGACGTCGCTCACGCGGAGATCAAGTCGATGCACATCCTCTCGGAGCATCGCGGGAAGGGGCTCTCGCGCCGGATGCTGGCATACCTGCTGGCGGAAGCGCGCACGTCAGGATACCGGCGCCTGAGCCTTGAGACCGGCATTCAGACCACTTTCATCGCCGCCCGCGCGCTCTACGCCCGGTCGGGATTCATCGAATGCCCACCCTTCGACGCCTACCGTCCCGACCCGAACAGCGTCTTCATGACGACGAATCTCTGATCTGGTTCCGTAATTTTGCGTCCAACTCGAAACCCCCGCCTGAGCATCCTGCACGGGCAGGATTCAATACATCGCTGCAACAAGATACTCGAACGTCGGTGCAGGTTGATGGATTTTGGCCCAGACCGGACTTCTAGATCTTTGTCCCGACGGTTTGGTGATGCGATCCTTTCTCAGGAATGGAGGGAAGCAACATGGGACAAGTTCGTCACGGGAGCGCCACGACCACGCACGCCGTCAGAGCTGCAAGGAGCAAAGCGCGCTCCTCTCGAGGAGAGGACCGCTTCGTCAATCTGATGATCCATTTCCAACCAGCTGTCGCACGTCCGCAAAGAGCGGTAACGATCAACAGATTTGACAAGGCCACCTGTTTTGCCCGACGCTATCTCGCAGATCGTTGATTGTGCCCTCACGAGGTGGTCGCCGGGCATCGGCGATCCGGGCGTTGTGGGGTGGGTGACTGTCGCCGCCTATTTCGCCGCA
>JBBSVE010000039.1:0-25191 GCA_038233815.1 Rhodobacterales bacterium
GCGCGGGCGCCGGTGGTCTGCCACAGCTCCTCCGTGATGAAGGGCATGATGGGGTGCAGCAGGATCATGCACTGGTCGAGCACCCAGGCCATCGTTTCGCGCGTTTCCTGCGCGAGGTCGCCGTCGAAGAGAGGCTTTGCGAACTCCACATACCAGTCGCAGACCTGCCCCCAGACAAAGGCATAAAGCGCGTTCGCCGCATCGTTGAAGCGGTAGGCGGTCAGCGCGGCATCGACGTCGGCCCGCACGCGCGCGGCCTCGCCCACGATCCAGCGGTTGACGGTCGCGGTGGGGGTCGGCGGTGCGCTTGTCGCGTGCCCCTCCCAGACCCCGTTCATCTCCGCAAACCGGCAGGCGTTCCAGAGCTTGGTGCCGAAGTTGCGGTAGCCCTTTATCCGCTCCTCCGAGAGCTTCAGCACGCCCCCCGGTGCCGCCATCTGCGCCATGGTGAAGCGCAGCGCGTCGGCGCCGTACTGGTCGATGATGGTGAGCGGGTCGATGACGTTGCCGCGCGTCTTCGACATCTTCTCGCCCTTCTCGTCACGGACGAGCTGGTGGAGATAGACGGTATGGAACGGCACCTCGCCCACGACGGCAAGCTGCATCATCATCATCCGCGCGACCCAGAAGAAGAGGATGTCCTGCCCGGTGACGAGGACCGAGGTGGGGAAGTATTTTTTCAGCGCCTCGGTCTGTTCGGGCCAGCCGAGGGTGCCGATAGGCCAGAGGCCGGAGGAGAACCAAGTGTCGAGGACGTCGGGGTCGCGGGATAATCGCACCTGTCGCCGTCCTCCGACCTTAGGCGAAATAGTTGCCGCGGCTCGAAATCCGAATTGCTCCTCTGCATCGCTCGAAAATAATACATCAGTGTCTTCGCCATAGATTAGAAGGGCTTGCACAACCACATCTTCTTCAGAGTTGCCGCAAAAGCGGGGCTGATTTGGGGTTGGCAAGTGGTCAAAGTGGTGGTGCATTATCTCGAAATACTCACTCTCCGTAAGTTCTCGCCCGAGGGTAGCTGCTAATTTTTCCTTCTCTTCCTGAAATCGCTCGGCGACGTCGGTCTGCGATACATCCGGCCCATACCAAACCGGAATCCGATGCCCCCACCACAACTGCCGCGAGATGCACCAAGGCTCGATATTCTCCAGCCAGTGGAAATAGACCTTCTCGCCGCTCTCCGGCAGGATCGTCGTACGGCCGTCGCGCACGGCGTCCAGCGCCGGTCCCACGATCTTCGCGGTATCGACGAACCACTGGTCTGTCAGCATCGGCTCGATCACCACCTTGGAGCGGTCGCCGAAGGGCTGCATGATGGGCTTGGGCTCCACCAGCGGGACCAGCATCGCCTCGGGGGCCATGCCGCCCTCCTCATAGCTGTCGGTTGGGCGGCCGTCCTCCCCCCGCGCCTGTCTGGAGGAGGCGTAGGCCTTGCCCAGCCGGGGATCGGTCGCGGGGACCATCACGGCGAGGCCTTCGTCCGTGATATCCGCCACGACGCGCGCGCGCGCCTCGAACCGGTCGAGACCGCGATACGCCTCCGGCACGAGGTTCATTGCCGAGACAATCTCCTCGGCAGGGTCACCGAATTCAATCCAGAACCCGTCCGGTTTCTTCAAATACCCTTTTTTTACAAGCCATGCTTCGGAAATTTTCTTGGCTTCTCTAGCATCAATTTCATATGGCCCTCCATCCGCACGCATCCGGGCCTTCGTGTCCATCAGCGCATACATCGGAATGCCCGCGCGCTGCGCCACGGCGTAGTCGTTGAAATCATGCGCTCCAGTAATTTTCACGGCGCCCGAGCCGAAGGTGGGGTCCGGGTATTCGTCGGTGATGATCGGAATCAGGCGGCGCTGATCCTTTGGCCCCACCGGGATTTCGCAAAGTTTCCCGACGATTGCCGAATAACGCGCGTCCGTCGGATGAACCGCCACCGCGCCGTCGCCCAGCATCGTCTCGGGCCGGGTCGTGGCGATGGAGATATAGTCGCGGACCTCGCGCAGCACCTCGTTCCCGTCCTCGTCCTTCTCGACATAATCATACGTCTCCCCCCCGGCGAGGGGATATTTGAAATGCCACATGAAGCCCGCGACCTCGACATTCTCGACCTCGAGATCGGAGATCGCGGTCTCGAAATGCGGGTCCCAGTTCACCAGCCGTTTGCCACGATAGATCAGCGGGTCGGGATTGCCGTCCGCGTCCTTGTGATTGAACATCTCCACGAAGACCTTGATCACCGCATCGTGGAAATTGCCCTCGTCGCCCGGAGGCGCCCCGGGCGCGCCAGACATCGTGAAGGCGTTGCGGTCCCAGTCGCAGGAGGCCCCCAGCCGCTTCAACTGGTTGATGATCGTATCGCCGCTTTCGGCCTTCCACTCCCAGATCCTGCTTAGAAACGCCTCGCGCGTCATCTCGGCGCGGGGGGGAAGGCCCGCTTCGGCAAGCTTGCGCTCCACCACCAGCTGCGTGGCAATCCCGGCGTGGTCCTGGCCGGGTTGCCAGAGCGTGTCGTAGCCCTGCATCCGCTTCCAGCGCGTCAATATGTCCTGCACCGTGTTGTTGAACGCATGGCCCACATGCAGCGAGCCGGTGACGTTCGGCGGCGGAATCATGATGGAAAACGTCTCCTCGCGCGAGGCATTGGCCCCCGCCGCGAACGCGTGCGCCTTCTCCCACGCGGCATAGATGCGGGGCTCCGCTTCGGCGGCATTAAAGGTCTTTTCCATCGGCATGTGCGAACTCCCGTCGATCGCCACGGGTTTAGCGCGGCCCCGGCCGGAGCGAAAGGCTCACACCGCGCGGTCGATCTTGGTGGAGAGGTGGATCAGGCTTTCCACCGTCCGAACCCCGGCCATTGCACCGATCTCGTCCAGCACCTGATCCAGCACTTGCGTGTTGGGCGCCGCGATCTGTACCAGCAGGTCGAAGCGGCCCGAGGTGGTGAAGACCCGCTCCACCTCCGCCACCGCTTTCAGGCGGGTGAGGCAGGCGGCCTGGCCGCGCGGCTCGATCTGCAGCAGCACCGACGCGCGCAGACGCGCCTGCCGCCCCGCCTCGCCCATCTTCAGCGTGTAGCCCGCGATGATTCCGCTCGTCTCCAGCCGCTCCAGCCGCGCCTGGATGGTGGAACGGGCGACCTTCAGCCGCCGGGCCAGCAGCGCCACCGACATCCGTGCGTCCGCACCCAGAAGGCCGAGAATGCCGCGATCGAGTTCATCCATGCAGATCGACGCTCCCGACGCTACAGATTGGCGCGTCCACCCTCCATATCACCTGTTTTCATCGGAGACTATGCGCCCCATGTAGGCCGTCCGAACCGTCCGGGTCGGGGAAGCCTGCAAGGCCTCGACCCGGACCCATGACAACCGCGCGCATGTCGCCTTCGGGGGGAACCCCGGGGCAGGGGGCTGCGTCCTCTTTGGTGAAAGGATTTACCGATGGGACTCTCGAAGACGATCTGGACGACGCCGACGGAATATCTGCGCTCGGTCAAACCTGAGCATCCGGTGCTGTTCTTTGCGCCCTCCGTCCTGCAGGCGACGGCGCGGCGTTACATCGACGGCTTTCCGGGCATGGTGACCTATGCCGTGAAGTCGAACCCCGAGGAGATGGTGATCGAAAACCTCTCCGCCGCGGGTCTGCGCGGGTTCGACGTGGCCTCCCCGTTCGAGATGCGGCTGATCCGGCGGCTCGCCCCCGATGCCGCGATGCATTACAACAACCCGGTGCGCTCGCGGTCCGAGATCGCGGTGGCGGTGGAGCTGGGGATCAAGAGCTATTCCGTCGATTCAGCCTCCGAGCTGGCCAAGCTGATCGAGCTGGTGCCTGCCGACGGGACCGAGATCACGGTGCGCTACAAACTTCCCGTGGGCGGCGCGGCCTACAATTTCGGTGCGAAATTCGGCGCCACGATCGAGCTTGCGACGACGCTTCTGCGCCGCGTGGCGGATGCGGGCTTCGTGCCGTCGCTGACCTTCCATCCCGGCACGCAATGCACCGACCCCGCGACGTGGGACGCCTACATCCATGCCGGGGCGGAGATCGCGACGGGGGCGGGCGTCACCATCGCGCGGCTCAACGTGGGCGGCGGCTATCCGAACCACCGGCTGACCGACGCCGAGCCCGATATCGAGGCGATCTTCGCCACCATCGACCGTGTGGCAACGGACGCCTTCGGCGATGCGCGCCCCTTGCTGGTGTGCGAGCCGGGACGTGGCATCGTGGGCGATGCGTTCATTGTGGCAGACCGGGTGAAGGCGCTGCGCGACGACACGCATGTGTTCCTCAACGACGGCACCTATGGCTCGCTTTTCGAATTGCCGATGATCGGGGTGATCGACCGGACCGAGGTTCTCTCGCCCGAGGGCAAGCCGCGCACCGGCGATCCGGTCGGGCGCATCGTCTTCGGTCCGACCTGCGATTCGGTCGACCGTCTGCCGGGGGAGCTGATGTTGCCCGACGATCTTGAGGAGGGCGATTTCGTCCTGTTCCACGGCATGGGGGCCTATTCGACCGTCACCAACACCCGCTTCAACGGTTACGGCGAGCTTGGGATCGCCACAGTATTGTCGCTCAAGCCGTGAGTCCGACCTCTGACGCCGCCCGCAACGGCGGCGTCAGAGCCACTTTCGCCATTTGAAGAACATGTAGGTTCCGACGGCGGAGGCGAGCATCATTCCGAGCGCCATCGGATAGCCGAAGTGCCAGTCGAGTTCCGGCATGTCGCGGAAGTTCATCCCGTAGGCCGACGCGATCACCGTCGGCGGCAGGAAGATCACCGCCACGACCGACACGATCTTCACCGTCCGGTTCTGCGCGAGGTTCACCATGCCGAGCGTCACGTCCGTCGCCATCGCGAGCCGGCTGTTGAGGTAGTCGGCATGGACCTCCAGCGCAGAGAGGTCGCGGGTCAGCGCCTTCGTTGTCGCGCGCAAGGACTGGTCGGTCTTGCCCTCCCCGGACCAGAGGGTAAAGGCTCCCATCGCACGCTCCAGCGTCAGAAGCGACAGGCGCACCCGGCCCAGTAGGTCTGACTGCCGCGCCACGCCGCGCAGGCCGGACTGGAGAATCTCGTCGTTGGCATGCTCGCCCTCCTGAAACATCGTGGCCATGCCGGAGTCGAGCGCAGCGCCCACGCTTTCGAGGATGTCGGCGAGACGGCCGACGATCTCGTCCATCAGCGACAGGAACACCGACCGCGCCGAGCCGCATCCCGGCCCCACCTTCTCCGCCCGCTCGGGGTAGGTTGCGAAAGGGCGCGGGGTGAAATGGCGCACGGTGACGAGACGGGTGGATGAAAGGATAAAGCAGACCGGGCCCGATACGGGCGCGCTGGTCTCGCTCATCCCTGGCAGGACGACGGTCAGATAGTCCGACCCGTTCTCGCGGTAGAGGCGGCTGGAGACCTCGATCTCCTCCATGTCGGCGAGCGTCGGCAGATCCTCGATGCCGAGCGCGCGGACCTGTGCGTTCTCCGCCTCGTCGGGATGGTCGAGGTCGATCCAGAGGGCGGAGGCGAGGTCCGCCTCGGGCGGCAGCCGGACGAGCCGATTGCCTTGGGCTACATAGGCGAGGATCATGCGGGACCTTCGATGGGCGGGCCGGACGGCGTGCGGTGCGGACTGTGCTCCGCCTGCCCGCCTTGGCGCAAGGGGGCGTTCTCAGGCCGGGTCGCGGCGAACCAGCGCGTCCAGATCGCGGAGCTGCACGATCAGACGTTCCAGATCCGCCAGCGGGACCATGTTGGGACCGTCCGATGGCGCGGTGTCGGGGCTGTCGTGAGTCTCGATGAACACGCCCGCGACACCGACCGCCACCGCGGCACGCGCCAGCACGGCCACGAACTCGCGCTGGCCACCCGACGACGTGCCCTGTCCGCCCGGCGTCTGGACCGAGTGGGTGGCGTCGAAAACCACCGGGGCGCCGGTTGCTGCCATGATCGGCAGGGACCGGAAATCCGTGACCAGCGTGTTGTAGCCAAAGCTCGTTCCCCGCTCGGTCAGGAGCACGTTGGGATTGCCCGATCCGGTGATCTTGTCGAGCACGTTCGCCATGTCCCAGGGTGCGAGGAACTGACCTTTCTTCACATTGACCACCCGCCCCGTCACCGCCGCCGCGATCAAGAGGTCGGTCTGCCGGCACAGGAACGCGGGGATCTGGAGAATGTCGCACACCTCCGCCACCGGGGCGCAATGGCCGGTTTCATGCACATCGGTGAGGGTGGCGAGGCCGGTGCTCTCCCCGATCTCGGCAAAGACCTCCAGCGCCTTCGCCATCCCGATGCCGCGCGTGCCGGAGAGGCTGGTGCGGTTGGCCTTGTCGTAGGATGCCTTGAAAACCGCGCGCACGCCGGCACGCTCCGCAATCTCACGCACCGCATGGGCCATCTCCAGCGCGTGGGCGCGGCTTTCCATCTGGCAGGGGCCGAGGATGAACGAGACCGGTCCTGCACTGGAAAAGACCGTGTCCCGCACCCGGACGCTTGAATTGGGCTGCATGGGGACCCCTTCTCCCGGACTGACCCCTGCGGTGCCCGAGGGCGTGCCGCTTGTCAACGGTGGGCACCCCCAGCCGCCTTGGACCAAGTGATTGGCGACGCGCGATTTCGCCGCGGCATCGGGGCCTGTTCGGGGCCGCTGCACGGGCGACCCTCGGTTGACCCCACCGGAGCGGGGGACTAGATACGCTGCACGGAGGACGAGGTCTGAGAGGTCCGGTTCCCCGCCCCTTCGAAACCGGGAGCGTCGCGTGGACTATCTGCTCAGGGATTACCTGCCAATCGTCATTCTGCTGGCGCTGGCCATCGGGCTCGGCCTGCTGCTGATCCTCGCCGCCGCGGTCGTCGCGGTCCGCAACCCGGACCCGGAGAAAGTCTCGGCCTATGAGTGCGGCTTCAACGCCTTCGACGATGCGCGGATGAAGTTCGACGTGCGGTTCTATCTCGTGTCGATCCTGTTCATCATCTTCGACCTCGAGGTGGCGTTCCTGTTTCCGTGGGCGGTCAGCTTTCCGGTCATCAGCATGGCGGGGTTCTGGTCGATGATGGTGTTTCTGGCGGTGCTGACGGTGGGCTTTGCCTACGAATGGAAGAAAGGGGCGCTCGAATGGGAGTGATGGCGGGGCCGAACACGGCCGGGTCCGACCGCGAGGTCGAGACGACGGCGCTCAATCGCGAATTGCAGGACAAGGGGTTCTTGCTGACCTCGACCGAGGACATCATCAACTGGGCGCGCACCGGCTCGCTCCACTGGATGACGTTTGGGCTGGCGTGCTGTGCGATCGAGATGATGCAGGTGTCCATGCCGCGCTACGATCTGGAGCGGTTCGGCGCGGCTCCGCGCGCGTCCCCGCGCCAGTCCGACCTGATGATCGTGGCGGGCACGCTGACCAACAAAATGGCGCCCGCGCTGCGCAAGGTCTACGACCAGATGCCGGAGCCGCGCTACGTGATCTCCATGGGCTCATGCGCCAATGGCGGCGGTTATTATCACTACAGCTACTCGGTGGTGCGGGGCTGCGACCGGATAGTGCCCGTCGACATCTACGTGCCGGGATGCCCGCCCGCGGCGGAGGCGCTGCTCTACGGTGTGCTGCAACTCCAGCGCAAGATGCGCCGCACCGGCACGATCGTTCGCTGAGAGGATGGCCCGATGACCGAAGCCCTGCAGGAACTTGGCCAGCACGTGGAGATGCGCCGCCCCGAGGCGGTGATCGTCACATCCATCGTGCGCGACGAGCTGACCGTGACGGTGGAGGCGGGCTCCGTCGCAAAGGTGGCGGATTTCCTGCGGACCGACGCCTCCTGTCGCTTCGGCACGCTCATTGACATCACCGCCGTCGATTACCCCGAACGCCCCGCGCGGTTCGAGATGGTCTACCATTTCCTGTCCATGTATCGGAACACGCGCATCCGCGTAAAGGCGGCCGTGCGCGCGGACGAGGTCGTGCCCTCGATCACCTCCGTCTTCCCCGCCGCCGACTGGTTCGAGCGGGAGGTGTTCGACATGTTCGGCATCCTCTTTTCCGGTCACCCCGACCTGCGCCGTCTGCTGACCGATTATGGATTTCGCGGCCATCCCCTGCGCAAGGACTTCCCGACAACCGGTTATACCGAAGTGCGCTACGACGAAGTGCAGAAGCGTGTGATCTACGAGCCGGTGAAGCTGGTGCAGGAATACCGCCAGTTCGACTTCATGAGCCCGTGGGAGGGTGCGCAATATGTCCTTCCCGGTGACGACAA
This sequence comes from Rhodobacterales bacterium, assembly GCA_038233815.1. Lineage (GTDB taxonomy): Bacteria > Pseudomonadota > Alphaproteobacteria > Rhodobacterales > Rhodobacteraceae > JBBSVE01. Next base: position 8,243 of record JBBSVE010000039.1, read on the forward strand.
GGCGAAGGAGCCTGTGAAATGATGGACGGCGACATCCGCACCAACCTCTATGACGACGGCACGACGGACTTCGAGACCGGCGAGCAGAAGATCCGCAACTTCAACATCAACTTTGGCCCGCAGCATCCGGCGGCTCACGGCGTTCTGCGCCTTGTGCTGGAGCTGGACGGCGAGGTGGTGGAACGGTGCGACGCGCACATCGGCCTGTTGCATCGCGGCACCGAAAAGCTGATGGAAAGTCGGACCTACCTCCAGAACCTGCCCTATTTCGACCGGCTCGACTACGTGTCCCCGATGAACCAGGAGCATGCCTGGTGCCTCGCCATCGAGCGGCTGACCGGCACCGAGGTTCCGCGCCGGGCGCAGTTGATCCGGGTGCTTTTCTGCGAGATCGGGCGCATCCTGTCGCATCTTCTCAACGTCACCACGCAGGCGATGGATATCGGGGCGCTGACCCCGCCGCTCTGGGGGTTTGAGGAGCGCGAGAAGCTGATGGTCTTCTATGAGCGCGCATCGGGTGCACGGCTCCATGCCGCCTACTTTCGGCCCGGGGGCGTCCATCAGGATCTGACACCGCAGCTCATCGAGGATATCGACACCTGGGCCGTCGCGTTCCCGAGAGTGCTGGACGATCTGGACGGTCTGCTGACGGAGAACCGCATCTTCAAGCAGCGCAACGTCGATATCGGCATCATCTCGGAGCAGGATATCGAGGACTGGGGCTTTTCCGGCGTCATGGTGCGCGGGTCCGGCCTCGCGTGGGATCTGCGGCGCGCGCAGCCCTATGAGTGCTACGACGAGTTCGCTTTCAAGATCCCGATCGGCAAGAACGGCGACTGCTTTGACCGCTATCTGTGCCGAATGGCGGAAATGCGGGAGTCGACCTCGATCATCCGGCAGGCGCTGGAGAAGCTGCGCAATGAGCCGGGCGACGTTCTGGCGCGCGGCAAGATCACGCCGCCCAAGCGGGGCGAGATGAAGACCTCGATGGAGGCGCTGATCCATCACTTCAAGCTTTACACCGAAGGCTTCCACGTCCCGGAGGGGGAGATCTATGCCGCCGTCGAGGCGCCGAAGGGCGAGTTCGGCGTCTATCTCGTGGCCGACGGCACCAACAAGCCTTACCGCGCCAAGATCCGCGCGCCGGGTTATTTGCATCTCCAGGCCATCGACTTCATGTGCAAGGGCCATCTCCTCGCCGATGTCTGCGCCATCATCGGGACGATGGACATCGTGTTCGGCGAGGTGGACCGGTGATTGCGGCCACGGCGGTGGCCTTGCTGTTCCTGCCGCCGCCTATCGCGCTTGCCGGGTTTTTCCTCTACTATTTTACCGTCCCTTCGTCCGTTACGCCATAGGTTCCGAATGCTCCGCCGTCTTTGCCCGATCCAGCCCGAGAGTTTCGCCTTCACGTCCGCCAATCAGGCCTGGGCGGAGGGTCAGATCTCCAAATTCCCCGAGGGCCGTCAGGCGTCCGCCATCATTCCGATCCTGTGGCGCGCGCAGGAGCAGGAGGGCTGGCTGACCCGTGCCGCGATCGAGCATGTCGCGGGGATGCTGGACCTCGCCTACATTCGGGCGCTGGAGGTCGCGACCTTCTACTTCATGTTCCAGCTCCAACCCGTGGGCTCCATCGCCAACATCCAGATCTGCGGCACCACGTCCTGCATGATCTGCGGGGCGGAGGATCTGATCGCCGTCTGCCGCGAGATGATCGCGCCCAAGGCGCATCAGGTCTCCGCCGACGGCAAGTTCAGCTGGGAGGAGGTCGAGTGCCTCGGCGCCTGCACCAACGCGCCGATGGTCCAGATCGGCAAGGACTACTACGAGGATCTGACGCCCGACAGCCTGCGCGACCTGATCCGGCGCTTCTCGGACGGTGAGGTTCCGAAACCGGGGCCGCAGAACGGACGCTTCGCGTCGGAGCCGAAGTCGGGGCTGACCTCACTGAAGGACTTCACCGGGCAGGACCACAATGCCTCCGTGCAGGCGGCGTTGGATATCGGCGAGACGGTGAAGCGGATCGACGGGACGGAGGTGCCGCTACTGACGCCATGGCGCAAGACGCATGAGACGCCGCCCGACGATGCGGCGGAAACGGGCGCCCTGAACCAGCCGCGCCCCGCCAAGGACATACCGGTGGATGAAACCGGGATCACCGAGCAGGAACCACAGGCCGTGAAGGTTGCGCGTCCAGCCGGAGGCGAACCGGCCCGTGCCGCGGAAGGCGATGGGACCGACACGCCCGCAGCCTCCGTTCCGGAGACAGCGAAGGCGCCCGATTCCGTGCCGATCCGGGTGGAACCGTCCGAGGATGCGACGCCGGCGCCTGTAGCGGTGCGTCCGACGGACGGGAGCCATGCTGCGACGCCGAAGGACGGTCCGGTGGGGCCGGACCGGACGGGGCCTCAGGTGGAGGTCGACGGTCCCGTGGACGCCGTGGCAGTGACGCGCGAGTCGAAAGTCGTGGATTCCGCGCCGGAAAACCAGACAGCGGACCAGCCGATCCTCGACTCCGCCGTTGTGATCGAGGGGCGCCCGCTGGGTCTGGCCGCCGCGCGGACGGTCGGGGCGGACGATCTGACGCGGATCGACGGTCTGGGCCCCGCTTTGGTGCAGGCGGTGAACGGCCTCGGCATCTGGCATTTCGACCAGATCGCGCTCTGGACCGTGGCCGAGGCGGCGTGGGTGGACCTTGCTCTTGCCCACATGGATGCGCATGTCGTGCGGGATGACTGGGTCGGACAGGCGCGGGCACTTGCGCCGATGGACGAGGGTCGCTGAATGGCGGGGTCCGCACCCCGCGACCGCGCCGCACGGAGGCGCGCGATGCGAAGCGACGCGGCGGCGCCCGCGCCGACCGACGCCGATCGCCGTGACGGACGGGAATCGCGGATCGTTGCCATCGTTCTGGTCGTGACGATGGCGGTCTGGGTCGGCATGCAGGTTCTGGGCGGGCACTACGACTGGCAGGTGCGCTATGCGTTCCTGCTGGATTTCGCGGCGATTGCCGCGTTCGCATGGGCGATGATCGTGATGGTTCGGATGTGGCGGCGCCAGTCGCGTCACGCCGCGAAGTGAGGGCTTGAGATGCTGAAGGACAAAGACCGGATCTTCACCAACCTCTACGGGATGCACGACCGGTCCCTCGCGGGTGCCAAGGCGCGCGGGCACTGGGATGGGACCGCGGGGCTGATCGCCAACGGGCGCGACTGGCTGGTGGACCAGATGAAGGCCAGCGGCCTGCGCGGGCGCGGTGGGGCGGGATTTCCCACGGGGCTAAAATGGTCCTTCATGCCCAAGCAGTCGGACGGGCGGCCCGCGTATCTGGTGATCAACGCCGACGAATCCGAGCCCGGCACCTGCAAGGACCGGGAGATCATGCGCCACGATCCCCACACGCTGATCGAAGGCGCGCTCATTGCCTCCTTCGCGATGGGGGCAAACGCCTGCTACATCTACATCCGCGGCGAATATATCCGGGAGAAGGAAGCGCTGCAGACAGCCCTTGACGAGTGCTACGACGCGGGGCTTCTGGGGGCCAATGCGGCGGAGTCGGGCTGGGATTTCGACTGCTATCTTACCCACGGTGCGGGGGCCTATATCTGCGGCGAAGAGACGGCGCTTCTGGAAAGCCTCGAGGGCAAGAAGGGTATGCCGCGGATGAAGCCGCCGTTCCCGGCAGGAGCGGGGCTCTACGGCTGTCCGACGACCGTGAACAATGTGGAATCGATTGCCGTGGTGCCGACGATCCTGCGGCGCGGGGCGTCTTGGTTCGCAGGCATCGGGAGGCCGAACAACACCGGCACCAAGCTGTTTGCGATCTCGGGGCACGTGGAGAACCCCTGCGTGGTTGAGGAGGCGATGTCGATCCCGCTGAAGGAGCTTCTGGACCGCCATTGCGGCGGGGTCCGGGGCGGGTGGAAGAACCTCAAGGCGGTCATTCCGGGCGGGGCGTCGGTGCCGCTTCTGAACGTCTCGCAATGCAACGACGCGATCATGGATTTTGACTGGCTGCGCGAGCAGAAGTCGGGCCTGGGAACCGCGGCGGTGATCGTGATGGACCAGTCGACGGACGTCATCAAGGCGATCTGGCGGCTGTCGAAGTTCTACAAGCACGAGTCTTGCGGCCAGTGCACGCCTTGCCGCGAGGGCACGGGCTGGATGATGCGCGTGATGGACCGCCTCGTGCGCGGCGAGGCGGAGGTGGAGGAGATCGACATGCTCCTCGACGTCACCAAGCAGGTGGAGGGGCATACGATCTGCGCCTTGGGCGACGCGGCGGCGTGGCCGATCCAGGGACTGGTTCGACATTTCCGCGATGAGATCGAGGACCGCATCAAGGCCCGGCGGACGGGGCGCACGGGCGCAATGGCGGCGGAGTAGCATGAGGATCGCCACCGCCTCTCTCGTCCTGCTCGCGGCTTGCGGGTCGCATGTGCCGCCGCAGCTGCGCGGACCTATGGTGGTGGACGGGGTCGCCTACGACGTGACCCGAACGCGTCTGGGTTCGGTGCTGGTCAAGCGCGAAGGGCGACCTTTCCTGAACTGGGAGGGCGCGGAGGCTCGGCGTGCGGCGGATGCGTTCTGCAACGGGCGGGCGGAGGCCTCGATCCGCGACAGGTTCAGGGGCGACGGCTGGCTGATCGTGGAGGGGTGCGCATGACGGAGCAACATCTCGCGGAATTCAATTTCGGGACGCTGCGGCACGGCTGGGACGATCCGCGCACCAAGGGCTTCGTGGACGGTCTCGACCTGGTCAACGGGATCGCAGAGAAAGCGCCCGGGTTCATCTGGCGGCTGACCGACGAGGATATGGGCGATGCGCAGTCCGATACGGGCGGCGTCTTCGGGGATAATCCGCGCGTGGCCGCGACTTTGTCGGTCTGGAAGGATGTCGAAAGCCTCGAGACGTTTGTGTGGAAGACGGTCCATCGCCAGTTCTACGCCCGCAAGGCGGAGTGGTATGACGCGAAAGGCAACGGAAATTTCGTGATGTGGTGGGTGGCGGCGGGTCATCGCCCCTCGATGGTGGAGGCGATGGACCGCTGGCGTCACTATGCCGCGCAAGGCGATAGCGACGAAGCGTTCGGCTGGTCCTATCTGGAGACGGCACGCGCATGGCAAACCCATGCCTGCGCTGCGGCGGAGTGAGTCCGGTGTGCCATGGTAATCTTGACCACACGCACCAGATGCAGGACATGGAAGCGCGGCTGAGGCACCTCGTCCGCGCGCGGGCGGTCGGCAAGACGCGGTCCGGGGCCTCTGCGGCCCTGTGCCGGACCATCGTCTCGATTTTTCGGAAAGGACGTGCGGCATGGCTGACCTGAAGAAAATCATCATCGACGACCGTGAAGTCGAGGTCGACGGCGCCATGACGCTCATCCAGGCCTGCGAGGTCGCGGGGATCGAGATCCCGCGGTTCTGCTATCACGAGCGGCTGACCATCGCGGGCAACTGCCGGATGTGTCTGGTGGAGGTGGTGGGCGGTCCGCCGAAGCCGACCGCGTCCTGCGCCATGCAGGTCAAGGATCTGCGCCCCGGCAAGGACGGGGCCGCCCCCGTGGTCCGCACAAACTCGCCGATGGTGAAGAAGGCGCGCGAGGGGGTGATGGAGTTCCTGCTCATCAACCATCCGCTCGACTGTCCGATCTGCGATCAGGGCGGGGAATGCGACCTGCAGGATCAGGCGATGGCCTACGGCGTCGATTTCTCCCGCTACCGAGAGCCGAAGCGCGCGTCGGAGAACCTGAACCTCGGCCCGCTGGTGGGCACGCAGATGACGCGCTGCATCTCTTGCACGCGCTGCGTCCGTTTCACCTCCGAGGTGGCCGGGATCGCGGAGATGGGTCAGACCGGGCGCGGCGAGGATGCGGAGATCACGACCTACCTCAACCAGACGCTCGACAGCAATTTGCAGGGCAACATCATCGACCTCTGCCCGGTGGGGGCGCTGACCTCCAAGCCCTATGCCTATCAGGCACGCCCTTGGGAGCTGTCGAAGACCGAGACGATCGATGTGATGGACGCTCTCGGCTCCAACATCCGGGTCGATGCGAAGGGGCGCGAGGTGATGCGCATCATGCCCCGCAACCATGACGGCGTGAACGAGGAATGGATCTCCGACAAGACGCGGTTCGTGTGGGACGGGCTGCGGCGGCAGCGGCTCGATACGCCCTACGTCCGGGAGCATGGCAAGCTGCGCAAAGCCGGCTGGGACGAGGCGCTGAAGGCGGCGGCGGCGGCGATGAAAGGTCGAAACGTCGTAGGCATCGTCGGCGATCTGGCCCCGGTGGAGGCAGTCTACAGCCTGAAGGCGCTGGTGGAGGGTCTGGGCGGCACCGTCGAATGCCGGACCGACGGCACGATGCTTCCTGCAGGCAACCGCGCCGCCTATGCGGGCACCGCGCGGATCGAGGACATCGACAGCGCGAAATACATTCTGTTGATCGGCACCAACCCGCGGCTCGAATCCCCGGTGCTGAATGCGCGCATCCGCAAGGCATGGACCCACGGGGCGATGATCGACGTGGTGGGCGAGGCGGCGGACCTGACCTATGACTACGCGCACAAGGGCAGCGACCGGGCGGCGCTCACGGCGCTTTTGGGGACCGACTGCACGGACGAGATCCGGGACAATCCGTCGGTCGTGATCGTGGGGCAGGGTGCGCTTGGCGGTGCGGACGGTCTGGCTGTTCTGGGCCATGCCATGAAGGTGGCGGAGGCGTCGCAGTCGGGTCTTCTGATCCTGCACACGGCCGCGTCGCGGGTCGGCGCGCTCGACGTTGGCGCCGTCACCGAAGGCGGGATCGCCGGGGCTCTGGACGGGGCGGAGGTGGTCTACAACCTCGGCGCGGACGAGATCGACATTCCGGCGGGGCCGTTCGTGATCTATCAGGGCAGCCACGGCGACCGGGGCGCGCACCGTGCGGACCTGATCCTGCCAAGCGCCGCCTATACCGAGGAGGCGGGGCTCTTCGTCAACACCGAGGGCCGTCCGCAGCTTGCGTTCCGCGCGGGCTTCGCACCGGGGGAGGCCAAGGAGAACTGGGCGATCCTTCGCGCGCTGTCTGGGGAGATCGGGGCCACCCTGCCGTGGGGGACGCTCGCGGCATTGCGTCGCACGATGGTCGCGGACCATCCCCATCTGGGCGCCATCGATGAGGTGGCGGAGAATACGTGGACCGCGCTGGAGCCGGGCGATCTGGGCGACGGAGCGTTCGGGAGCGCGGTTGCGGACTACTACCTCACCAACCCCATCGCGCGTGCTTCCGCGCTTATGAACGAGTTGCAGGGGATGGTCCGGGAACGGTCCGGGCGGGCCATTGCAGCCGAGTGACGCCTTTACGCGCCGCCCTGCTTGTAACGCTCGGGGGCTGCGCGCCGATGGCGGTGGAGCCGGGCTACGGCGGCTTGCAAGCGACCCTGCTCGCGGCCGATCTGGTGGAGCTCCGTGCGCTGATGACGGCGAGCGGGGCGGATGCGGCGGCCGCCTATGCCCGATGCGGGGCCGCCGGATTCGCTGCGAGCCACGACTACCGGATCCTGCGACGCGTGCGCACGGCGGTGGACGCGACGGGTGGCGTCTGGCATGCGAATGCGGTCTACACCCTCTCGAAATCCCTGCCACCCGGCCGGGCCACGATCGACGCGAAGGTTGCGCTCGGCGATTGCGAGGCGCAGGGGATACCGACAGTGTGATGCAGCGCAATTGCGACAGGAACGACCGGGGGCACGATGGCTGACTTTCTTCAAACCGGTTTGGGGATCACCCTGCTGATCGCGGGGCAAAGCGTCCTCGTGCTTGCCTTCGTGATGATCTCGTTGCTGTTTCTGGTCTACGGCGACCGCAAGGTCTGGGCGGCGGTGCAGATGCGGCGCGGCCCGAACGTGGTGGGGCCGTGGGGCATCCTGCAATCGGTCGCCGACGCGCTGAAATACGTGCTGAAGGAAATCGTCGTGCCCGCCGGGGCCGACCGCGCGGTGTTCTTTCTTGCGCCGATGATCTCCTTTGTGCTGGCCGTGGTGGCGTGGGCGGTCATTCCGTTCGCGCAGACATGGGTGCTGGCCGACATCAACGTGGCGATCCTCTTCGTCTTCGCGGTCTCCAGCCTCGAGGTCTATGGCGTCATCATGGGCGGCTGGGCGTCGAACTCCAAATATCCGTTTCTGGGATGCCTCCGGTCCGCGGCGCAGATGATCTCCTACGAGGTGTCGCTCGGTCTCATCATCATCGGGATCGTGATCTCCACCGGCAGCCTCAACTTCGGGGCCATCGTGAATGCGCAGCGCGGCGGGCTCGGGTTGCTCGACTGGTACTGGATCCCGCATTTCCCGATGGTGTTCCTGTTCTTCATCTCGGCGCTGGCGGAGACGAACCGCCCGCCGTTCGACTTGCCGGAGGCGGAGTCCGAACTCGTCGCGGGTTTCATGGTGGAATATTCCTCGACGCCTTATCTTCTCTTCATGGCGGGCGAATATATCGCGATCTTCCTGATGTGCGCGCTGCTGAGCCTTCTGTTCTTCGGCGGCTGGCTGTCGCCTATTCCCGGATTGCCGGACGGTGCGCTCTGGATGGTCGGCAAGATGACTTTCTTCTTCGTGATGTTCGCAATGGTCAAGGCCGTCGTGCCGCGCTACCGCTACGATCAGTTGATGCGGATCGGCTGGAAGGTGTTCCTGCCCCTGAGCATCGGCTGGGTCGTGATAGTGTCCTTCCTCGCGAGGTTCGAGGTGTTCGGCGGCTTCTGGGCCCGCTGGGCCTGGGGGGTGTGATGATCGCTGCTGATATGATCCTGGGAGGTTGAACCATGGCCGAGACACGCACCGACTGGACACGTGCTGCGAAATACTTTTTGCTGTTCGACTTCATCAAGGGCTTCGGGTTGGGGTTTCGCTACTTCTTTGCGCCCAAGGCCACGCTGAACTACCCGCATGAAAAGGGGCCGCTCAGCCCCCGCTTCCGGGGCGAGCATGTGCTGCGCCGCTATCCCAACGGCGAGGAACGCTGCATCGCCTGCAAGCTCTGCGAGGCGATCTGTCCGGCGCAGGCCATCACCATCGACGCGGAGCCGCGTGACGACGGGTCGCGTCGCACCACGCGCTATGACATCGACATGACAAAATGCATCTATTGTGGCTTTTGTCAGGAGGCGTGTCCCGTCGATGCCATCGTCGAGGGGCCGAACTTCGAGTTTTCCACCGAGACGCGGGAGGAGCTGTTCTACGACAAGGCCAAGCTCCTTTCCAACGGCGATCGGTGGGAGGCGGAGGTAGCACGCAATCTTGCCGTGGACGCGCCCTACCGATGACCGAGGACTTCACCCGTATCTTCAAGACCATGATGGATCAGGGACAGGAGATGGCCAAGGCCTTCTCGCCCGCGATGCAGGGCATGGACGTGAAGGGTTTCGAGAAACTGTTCCCGACGATGCCCCGCGACATGCTGGAGGCGTGGTTCGGCAAGACCCTCAATCCCGACGGTCTGGATGCCCGGACCCGGATGCTGGTGACGGTCGCTGCCCTGACCGTCCTTGGCGCGCAGGCGGAGCCGCAGTTGAGCCTGACGATCCGCCGAGCGCTGTCGGCCGGGGCCACGAAGCGCGAGATCACCGAGACGATCTGGCAAATGAGCATGTTCGGCGGCTTGTCCGCGATGCAAAAGGCGCTGGAGCTGGCGCAGTCGGTATTCGCCGAGTCCGGGGAGAAAGACACATGACCGTCGCAGATTTCGCGTTCTACGTGTTCGCCGTCACGGCGCTGGGTTCGGGTCTGATGGTCACGGTCAGCCGGAATCCGGTCCATTCCGTCCTGTGGCTGATCCTTGCGTTTCTGGCCGCTGCGGGGCTCTTCGTGCTTCTGGGGGCGGAGTTCGTGGCGATGTTGCTGATCATCGTCTATGTCGGTGCGGTGGCCGTGCTGTTCCTGTTCGTCGTGATGATGCTGGATGTGGATTTTGCCCAGATGAAGGGCGAGATGACGAAATACATGCCGCTGGGGCTGCTGGTCGGGGTCATCATCCTGATGGAACTGGCGCTCGGGTTCGGTGTCTGGACGCAGTCGGAGGGCGCGCCCGGTTTGCGGCAGGCGGTCGCACCGTCGGTCACGCAGATCCATAACACGCAGGCGCTGGGTCTCCTGATCTATGACCGCTACCTGCTGCTGTTCCAGATCGCGGGCATGATCCTTCTGACCGCGATGATCGGGGCGATCGTGCTGACGCTGCGCCACCGCGTCAACGTGAAGCGGCAGAACGTGCTCCAGCAGATGTGGCGCGATCCAGCGCAGGCGATGGAGCTGAAGGACGTGAAATCCGGTCAGGGCCTCTAACGGCGGACCGAACGGCGGGGCCTTCGCCCTTGCCGAGCCCGGCCTTCTGGCGCTAAGGGCACACCGAGCGACGAGGCGGGCGTCAGACCCGGAAGGAACGGACATGGTTGGACTGGAACATTATCTTGCAGTGGCGGCGACCCTGTTCGTGATCGGCATCTTCGGGATCTTCCTCAACCGCAAAAACGTCATCGTCATCCTGATGTCGATCGAGCTGGTGCTGCTCGCGGTCAACATCAATTTCGTCGCCTTCTCGGCCTATCTCGGCGATCTGGTGGGGCAGGTCTTCACCATGTTCATCCTGACCGTTGCCGCGGCGGAGGCCGCCATCGGCCTCGCAATCCTCGTCGTGTTCTTCCGCACCCGCGGGACGATCGACGTGGAAGACGTCAACGTGATGAAGGGCTGACCACATGGCGACGATCATTCTCTTCGCGCCGCTGATTGGCGCGCTGATCTGCGGCTTCTGCTGGCCCGTCATTGGGGAGCGTGCCGGCCAGATCATCGCCACGGGGCTGCTGTCTCTGGCCGCCGTCCTGTCCTGGATCATCTTCTTTCGGCATTTCGAGGCGACCGAGCATATCCGCCTGATGACCTGGATTCAGTCCGGCACGCTGGACACGGCGTGGAGCATCAGGCTCGACCGGCTGACGGCAATCATGCTTGTGGTCATCACCACCGTCTCCGCGCTCGTCCACCTCTACTCCTTCGGCTACATGGCGCATGACGAAAACTTCCGCGAGACCGAGCAGTATCGCGCCCGCTTCTTTGCCTATCTCTCCTTCTTTACCTTCGCGATGCTGATGCTGGTGACGGCGGACAACCTCCTCCAGATCTTCTTCGGGTGGGAGGGGGTCGGCGTCGCGTCCTACCTGCTGATCGGGTTCTACTATCGCAAGCCCTCCGCGAACGCGGCGGCGATCAAGGCATTCGTGGTCAACCGCGTCGGCGATTTCGGCTTTGCGCTGGGGATCTTCGCGCTCTTCTACCTCACCGACTCCGTGCGGCTCGACGACGTGTTCGCGGCGGGTCCGGCACTCGGCGCGATGCGGTTGCATTTCCTCTGGACCGACTGGAACGCGGCCGACCTGATCGGCGTCTTGCTGTTCATCGGCGCAATGGGCAAGTCGGCGCAATTGTTTCTCCACACATGGCTGCCCGACGCGATGGAGGGTCCGACGCCGGTGTCGGCGCTGATCCACGCGGCCACGATGGTCACGGCGGGGGTGTTCCTCGTCTGCCGGATGTCGCCGATCTACGAATTTGCGCCGGATGCGAAAGCGATGATCGTGATCGTCGGGGCCACGACCGCGTTCTTCGCCGCGACCGTCGGGCTGGTGCAGACCGACATCAAGCGCGTCATCGCCTATTCGACCTGCAGCCAGCTCGGCTACATGTTCGTGGCGGCGGGCGTCGGGGTCTATTCGGTGGCGATGTTCCACCTTCTGACGCACGCCTTCTTCAAGGCGATGCTGTTCCTCGGCGCGGGCTCGGTCATCCATTCGATGCATCATGAGCAGGACATGCGGAACTACGGCGGATTGCGCAAGAAGATCCCGCTCACCTTCTGGGCGATGATGATCGGGACGCTGGCGATCACCGGGGTGGGGATTCCGCTGACCCATATTGGCTTTGCCGGGTTCCTGTCCAAGGATGCGATCGTCGAGGTGGCATGGGCGGGCAATGCTTATGCCTTCTGGATGCTGGTCATCGCGGCGGCCTTCACCAGCTTCTATTCCTGGCGACTGATGTTCCTTACCTTTTACGGCACCCCGCGCGGCGACCGTCACGCCTATGAACATGCGCACGAAAGTCCGCGCACCATGCTGGTCCCGCTCGGCGTGCTGGCACTGGGTGCGGCGTTCTCCGGCATGATCTGGTATGGTAGCTTCTTCGGTGACGAGGCGAAGATGCGCGACTGGTTCGCCATGACGCCCGTATCCCACGAGACGACGCAGGCCGAGGCGCCCGCTACCGAGGCGCCCGCTACCGAGGCGCCCGCTACCAAGGCTCCAATCGTGGTCGCCGGCGCCGGCGCGGCGGCGAGCGGCGTTGTCCCCAAGGGTGCGATCTTCATGGGGCCGGAAAATGAGATGATCCACACCGCCCACGAGGCGCCGGCGCTGGTCAAGATGTCGCCGTTCCTCGCGATGCTGCTCGGCTTCGGGGTCGCGTGGCTGTTCTACATCCGCGCGCCGGACATGCCGGGGCAACTGGCCGCACAGCAGAGGCCGCTCTACCACTTTCTCCTCAACAAATGGTATTTCGACGAGATCTATGACCTGATCTTCGTGCGTCCGACCCGCTGGCTGGGGCAGTTCCTCTGGAAGCGGGGGGATGGCGATGTGATCGACGGATCGATCAACGGCGTGGCGCTCGGCATCGTGCCGATGCTGACGCGGATGGCGGGGCGGGCGCAGTCCGGCTACCTCTTCCATTATGCGTTCGCGATGGTGCTCGGGATCGGCGCGCTCATCACCTGGATGGTGCTGGCCGGGGGGGCACCGTGATGGAGAACCTTCTGTCCATCATCACCTTCATTCCGGCGGTCGCGGCGGCGATCCTTGCACTGTTCCTGCGCGGCGACGATCCGGCTGCACGCAACAATGCGAAATGGGTGGCGCTGGTCGCGACCTCGACCACTTTCGTCGTCTCGATCTTCCTGCTGGCCGGGTTCGATCCCTCCGACACGGGCTTTCAGTTCGTGGAGAGTTACGACTGGATCGCCGGCCTGCACTACAAGATGGGCGTCGACGGGATCTCGGTCCTGTTCGTCATGCTGACCACGTTCCTCATGCCGATCACCATCATGTCGTGCTGGCAGGTGGAGACCCGCGTCAAGGAATACATGATTGCGTTCCTGATGCTGGAGACGCTGATGCTCGGCGTGTTCTGCGCGCTCGATCTGGTGCTCTTCTACCTGTTCTTCGAGGCAGGGCTGATCCCGATGTTCCTCATTATCGGGATCTGGGGCGGCAAGGCGCGGATCTACGCTGCGTTCAAGTTCTTCCTCTATACGTTCCTAGGATCGGTCCTGATGCTGGTGGCGCTCGTCACCATGTATGTGAGCTCGGGCACGACGGACATTCCGACGCTGATGACGCACACCTTTGCCTCGACGACGCTGTTCATCGGCGGGATCCAGGTTGTGGGCGGGCTTCAGACGCTCCTGTTTCTCGCCTTCTTCGCCAGTTTCGCGGTCAAGATGCCGATGTGGCCGGTGCACACGTGGCTTCCCGACGCGCATGTGGAGGCGCCGACGGCCGGTTCCGTCGTGCTGGCCGCGATCCTGCTGAAGATGGGCGGCTACGGGTTCCTGCGTTTCTCGCTGCCGATGTTCCCGGTCGGCTCGGACGTGGTGGGACCGCTGATCCTGTGGCTGTCCGCCATTGCCATCGTCTACACGTCGCTGGTGGCCTTGGCGCAGTCGGACATGAAGAAGCTGATCGCCTATTCGTCGGTCGCCCACATGGGCTATGTCACGATGGGCATCTTCTCGGCCAACCAGCAGGGCGTCGACGGCGCGATCTTCCAGATGATCAGCCACGGCTTCGTCTCGGGCGCGCTGTTCCTCTGTGTCGGCGTGATCTACGACCGGATGCACACGCGGGAGATCGCGGCCTACGGCGGCCTTGTGAACCGGATGCCGGCCTATGCGCTCGTCTTCATGTTCTTCACGATGGCCAATATAGGACTGCCGGGGACGAGCGGGTTCGTCGGTGAGTTTCTCACCCTGATGGCCGTGTTCCAGGTCAACACATGGGTCGCACTGGTGGCCACGTCGGGGGTGATCTTCTCGGCGGCCTACGGGCTCTGGCTCTACCGCCGCGTGGTCTTCGGGGAGCTTTTGAAGGAGAGTTTGAAGAGCATCACCGACATGACCCGGCGGGAAAAGGCAATCTTTGCGCCGCTCGTGGTGATGACGCTGCTGCTTGGGGTCTATCCGAGCCTTGTGACCAACATCATCGGGCCGTCGGTGAAGGTTCTGGTCTCCAACTATCAAGCGGCGATCCCGCCCGCGACCGACACGCAGACGGCAAGGAATTGAGGGTTACGGCATGACGAATGCAGATTTCCAGACTGCGCTGCCGGAATTCGCGCTGGCGATGTTCGCGATGCTGTCGCTTCTGATCGTGGTCTATACGGGCAAGGACCGGTTCGCGATCCCGCTCGTCTGGATCACGGCGGGGGTGATGGTCCTGATCGCGGCATGGATCGGGATCGGCGGGTCAGGCACGCGGATGGCCTTTGGCGGGCTCTTCAACGACGACCCTTTTGCGCGCTTCGGCAAGGTCATGATCCTGCTTTCGGCGGCGGCCACGCTCGCCGTCGGTCAGGATTACATGGAGCGGCGGGGGCTTTTGCGGTTCGAGTTCCCGATCCTTGTGACGCTCGCCGTCCTTGGCATGATGATGATGGTGTCGGCGGGCGATCTGATGCTGCTTTACATGGGGTTGGAGCTGCAGTCGCTGGCACTTTACGTCGTGGCGGCGTTGCGTCGGGATTCCGCGAAATCGACCGAGGCAGGCCTGAAGTATTTCGTGCTGGGCGCGCTGTCGTCGGGCCTGCTGCTCTATGGCGCGTCGCTGACTTACGGGTTCGCAGGCACAACGCAATTTGCGGGCATTCTGTCGGTGGTCCGGGGCGAGGTTCCGCTGGGGTTGCTCTTCGGTCTGGTGTTCCTGATTGCAGGGCTCGCGTTCAAGGTTTCGGCAGCGCCGTTCCACATGTGGACGCCCGACGTCTACGAGGGGTCGCCCACGCCGGTCACGATGTTCTTCGCGACCGCCCCCAAGGTGGCCGCGATGGTGCTGCTGGGGCGTCTGGTGCAGGATGCCTTCGGGTCGATCCCGAGGGAGTGGAGCCAGGTTCTGGCCGCCCTCGCTGTCGCCTCGATGTTCGTCGGCGCCATTGCCGCGATCGGGCAGCGGGACATCAAGCGGCTGATGGCCTATTCCTCGATCACCCACATGGGGTTCGCGCTGATCGGGCTTGCGGCGGGCACAGCACTCGGCGTGCGGTCAATGCTGATCTACATGGCAATCTACGTCACGATGAACATCGGCACCTTTGCCTTCATCCTGTCGATGGAAAAGGATGGCCGCCCGGTCACGCAGATCGACAGCCTCAACATGCTGTCCAAGCGCCGACCGTTGCAGGCGCTGGCGATGCTGGTCCTGCTGTTCTCGCTTGCGGGGGTTCCGCCGTTTGTGGGCTTCTTCGGGAAGTTCTACGTTTTGCGCGCGGCGGTGGATGCCCAGATGGGCTGGCTCGCCGTGGCGGGCGTGATCGCGTCGGTGATCGCCGCGTTCTACTATATCCGCATCGTCTACTTCATGTATTTCGGGACCGAGGGTGAAGGCCTCGACGGGCGCATCGGCACGGTCCAGTGGATCGCTCTGATCGGGTCGGCCGCGATCATGGTGTTCGGTGTCATCAACCTCTTTGGCGTTGAAAGCGCGGCGATGGTCGCGGCCGATACGCTTGTCCGCTGACGGGGCGCACGCGGTCTGGCCCGACGCGGTCGACCGCCGCACCCTCGCATCCGTCGACAGCACCAACGCCGAGGCTGCACGCCTCGCCCCGCTGCGCCGGACGACATGGATCCTCGGCGGGGAGCAGACCGAGGGTCGCGGGCGGCGGGGACGCGCATGGGCAAGCCCGCGGGGCAACTTTCACGCGACGCTGCTCTGCTTTCCGGGCGGCCCCGCGGACCGGGTGGCACTCCGCTCCTTCGTAGCATCGCTGGCCCTGCGTGAGGCGTTGAGCGTCCTGACCGGGATGCCTGAGGTCTTCACGCTGAAATGGCCGAACGATGTGCTGCTGAACGGTGGCAAGGTCGCGGGGATCTTGCTGGAGAGCGCGGGGCAGGGCGCGGGCGTGGCGCATCTTTGCGTTGGGATCGGCGTCAACCTGATCGCGGCACCGTCGCCTGCCGACGTGGAACCGGGCGCCGTTTCTCCGGTGGATGTGCTGGCGGAGACGGGCAAACGGATCGCGCCCGAGGCGCTGCTGGACACGCTGGCTCCGATCTACGCGCGGTGGGATAAAGTTCTGGACCGGGACGGCTTTGCCCCCGTCCGCGACGCGTGGTTCGCTCATGCGGCGCGCGTGGGGGAGGTCATCACCGCCCGCACCGGACGCGCCGTGCGGACCGGCGTATTCGAGACGGTGGACGCCACCGGCGCGCTGATCCTGACGACCCCCGACGGGCGCGAGAGCATCCCCGCCGCCGACATCTTCTTCTGAGAGGCGGACATGCTCCTCGCCATCGACTGCGGCAACACCAACACGATCTTCGCGATCCGGGACGACGGGCGCTTCATCGCGACCTGGCGCATCGCCACGGACCCGAACCGAACAGCGGATGAATATTTTGTCTGGCTCTCCACGCTCCTCAACCTCAACCACGTCGCGGCGGACATCACGGACTGTATCGTATCCTCCACAGTGCCGCGCGTGGTGTTCAACCTGCGGGTGCTCTGCAACCGTTACTATGATTGTCGTCCGATGGTCGTGGGGCGCCCGGACTGCCGCCTGCCGGTGGCGCCGCGCGTCGATCAGGGCACCATCGTGGGACCGGACCGGCTGGTGAACACGGTGGCGGGGTTCGCGCGCCA
>JBBSVE010000040.1:0-24418 GCA_038233815.1 Rhodobacterales bacterium
TACGCCCGCGACCTGACCGAGGCGGCGGCCGAGGGCAAGATCGACCCGATCATCGGCCGCGACGAGGAAATTCGCCGCGCCATGCAGGTGCTCTCGCGCCGCACCAAGAACAACCCCGTCCTGATCGGTGAGCCTGGCGTCGGCAAGACCGCCATCGCCGAGGGTTTGGCCCTGCGCATCATCGACGGCGACGTGCCGGAATCCTTGCGCAACAAGCGGCTGATGGCGCTCGACATGGGCGCGCTGATCGCTGGCACGAAATATCGCGGCGAGTTCGAGGAGCGTCTGAAGGCGATCCTGAAGGAGATCGAGGCGGCGGCGGGCGAGGTGATCCTGTTCGTGGACGAGATGCACATGCTTGTCGGCGCGGGCAAATCCGATGGCGCTATGGATGCGGCGAACCTCATCAAGCCTGCACTGGCGCGGGGGGAGTTGCATTGCGTCGGCGCCACCACGCTCGACGAATATCGCAAATATGTGGAGAAGGACGCGGCTCTGGCCCGGCGCTTCCAGCCCGTGATGGTCACCGAGCCGACGGTGGAGGACACCATCTCCATCCTGCGCGGCATCAAGGAGAAGTATGAACTGCACCACGGCGTGCGGATCAGCGACTCGGCGCTGGTCGCGGCGGCGACGCTTTCACACCGCTACATCACCGACCGCTTCCTGCCCGACAAGGCGATCGACCTGATGGACGAGGCGGCGTCGCGCCTGCGCATGGAGGTTGACAGCAAGCCTGAGGAGCTGGACGCGCTCGACCGCCAGATCCTGCAGCTTCAGATCGAGGCGGAGGCGCTGAAGAAGGAAGATGACGCGGCGAGCAAGGACCGTCTGGAGCGGCTCCAGAAGGAGCTGTCGGACCTGATGGAGCAGTCCGACGCGATGACCGCCAAGTGGCAGGCCGAACGCGACCAGCTCGAGGCTGCGCGCGGGCTGAAGGAACAGCTCGACCGCGCCCGCGCCGACCTCGACCATGCCAAGCGCGAGGGCAACCTGGGCCGTGCGGGCGAGTTGTCCTACGGCATCATCCCGGGGCTGGAAAAGCAGCTTGCCGACGCCGAGGCGCGCGAATCCGAGGCGCTGGTGGCCGAGGCCGTGCGTCCCGAACAGATCGCCGAGGTGGTGGAACGCTGGACCGGCATCCCCACCACGAAGATGCTGGAGGGCGAGCGCGACAAGCTCCTGAAGATGGAGGAGGAGCTGGGCAAGCGGGTTGTCGGTCAGGGTGCCGCGCTGAAGGCCATCTCCAACGCTGTCCGCCGGGCGCGTGCGGGTCTGAATGACGAGAACCGTCCGCTGGGATCGTTCCTGTTCCTCGGCCCGACGGGCGTGGGCAAAACCGAGCTGACGAAGGCTGTCGCGAACTATCTGTTCGACGACGATCAGGCGATGACCCGGATCGACATGTCGGAGTTCATGGAAAAGCACGCGGTGTCGCGGCTGATCGGCGCGCCTCCGGGCTACGTCGGCTATGATGAGGGCGGCGTGCTGACCGAATCCGTGCGTCGCAGACCCTATCAGGTGATCCTGTTCGACGAGGTTGAAAAAGCGCATCCGGATGTCTTCAACGTGCTGTTGCAGGTGCTGGACGACGGTATCCTGACCGACGGTCAGGGCCGCCGCGTCGATTTCAAGCAGACGCTGATCGTGCTCACCTCCAACCTCGGCGCGCTGGCGCTGAGCCAGTTGCCCGACGGCGCGGACCCGGCCCCGGCACGCGCGCAGGTGATGGAGGCGGTGCGGGCCCATTTCCGGCCCGAGTTCCTCAATCGGCTGGATGAGACGATCATCTTCGACCGCCTCGCGCGGACCGACATGGCCGCGATCGTGGCGATCCAGCTGCGCCGTCTGGAACAGCGGCTCGCAAGTCGCAAGATCCATCTGGACCTCGACGATGCGGCACGTGACTGGCTGGCGGAGGAAGGCTACGATCCGGTCTTCGGCGCGCGTCCGCTCAAGCGCGTGATCCAGCGCGCGTTGCAGGACCCGCTGGCGGAGATGATCCTCGCCGGCGACGTGATAGACGGGGCGGAGGTGCGCGTGTCGGCCGGTCCGGACGGTCTGCTGATCGGCGACCGCATCTCCGCCTCACGGCGCGAGGTGCCGCAGGCGGCCGTCGTCCACTGACCCCAAGGCTGCCCGCCTCCATGACGGGCAGCCTCACCTGCGTTTGCGCACCACCTTGGCCTTGCGCACCCGCGCGGCCTGTTTGCCGACCTTGCGCCCCGGCGCGCGGTGCCGCACCGGCCCTGATCCTTTCGGCAAGGCCCGGTCCTCGATCTCCAGCAATTCGAGGATCAGCCCGCCCGTCAGGGGTGCCGCCTCCGCCAGCCGAACCGTCACGCGCTGCCCGATCCCGATGGTGAGGCCGGTATCGGACCCCGTCAGCGTCTGGCTGTCGGGATCGAAATGGAAGAACTCGCGCCCCACGGACCGGATTGGAACCAGACCGTCCGCGCCGCTGTCCTCCAGCCGCACGAAAAGCCCGAAGCGCTGCACGCCCGACACGCGGCCTGCAAAACTGCTGCCCACACGGTCGGCCAGATAGGCGGCGAGATAGCGGTCCGTCGTGTCCCGCTCCGCCACCATCGACCGCCGCTCGGTGTCGGAGATCTGCTTGCCGGTTTCGGCCATGGTCTCCACGTCGAACGGGCTCAATCCGTCGTCGCCCCAGCCATGGCCCGAGATCAGCGCGCGGTGCACGATCAGGTCCGCATAGCGCCGGATCGGCGAGGTGAAATGCGCGTAGTTCCGTAAGGATAGCCCAAAATGGCCGAAGTTGTCGGGCGCGTAATAGGCCTGCGTCATCGACCGAAGCGTTGTCACGTTCATCAGTTCGGCGAAATCCGTGCCCTGCGCCTGTGCCAGAAGCCGGTTGAGATGCGAAGGCCGTAGCACCTGCCCCTTGGCGAGCGTGAAGCCCGACGCCTCCGCCACCTCGCGCAGCGACTCGAGCTTTTCAGGCGACGGCTCCTCATGCACACGGAACAGCAACGGGCGCTTCAGCCGGACCAGCTCCTCGGCGGCGGCCACGTTGGCCAGCACCATGAATTCCTCGATCAGCTTGTTGGCATCGAAGCGGCGGTAGAAATCGACCGACGTGACCTCGCCCGCCTCGCTCAGCACGATCCGGCGCTCCGGCAGGTCCAGTTCCAGCGGCTGGCGCGCCTCCCGCGCGGCTTTCAGCGCCGCGTAGGCTGCATAGAGCGGGCGGATCACCGGCTCCAGCAACGGCGCGGTCTGCGCATCCGGGGCACCGTCGAACGCATCCTGAAGCTGTGCGTAGGTGAGCGAGGCCGTCGAGCGGATCATCGCACGCGCGAACCTGTGCGAGAGCTTGCGCCCTTGGGCATCGAGCACCATCCGAACCGCCATCGCGGCCCGGTCCACGCCTTCGTGCAGAGAGCAGAGATCGCCCGACAGCACATCGGGCAGCATCGGCACCACGCGGTCGGGGAAATAGGTGGAATTGCCGCGCGCCCGCGCCTCGCGGTCGAGAACAGAACCGGGGCGGACGTAGAAGGCCACGTCGGCAATGGCGACCCAGACGACATGACCGCCGGGGTTCGCGGGGTCGGGATCGGGCATGGCGAGCACCGCATCGTCGCGGTCGCGGGCATCCTCGGGGTCGATGGTGACGACATCCAGATCGCGCAGATCCTCGCGTTGGCCCATCGGAGCGGGACGCGCGGCATCGGCGGCGGCGATCACGGCATCGGGAAAACGGTCGGGGATGCCGTGCTGATGGATCGCAATCAGCGACACCGCGCGCGGACCGGACGGATCGCCGATCCGCGCCACGATACGGGCCTGCGGCAGACCCATGCGGCGCGGGCCGGTCTGCTCTGCCTCCACCAGTTCGCCGTCGCGCGCCTCCATCGTGGCATCGCGTCCGACGCGCCATTCGCGGTCTGCCTTCTTGTCGATGGGGACGATCCGGCCGCCTTCGCTTTCGGCCCGGAAGATGCCCAGAACCCGCTCGGCGGTGGAGCCGATCTTGCGGATCAGGCGCGCCTCGTGGGTATGGTCCTCCGCCTCCACCGCCACGGTGCGGGCGAGGATCCGGTCGCCCGACGCCAGCGCGGGATCGCCCGGACGCGCCACGATCAACAGATGCGGCTCCGTCCCCGCGCCGGTCCATTCGAGCGCGCGGGCAAAGAGGTCGCCGCTCGCATCGGGCGCCTCCACCCGCAGGATCGTGACCGGCGGCAGGCTTTCGGGCTCACGGTAGGTCCGGCGCTTCTTTTCCAGCGTGCCGTCGGCCTCCAGCTCTTTCAGCATTCGCTTGAGCTCGATGCGGAGCGCGCTGCCCCGGATCCCGAACCCCCGCGCAATCTCGCGACGG
Source organism: Rhodobacterales bacterium (assembly GCA_038233815.1). Classification (GTDB taxonomy): domain Bacteria; phylum Pseudomonadota; class Alphaproteobacteria; order Rhodobacterales; family Rhodobacteraceae; genus JBBSVE01. Next base: position 4,346 of record JBBSVE010000040.1, read on the forward strand.
GAGGTCTGCGTGGGATTGTCCGCGAGCCACTGGACGATCTGCGATTTCGAGGGAAGCTGATCCATGTCCGCGCCTTACCATGGCCCCCGGCGCGCGTCATCCGCAAAGGCCGGGCGGGTCAGAGCGTCAGCACCATGTCGCGGTGTTCGATGCCTGCGTCGTCATAGACCGGGCCGGTGGCGGTGAAGCCCAGCCGTTCGTAGAACCCCAGCGCATGAGTCTGCGCGCCAAGCGTCACCTGCGCGATCCCGTCCAGCGTCCGGAACTCTGCCACCGCCGCCCGGATCAGCGCCGCGCCAAGCCCCATGCCCCGCGCGGTTTCCAGGACGCAGACGCGCCCGATCTTGCCCGTCCCGCCCCGGACCAGCAGGCGGGCGGAGCCGATAGGCCGCTCCTCCGCCGTCGCCAGCAGGTGGATCGCCTCCCCATCAAGGTCGTCGCGTTCATCCGCCTCGGAGACGCCCTGTTCCTCGATGAAGACAGTGCGGCGCAATTCCAGACAGGTCGCGACGTCATCTGTCCGCACAATCCGCACGCCCTGTGGCGCCTGGGCGTTCGTCATGCGAAATAATCCTTGAGGATGCGACCGTAGATAGCCTTCAGCGCATCGATCTGCGCCACCTCGACGCGTTCGTCCACCTGATGCATCGTCCGCCCGACGAGGCCGAATTCCACCACCGGGCAGTGATTCTTGACGAACCGCGCGTCCGAGGTGCCGCCGCTGGTGCTGGCAACCGGCACGATCCCCGTCTCCGCCTCCACCGCCGCCGCAATCAGCGCCGAAAAGGCGCCGGGAGGGGTGAGGAAACTCTCGCCCGAGATCTCGATCTTCAGGCTCAGCGCCACGCCCGTCTCCGCCTCTACCCGGGCGGCTTCTCCCTTCAGCCAGTCGGACAAACTCGCCCCGGAGTGGGCGTCGTTGAAGCGGATGTTGACCGTGGCGCGCGACTGCGCCGGAATCACGTTGTTGGCCGGATTGCCGGTATCCACCGTGGTGATGGCCAGCGTCGAAGCGTCGAAATGATCCGTGCCATCGTCGAGCCTTTGGGTCGCGAGCCCGTCGAGCAAGCGCACCAGCGCCGTCAGAGGGTTCTTCGCGCGATGCGGATAGGCGGAATGGCCCTGGACACCCTTCGCGGTGATGTAGGCGGTCATCGAGCCGCGACGACCGACCTTCATCATTTCGCCCATCGTGTCGGGGCAGGTCGGCTCCCCCACGAGGCAATCGGTCATCGCCTCGCCGTTGGCTGCCATCCAGTCGAGAAGTGCCAGCGTCCCGTCCCGACCCACGCCTTCCTCGTCCCCGGTGATGGCGAGGATCACGGCCCCGTCCGGCGGCGTGTCCTGCACGAAGTCGATGGCGGCAACCGTGAAGGCCGCGACGGCGGATTTCATGTCGGTGGCGCCGCGCCCATACATCCAGCCGTCCACGATCTCGGCACCGAACGGGTCGTGGGTCCAGGCATCGGCATCGCCGACCGGCACGACGTCGGTATGGCCGTTGAACCCGAAACTCCGGTTTGCCCCGGCACGACCCCAGCGCGCAAAAAGGTTCGCGACCCCGTTCCTGTCCACGCGCTTACAGTCGAATCCGGCCGCGGACAACATCTCCTCCAGCAGGACGAGCGCGCCACCCTCCTCGGGCGTCACCGACGGACAGCGGATAAGGCGGGCGGCAAGATCGACAGCGGATGTTTGCAATGGGCAGGGTCCTGATGGGGGAGGCAGGAATGGGTTCAGTCGTAGAACGGCGTCATCTGAGCCACGACGACCGAGTTTTCGCTCAGCGCACGGTCCATGAGCGCCCGTTCGTCACCGGGGATCTCGTCTCCGGCTCCGAGCCGATCATCGAGGGTTCCATAGCCTGACACATCGAGCGGTGCCATGTCCGCCTGCTTCAGGATCGCGACGGTTTCGCGCACAGCCTCCGCCTCGTCGACGCCGCTCGCGTAGCAAAGCAGGGCTGCACCAGTGGCGCTGGCCGGCAATCCGTCTCCAGACTTGCGACCGACCTCCACGGTAAGGGTGTAGACCTTCTGGCGCGAGACTTTTCCGGGACGCTGATCGCCAATACCCGCCTTACCGTCCTTGTCAGGCGCGGCGGCGGGCATGGCGATGGGTCTTGGGCAGTCGTCGTCAGGCACGGCGACCGCGGATCATCCGCGTGATCCAGATCAGGAGACACGCACCGATCACGCCGATCACGAGTTGACCGATCCAGCCGCCGAGTGTCGCGCCGATCAGGGTCACGAGAATGAAGTTCAGCACCAGCGCGCCGACGATTCCCAGAATGATATTCATGAAGATGCCCATATCAGAATGCATCACCTTCTCGGCGATCCATCCTGCCAGCGCGCCAACAATGATAGCCGCAAACCAGCCAAGTCCCTGCATGCCGTTCTCCCAATTCTATGTCTTTGGATGCGTATGATAAGGGTCTAACCCCGCGCCGGGCAAGGGGTTCCATCGGATGGGGCGCAGGGCCTCCGCGCGACCGGCGTGTCAGGGCCGGATTCCTGCCATCTCCAGACCGCCCCGGAGATAGGCGATCTGGTCGGGTCTCTGCCACGGTAGACGGTGCATGTGGGCGTCGAAACTGTAATCCGGATTGATCGCCATCAGCTCGGCCCAGACGGCACGCGCTGCCTCTTCCGCCCCCGCCAGACCCAGCGTCACCGCAAGATAGGCACGGCTGATGTCGGACCCCGGCGTCAGCGCCAGCCGTTCGCGCAAGGTGGCCTGCGCGCCCTCCAGATCGCCCGCCATGAGCCGCGCCAACCCGAAGAAATGGAGCGTTTGTGACCGGAAACCGGGATCGAGGCGCAGCGCCACCTCGAGATAGGGCAGCGCGCCGCCGGGATTGCCGCGATAGGTCTCGATATTGCCCATCGTGCCGTAGGCGGCGGCGAAGTTCGGGTTCAGCGCCAGCGCCGCCTCGGCTGCCACGCGGGCGGCGACGAGATCCTTGACGAAGGTGCAGGCCACCGATTTCGCGAAATGACCGAACGGCTCGCCCGGGTCGATGGCCACGGCGGTCTCGGCCTCCGATAAAGCACGGGCCAATGGATCCGCGCCTTTGCTCCACGCATTCTGGTAGTCAAGCATGTGCAGGATCGACAGCACCGCATGGGGCAGCGCATAGGACGGATCGAGCGCGACCGCCCGCTCCAGAAGCGCAATGCCCTCGGCCAGAAGCGCCGTCTTGTCGCCGGCCCCGTGCGGCAGGGTCAGGAGCATCGCGCGACCGCGCAGCGTCAGGTCGTAGGCCTCCACGCTCTGCGTCTTCTGCGGCCCCTTCGCGACCGCGCCACCCGAAAGCAACTTGCCCTTGAGAACGGAGACGATCTGCGCCGTCACCTCGTCCTGAACCTCGAAGATGTCGGTCAGGTCGCGGTCGTAACGCTCCGCCCAGAGATGCCCGCCGGTGGCCGCGTCGATCAGCTGCGCATTGACCCGGACCCGTGTGCCGGACCGGCGCACCGATCCCTCGAGCACGACCGCCACGCCAAGCTCCCGCCCCACGGTGCGGATGTCGGGGCTCTGACCTTTGTAGGCAAAGCTCGAATTCCTCGCGACGACCATCAGGCCGGGGATCTTCGAGAGGTCGGTGATGATGTCCTCGCTGATCCCGTCGGAGAAATAGTCCTGTCCGGGCGTGTCGGACATGTTGCTGAACGGCAGGACCGCGATCGAATGGCCCGGCGCCACGTCCGCGATCGGGGACGCGGCGCCGGCACCGGCCCAGCGCCATGTCCGCACCGGATCGGCGATGTTGCGCAACCGCATCTCGCCCGCATCCTCGAAGCTCTCGCTCACCTTGCCGCGGGCCTGCGCGTGGATCGAGTCCGACAGCAGGATCCCACCCTCCGGGGCGGCCGTCTCCAGCCGGGCCGCGACATTGACACCCTCGCCGAAGATGTCCGAGCCCTCCACGATGATGTCGCCGAGATTGATGCCGATGCGCAGGCGCATCCCCGCGCCGGTCTGCTCGGTATTGGCGGTGGCAAAGGTGCGCTGCATCGACAGGGCGCATTCCACCGCATCCACGGCGCTCGCGAACTCCACCAGCAGGCCGTCGCCCATCAGCTTCACGATGCGGCCACGGAAAGCCTCCACCACTGGCACGACGATGGCGCGGTGCCGGCGCCGGAGGGTGGACAACGTGCCCGCCTCGTCCGCGCCCATCAGGCGGGAATAGCCCACCACGTCGGTCGCCATGATCGCTGCAAGCCGACGCTCCACGGCTGCGTCGGTCACGACGCGGCCCGGATGTGGTGGGAAGGCACTCGGGGCCGGGTCACTGTGCATCCTGTCCTTGGTCAAACCGCGATCCCCTGCGGAACCATGTCGGCGCGCAGGGCGGAATTTCAAGCGGCGGTCCGGTGCGTCAGTCGCGCAACAGCTCGTTGATCGAGGTCTTCGCCCGCGTCCGTGCGTCCACCTTCTTCACGATCACCGCGCAATAGAGGTTTACCCCGCCCTTCGACGGCATCGACCCCGCCACCACGACCGACCCCGCAGGCACCTCGCCGTAGGTTACGGAGCCCGTCTCCCGGTCCACGATCCTGGTCGATTGCCCGATGAAGACGCCCATGCCGAGGACCGAGCCCGCGCGCACGATGCAGCCCTCCACCACCTCGGAACGTGCGCCGATGAAGCAGTCGTCCTCGATGATCGTGGGGCCTGCCTGCATCGGCTCCAGCACGCCGCCGATCCCGACACCGCCGGACAGATGGACGCGGCGCCCGATCTGCGCGCAGGAGCCGACGGTGGCCCATGTGTCGACCATCGTGCCCTCACCCACATGGGCACCCACGTTGACAAAGGACGGCATCAGCACGACGCCGCGCGCGATGAACGCGGACCGCCGCACGATGGCCCCCGGCACCGCCCGGAACCCCGCCGTTCGCCACTGTCCCGCATCCCAGCCCGCGAACTTGCTGTCGACCTTGTCCCACCAGCCGCCATTCTGCGGTCCGCCCTCCTGCACCTCCATGTCGCGCAGCCGAAAGCCGAGGAGGACCGCCTTCTTCGCCCACTGGTTCACGTGCCAGTCCGCGCCGCGCCGTTCCGCCACCCGAAGCGTGCCCGCGTCCAGCGCGTCCAGCGTCGCCTCCACGGCGTCGCGCACCTCGCCCTTTGTGTCGGGCGACACGCCGTCGCGCGCCTCCCAAGCGGCATCGATGACAGGTTCAAGCGTGGTGGGATCGAGGCTCACGGGGCGGCTCCTTTCAGGTGGTCAGGACTGGCCCCCGCCTATAGACGGACGCATGGACACCCGCAATCACACGAGACCCGCATGACGGACGATCCCCGCACCCATCCGTTCCGCGATAGCGAGCAGGATCTTGAAACTGCGGACCGGATCCCCGACACCGCGCAGACCCGGTCGCCAACCTACCGGCTGGCCTTTGCCGACGACGGCTTCATGACGCGGGAGGAATTGCGCGCCGTCCGGCTGCAACTGGAGCTTCTGAAGCCGCAGATGGCGATGGACGAACGCGGCATCGCCTCGACCATCGTCCTCTTCGGCGGCGCCCGCATCCCCGAACCGGCGCTGAGGGAAACCGCGCGAACGCCGGCGCTGGCGGACCTTTCGCGCTATTATGACGAGGCGCGCCGTTTCGCGCGGATCATGACCGAGCGGTCGATGGCCTCCGGCGGGCACGAGGGCGTCATCGTCACCGGCGGCGGTCCCGGCGTGATGGAGGCGGGCAACCGGGGCGCGCGGGAGGCGGGCGGGGTCAGCATCGGGCTCGGCATCGTGCTGCCCCACGAACAGGCGCCGAACGAGTATGTGACGCCGGAATTGTGCTTCAACTTCCATTATTTCGCCATCCGCAAGATGCATTTCCTGATGCGCGCGATGGCGGTCTGCGTCTTTCCGGGCGGCTTCGGCACGCTGGACGAAATGTTCGAGAGCCTGACGCTGATCCAGACCGGCCGGATGAAGGCGGTTCCCTTCCTGCTCTTCGGGCGGGCGTTCTGGGAGCGGATCATCGACTGGCAGGCGCTGGCCGACGCGGGCACGATCTCCGCCGACGATCTGGCGCTGTTCCGGTTCGTGGAAACGGCGGAGGAGGCCGTGGCCGCCATCGACGAATGGCCCGCCCCCTGACGCGCCCCTATTCGGCGGCGAGCGGCACGGCGTCGCGGCCGATGTCGGTGATCCGGGCCACGATGCCCGCGATCATCGCCCGGAACGCCTCAAAGTCCGGGCGTGGCTCAATCGTCGCCTCATCCATGTAGAGCGCGCGGTCGATCTCCACCTGCACGACATGGTGGCGGCGCGAGGGGCGCCCGTAAGTCTGCGTGATGTAGGCGCCCGAGAACGGGGCGTTGCGTGCGACCCGGAGGCCCGCCGCGCGGAAGTCGGCCTCGATCCGATCCACGATCTCCCGGTCGGCGGAGGCCCCGAACCGATCGCCGAGAACCACCTCGGGCGGGGAGGCCTCGGTGCGGCTGTGGGCCTCGATCGCCTCGTGGGGCATGGAGTGGCAGTCGATCAGGATCGCCTGACCGAAGCGGGCATGCGCTTCCGCCATCAGTCCTTTCAGTGCGCCGTGATAGGGATTCCAGCAGGTCACGATCCGTGCCTCCGCCTCTGCAAGGCCGATCCGCCCTTCGTAGATCGCCCGCCCGCCCGCCACGACGCGGGGTATGACGCCCAGCCCCGAACTGATGCGGGGATTGTGGGGCGTGCGCGGTGCGCCTTCGACCAACGCCGGGTCCAGCTCATCCGCAGCACGGTTGAGGTCGAGCCACGCTCGCGGCATCCTTGCCGCCAGAAGCGGTGCCCCCGCCTCCGGTGCCGAGGAGAACAGGCGCGCGACAAAGGCATCCTCCGACGACCGCAGCGTCAGCGCGTCGAGCCGCGTCCGCATTCGGAACGACACGGGATAATCCGACCCCGAATGCGGAGAAGAGAAGACCAGCGGTGTCGTCAGCCGCGTGGGACGGGTCAGGAAAAACGGCTGGTTTGGCATGAACACTCCTCTCCCCCGAAGATAGAGCGATTTCGGACGTGCCAATAGCCCTTGATCCGCCGCGACGATCCTTTTATAGCGCAGGTCACCGACGCGGTTCCGCCCGCGTCCTTTTCTTTGGTGCGCCCGTCAGGCGCACGGGGACAGGCGGAAACGGGGCGGCCCCAGGTGGGCGGTTAGCTCAGCGGTAGAGCACTACGTTGACATCGTAGTGGCCACTGGTTCGATCCCAGTACCGCCCACCAGTCTGCCGCCAGTTCAGGTCGCAGGAACGCACCGCCCCGGGTCCGGGGCAAGGATATCAACCGGCGCACGCGCGCCCAGAAAGGGAGACGACCGATGAAGGTCAAGAATTCGCTCCGCTCGCTGAAGTTGCGCCACCGCGACTGTCAGGTCGTGCGCCGCAAGGGCCGGGTCTACGTCATCAACAAGACCCAGCGCCGCTTCAAGGCCCGTCAGGGCTGACGAAAACGCCATCGGGTTTTGGCCCGGTGGCGACACTCCGCTGTTTATCGTGAAACTGGTCGAACGCTGCGTGCCAGAGGCAAACCCGGCGGGGTTCAGTAACCCGTGCCGCGCATCACCACCGCGACCGTAGCCAGCAGGATGGCGGCATCGGTCCGCAGCGACAGAGCACCCTCATAGGCCTGATCGAAGTTCGCACGATCCGCGAAGGTGGTGCGGTTACGCTCCGAGACCTGCCACGCGCCGGTGATCCCCGGACGCAGACGATAATAGGACTGACCAGCATAAAGCGACTGCTGGCACGGCATCATCGGGCGCGGACCAACGAGGCTCATGTCGCCGCGCAGCACGTTCCAGAGCTGCGGAAGCTCGTCGAGCGATGTCCGGCGCAGGATTCCGCCGAATCGGGTGATGCGCGGGTCCGATTTAAGCTTCTGCGTGCTGGTCCATTCCGCCCGTGCCGCCTCATCACGCTCCAGATGCGCGGCCAGCCGGGCATCTGCGTCCGGGACCATGGTGCGCAGCTTCCAGATCCGGTAGTGACGCCCTCCCAGCCCGACGCGCTGCTGGGTGTAGAACGGCCGCCCGCCCTGCGCCGCGACGAGAATCGCCAGCAGGAACATGATCGGAAGCACGAACGGCAAGCCGAACAGGATCAGAACGATATCAAGAACACGCTTGAAAACCGCGCGATAGGGACCAGACTTGGGTGCCGCGGCAGAGGGACCGCGGCCAGAGTAATTCGGGATTTCTATTTTTCGAGCGGACGCTGCCGAAAAAATCGGATCGTAATGCAAAGTCATCGCAAAATACTCCAGTTTTGCCGGAACGCACGCCTGCAGCAAAAACCTGCCGCAAGTAATCCGACACACACACACTGGACCGCGAGGTCCAAACACCCATCCCAACACTGCTGATACAGGCAAAAGACACTTTTAACAACGAAATTGTCTCGATTTTGATTCGATCACGATGTTTTCACGCAGGCTAGAACAGGTCGGCCTGTGTCCGACAGGATTGTTTCCCGATGCGCACCATGGCGCAGCATCGTTAACGAAGAATTCGATTCGGCTGTCTTACGGGCGGAGGGCCACTTCGGATCTGACGCGACGCCGACGTGCGTGGACTGCGACCCCGTGGCGGTTGCGCGGTCGGTCGTTCTACCTTATTTGTGTATGGTAATTTCTAGGCGCGGGTCACGGCCGTGCCGGGACCAGCAGTGGAGAAGCGATCCGAATGACGATGATGAGCCTCCGGGCAGAGCTGACGGCAGAGCCGGTGCGCTCCTCCCGGGACTGGGTGCAGGTGCTGGCAAAATACCGCGATCCTGTCACCCCGCGGTCGTGGTTCGAGATCGCGGCCACCGTGCTGCCCTTCATCGCGGTCTGGGCGCTTGCGATCGCGATCCTGCCTTACGTGTGGCCCGTTTCTCTCGCGCTCGGGCTCTTCAACGGCCTCCTTCTGGTGCGGTTGTTCTGCATCCAGCACGATTGCGGCCACGCCTCGTTCTTCCGCAGCCGTCGGGTCAGCGACTGGGTCGGACGCGTGATCGGGGTCTTCACGCTGACGCCCTACCACGTCTGGCGCCGTCAGCATGCCATCCATCACTCCGGCTCCGGCAACCTCGACCTGCGCGGTATCGGCGACGTGACGACGCTGACTGTGGACGAGTATCGTGCGCGCGGGCGCACGGGACAGTGGCTCTACCGCGTTTATCGCAGTCCGCTGGTGCTGTTCGGGCTCGGGCCGCTCTATATTTTTCTGGTGCAGAATCGCGTTCCGTTCGGGCTGATGCGGTCGGGTTCGACCTACTGGATATCCGCGATGGGCACGAATGCGGTGCTGTTCGCGGCCGTGGCGCTTCTGGTGTGGCTGGGCGGCTGGGCGCCTTTCCTTCTGGTGGTGCTGCCGACGTGGATCCTCGGCGCCTCCGTCGGCGTGTGGCTGTTCTATGTCCAGCACCAGTTCGAGGATACGCACTGGCGCAAGGGCGAGGACTGGCAGTTGCACGACGCCGCCCTCGCTGGGAGTTCGCACTACGTGCTGCCCGCGCCTCTCCGGTGGCTCACGGCGAACATCGGCATCCATCATGTGCACCATCTCTACAGTCGGATCCCGTTCTACCGCCTTACCGAGGTTTTGCGTGACCATCCGCTGCTGGCGGAAAGCCAGCGCATGACGATTCGCGAGAGCATCGTCTGCGCGCGGCTGCATCTGTGGGATGAGGCGCAGGGCAAGCTCCTGTCGTTCCGCAACACGCACAAGACCTACGGGATCGTCTGACGCCGGGCCAGGAGCACGACCGGATCTATGGCACGCAAACAGACCCAGCCAGGACATGAAACGATGAAACTGTTCCATTCCCCCGCGTCGCCTTTTGTGCGCAAGATCATGGTCTTGCTGGCGGAGACGGGGCACGAGGGGGCGCTGGACCTGATCCCGGCGTCCGGAACCACGGTGGAGCCGGGCACCCTGCCACTGGCCCACAATCCGCTGGGCAAGATCCCGTGCCTGACCCGCGAGGATGGCACGGCTCTCTACGACAGCCGGGTCATCACGCGCTATCTCGACGACCATTTCGGTGCCGGCCTCTACCCCCCGGCCCCGCGCCTGTGGGAGACGCTGGTGCTGGAGGCGACGGCCGACGGCATTCTCGATGCGGGGATCCTGATGGTCTACGAGGCCCGCGTCCGCCCCGAGGACAAACAATTCGCGCCGTGGGTCGAAGGCCAATGGACGCGGATTGCACGGACCCTCGACGCGGTGGAGGCGCGCTGGCTGAGCCATCTCGCCGGCCCGCTCGACATGGGGCAGATAGCACTGGGCTGTGCGCTGGGCTATCTCGACTTCCGCCACGCTCCACGATCGTGGCAGGACGGACGGCCCGGCCTTGCCGCATGGGCCCAGACGTTCGCCGCCCGTCCCGCGATGGTGTCGAGCCTCCCGCATTAGGGCAGAGGCGTTGGCAATCGATCCGCGCGCATCCGAAGGGCGGTTGCGCCTCCGACGCCACAGCGCCCTGCAACAGTGGCGTTATATTGTGATCCTGCACCGACCTGCGCGCCTTTGTCTTCTGGACGGGCGCGCGCGGGGCGGCTAATACGCGACGAGGATGCCGCGCCTCCTGCGGCGACGGACCCGGGAAGGCCCCGCGCGGGCACGACGACGAGGGAGAAGACCAATGTCCCATGCAGACGACAATCCAGAAGGCACGCGCCGGGATTTCCTCTATTACGCAACCGCGGGTGCGGGTGCCGTTGCGGTGGGTGCTGCGGTCTGGCCTCTGGTCAACCAGATGAACCCCTCGGCCGACGTGCAGGCCCTGTCCTCGATTCTCGTCGAGATCGGGGGGGTGGAGGACGGCTCTCAGCTTACTGTTAAGTGGCGCGGCAAGCCCGTTTTCATCCGCAAGCGCACCGCCAAGGAAATCGAGGAGGGTCGCGCCGTCCAGATGGCAGACCTCGTCGACACCAATGCCGAGAACGCGAACCTGCAGGCCGATGCTCTGGCCACCGATGAGAACCGCACCCTCGACAAGGAGGGGCTCTGGCTCGTGATGATGGGGGTGTGCACCCATCTGGGCTGCGTGCCGCTGGGCAACAATTCCGGCGATTTCGACGGCTGGTTCTGCCCCTGTCACGGGTCGCATTACGATACGGCGGGACGCATCCGCAAGGGCCCCGCACCGCGCAATCTGGCGGTGCCGATCGCGGCCTTTCAGGATGAACAAACGATCAAGCTCGGCTGAGGGGGACCATCGATGGCTGGCATTCCACACGACCATTACGAGCCCAAGACCGGGGGTGAACGCTGGCTTGATCGCAGGCTGCCGGTCGTCGGCCTGATGTACGACGTGCTGATGTTCCCGACGCCCAAGAACCTGAACTGGATGTGGATCTGGGGCATCGTGCTCACCTTCTGCCTCGTTCTCCAGATCGGGACCGGGATCGTGCTTGCGATGCACTACACCCCACAGGTCGACATGGCATTCTCCTCGGTGGAGCACATCATGCGCGACGTGAACGGCGGCTACATGCTGCGCTATCTCCATTCCAACGGCGCGTCGCTGTTCTTCGTCGCGGTCTACCTGCACATCTTCCGGGGCCTCTATTACGGCTCCTACAAGACCCCACGCGAGGTGACGTGGATCATCGGCATCCTGATCTACCTCTGCATGATGGGCACCGCCTTCATGGGCTACGTGCTGCCATGGGGCCAGATGTCCTTCTGGGGCGCCACCGTTATCACCGGCCTCTTCGGCGCGATCCCCGGCATCGGACCGTCGATCCAGACCTGGTTGTTGGGCGGACCGGCTGTCGACAATGCGACGCTCAACCGGTTCTTCTCGCTCCACTATCTGCTGCCGTTCGTGATCTCGGCACTGGTGGCGGTTCATATCTGGGCGTTCCATACGACCGGCAACAACAACCCGACCGGGGTGGAGGTACGCCGCACCTCCAAGGCCGAAGCCGACCGCGACACGGTGCCGTTCTGGCCCTACTTCGTGCTGAAGGACCTGTTCGCGCTCTGTATCATCCTGCTGATCTACTTCGCGGTCGTGGGCTTCATGCCGAACTACCTCGGCGATCCGGTGAACTACGTGGAGGCGAACCCTCTCTCCACGCCAGCGCATATCGTTCCAGAATGGTATTTCCTGCCGTTCTACGCGATCCTGCGCGCCTTCACGGCCGATGTCTGGGTCGTCCAGATCGCGCATTTCGTCACCTTCGGGATCGTGGATGCGAAGTTCTTCGGCGTGCTCGCGATGTTCGGTGCTATCGCGGTCATGGCGATTGTGCCGTGGCTTGACACGTCGTCGGTGCGTTCAGGCCGCTATCGGCCGATGTTCAAATGGTGGTTCGCGCTCCTCGTCATCGACTTCGTGGTCCTGATGTGGGTCGGCGCGCGGGCGCCGAACAACCTCAACTCCTGGATCTCCCTGATCGCGGCAGCCTACTGGTTCGCGTATTTTCTGATCATCCTTCCGCTTCTGGGCGTGATCGAGAAGCCGCTGCCGCAGCCCGCCACGATCGAGGATGATTTTGCCGCGCATTACGCCCCGATTGTGGGCGGCACCACGACCATCGTCGCCCCGGGCGAGTGAAAAGGACCGGACAGAGATGCTTTCCAGACTGACGATCATCTCCCTTCTGGCATCGGTCATGGCGACCGGTGCTACTTGGGCGGCCGAAACGTTCGAGCCTGAAACCCAGGACGTTCCCTTCTCCTTCGAGGGTCCGTTCGGCAAGTTCGACGAACACCAGATCCAGCGCGGTCTTCAGGTCTATACGGAGGTCTGTTCGGCCTGCCATGGCCTGAAGTTCGTGCCGTTCCGCACGCTCGGCGACGAGGGTGGGCCGCATCTGCCGGAGGATCAGGTCCGCGCCTATGCGGCCAACTTCGATGTCTTCGATCCCGAACTGGACGACACCCGGCCCGGCAAGGCGGTCGATCATTTTCCACATTCCAGCCTCGCGAACGCCCCCGACCTCAGCCTGATGGCCAAGGCGCGCGCCGGGTTCGAGGGGCCCTACGGTCTGGGAATTAACCAGCTCGTGAGCGGGATGGGCGGGCCGGAGCATATCTACAGCGTCCTGACCGGCTATACCGGCCAGACGAAGGATGAGGCAGGCACGACCTACTATCAGAACAAGGCCTTCTCGACTGGCTGGATCGCGATGCCTCCGCCGCTGTCGGACGGTCAGGTGGTCTTTGCCGACGGCAGCGACGACACGGTGCACGGCATGGCGATGGATGCGGCCACGTTCCTGATGTGGACGGCGGAGCCGAAGCTGATGGCGCGGAAATCGGCCGGCCTCACTGCGGTGATCTTCCTCGCCGCCCTGTCGGTGCTGCTGTTCCTGACCAACAAGCGCATCTGGTCGAAGGTCAAGGGAACGAAGCAGCACGCCTGACCCGACGGTATCGCTGCGAAGGCCCCGCTCCGGCGGGGCTTTTTTCATGCCATCGCACATCGCCCGTGCCCGATGACGTTTGCGCTTGCAGCCACCAGCCTTGCCACTATCCTTTGTCTCACCTCGGGGTGCCCGTCACAGGGCTGAGATGCACTTTGCGAACCCGTCGAACCTGAACCGGTTAGAACCGGCGGAGGGAAGGTGCATGGCTCGGTCCATCCCGTCTCCGCCCTGACGCAATGGAGACTGCCATGAGATCATTCCTCCTCGCGCTGGGTCTGTCGTTTGCCGCACATGCTGCGGTCGCCGACGACAATCCCGTGCTCACCGTGCTGACCTACGACAGCTTCGTGTCGGACTACGGCCCCGGCCCCGCCGTGAAGAAAGCGTTCGAGCCGCTTTGCAGCTGCACGCTGCGCTTCATCGGCGCGGGCGACGGGGCGGCGCTGCTGGCGCGGATCCAGCTCGAAGGCGCGCGTTCGGAAGCGTCGGTGGTGCTGGGTCTGGATACCAGCCTGACGGGTGCGGCGGCGGCCACCGGCCTCTTTGCCCCGCATGGGACAATCGCTGCCAAAGACCTGCCGGTGCCTTACGCCGATCCGCTCTTCGTGCCCTACGACTGGGGCTGGTTCGCCTTCGTCTACGACCGTACGAAGATCGCGACGCCGCCGACAAGCTTCGAGGATCTCGCGACGTCCGATCTGAAGGTGGTGATCGAGGATCCACGCTCCTCCACCCCCGGTCTGGGACTGGTCCTCTGGGTGAAGGATGCCTACGGCGACAGGGCGGGGCAGATCTGGGCCGATCTCGCAGATAACATCGTGACCGTGACGCCGGGCTGGACCGAGGCCTACAACCTGTTCCTAGCGGGTGAGGCCGATATGGTGCTGTCCTACACCACCTCCCCCGCCTACCATCTGATTGCGGAGAAGGACGATACCAAGGCTGCTGCCCCCTTCACCGAAGGCCATTACATGCAGGTCGAGGTGGCGGCGAAGCTGAAGGCGGCCCCGCAACCCGCCCTCGCGGATCGGTTCCTGAGCTTCCTCGGCAGCGACGCCTTCGCCTCGATCATACCGGAGACGAACTGGATGTATCCCGCGACGATGCCCGCCGCCGGTTTGCCGAAAGGCTTCGACCAGATGATCCGGCCCGCGACGTCGCTGCTTCTTCCGGCCGATCAGGCACAGGCTCTGCGCGGCCCGGCGATCGAGGAATGGCGTGCCGCCCTGTCCCGCTGAGGCTGTCCCTGCGCAGCGCAGCGGGGCCGGGTGGGGCGCCATTCTTACCGCCCTGCTGATCGCCCTGATGCTGGTGGCACCGCTCGCGGCTCTTGGTCTTCGGCTGCGCGACCCGAACCTTCCGGCAGGCGATCTTGCCACGGTGCGGTTCACACTGCTGCAGGCGGCGATCTCCGCCGGTCTTTCCGCGATCCTCGCCGTCCCGGTAGCGCGCGCGCTGGCGCGGCGGCGCTTTCCGGGACGCGGCCTCGTCATCTCCACCCTCGGCGCGCCGTTCCTCTTGCCAGTGATCGTTGCGATCCTCGGGCTTTTGGCGGTGTTCGGGCGTGCGGGCTGGCTGAACGGTGCGCTGGGAGCCGTGGGCGTGCCGCCGGTGTCGATCTACGGGCTCCACGGCGTCGTGCTGGCGCATGTGTTCTTCAACCTGCCGCTCGCCACCCGGATGCTGCTGCAAGGCTGGTCCGCCATCCCGGCGGAGCGGTTCCGCCTCGCCCGGTCGCTGGACCTGCCGCCCGCCGCGATCTTCCGCCATCTCGAGCTGCCGATGCTCCGGGAGGTGCTGCCCGGTGCGGCGCTGGTGATCTTCACGCTCTGCCTCAGCAGCTTTGCGGTGGCGCTGACCTTGGGCGGAGGACCGCGCGCGACGACGGTGGAGCTTGCGATCTATCAGGCGCTGCGGTTCGAGTTCGATCTGCCCGCCGCCGCGCGCCTGTCGCTGATCCAGTTCGCGCTCTGTGCGGCGGCCTTCGCGCTGGCCACGCGGATTGCGCTGCCCGCGGGGTTCGGCGCGGGCTTTGACCGGACCGGCGGCCCGCCGGGTCCACCCGGCTTGCGTCGTATCGCCGACGCTGCGCTGATCCTCGCCGCCTGCGCGTTTCTGGCGTTGCCGATCGCCGCCGTCGTGGCCCGGGGCGCGCCGGGGCTGATGGAGCTTCCCGCCCCGGTCTGGAGTGCGGCTGGCCGGTCGGTCGCTGTGGCGCTCGGCTCGGCGGCGCTCTCGACGGTGACGGCGCTGATGCTGGCCCTCACGCGCGCGCGGGTCTGGCCGGGGCTCGCCGCGACGCTGCCGCTCGCCGCGTCGCCGCTGGTGCTGGGGACCGGGCTCTTTCTCATCGTGCAGCCCTTCGTGCGCCCGGCGGACCTCGCCCTTCCGGTCACGATGATCGTGAACGCGCTTCTGACCGTCCCCTTCGCCTACCGCCTTCTGGCGCCCGAGGCCGTCCGCATCCGGCAGGATTACGGGCGGCTGATGGCCTCGCTCGACATGACGGCGCGCGCGCGGTTGCGGATCGTCCTGTTGCCCCGCCTGCGCCCGGCGCTGGGGTTCGCCACCGGCCTCGCGGCTGCCCTGTCGATGGGGGATCTGGGCGTGATCGCACTGTTCGCGGATCGCCAGCAGGCCACGCTGCCGCTTCTGGTGCAGCAACTGATGGGCGCCTACCGGCTCCAGCAGGCGGCGGGGGCGGCGCTGGTGCTGGTGACGTTGAGCTTCGCGCTCTTCGTCGCGTTCGACCGATGGGGCCGCCATGCTGACGCTTGAGGGAGCCACGTTCCGGCAGGGCGACTTCACCCTCACCGCAGACTGGACGCTGGAGCGGGGCACGCGGGTGGCCCTGATCGGGCCGTCCGGGGCGGGCAAGTCCACGCTGTTGCAGGGGATCGGCGGCTATATTCCCGCCGCCACGGGCCGCGTGCTCTGGGACGGGCACGATCTGGCGCTCCTGTCGCCCGGCAAGCGCCCGGTGACGATGCTGTTCCAGGACCAGAACCTCTTTCCCCACATGAGCGTCGCGGACAATATAGGCCTCGGCCTGTCCCCCGACCTGCGGCTGAGCGCTGGCGATCAGACGGCGGTGGAGCGGTCGATGGCGCGCACCGGCCTCGACGGTCTGGCCAAGCGGCGCCCCGCCGACCTTTCCGGCGGACAGCAGGGGCGCGTGGCGCTGGCCCGCGCCCTTTTGCGCGCGCGTCCGATCCTGATGCTGGACGAGCCCTTCTCCGCACTCGGCCCCGGTCTCAAGGCCGAAATGCTGACCCTCGTCGCCGAAGTCGCGCGGGAGACGTCGGCCACCCTCCTGATGGTCACGCACGACCCCCATGACGCCCGCGCTCTGACCCCGCTGATGTCGCTCGTGGCGAACGGCACAGCGGCCCGGCCCGAGGCGACGGGGATGCTGCTCGACGATCCGCCGCCGGCCTTGCGGGACTATCTCGGCTGACGCCCGCCCGTTGAACGATCGACGCACTTCCCCTACAGCGAAGGCATCGCCATTAGGGGGACGCGCGGACATGAGCTTCAACACATTCGGCCGCCTCTTTCGCGTCACGACATGGGGCGAAAGCCACGGACCCGCGCTCGGTGCGACGGTGGACGGCTGCCCGCCCGGCGTGGCCCTGACCGAAGGCGACATCCAGCCGTGGCTTGACCGCAGGCGTCCGGGGCAGAACCGCTTCACCACCCAACGGCAGGAGGCGGACGCCGTGCGCATCCTTTCGGGCACCTATGAGGGCCGCACCACCGGCACGCCGATCCAGCTGATGATCGAAAACACGGACCAGCGGTCCAAGGACTATTCCGACATCGCGCAGAGCTTCCGGCCCGGCCATGCCGACATCACCTACCACCAGAAATACGGTCTGCGCGATCCGCGCGGCGGGGGCCGGTCCTCCGCCCGCGAGACGGCGGCGCGGGTTGCTGCGGGTGGCATCGCGCGGGCGGCACTGGGCGCGCTGGTCCCCGACCTCGGGATCATTGGCTACATGGTGCAGATGGGGCCGCACCGGATCGACCGGGACCGCTTCGACGAGGCCGAGATCGCACGCAATCCCTTCTGGGTCCCCGATGCGCAGGCGGCGGAGGCGTGGGCCGGGCATCTCGACGCGCTGCGGAAATCCGGCAACTCGGTCGGCGCGGTTGTGGAGATCCTGGCGCGCGGCGTCCCCCCGGTCTGGGCGCCCCGGTCTATGCGAAACTCGACGCGGACCTCGCCGGGGCCATGATGTCGATCAATGCCGTGAAGGGTGTGGAAATCGGCGAGGGCATGGCCGCCGCGGCCCTGACCGGCACCGACAATGCGGACGAAATGCGGATGGGGAACGGGGGCGCGCGTTACCTCTCGAACCACGCGGGCGGGATACTGGGCGGCATCTCCACCGGGCAGGACGTGGTCGTGCGGTTCTCCGTCAAGCCGACGTCGTCGATCCTCGCACCCCGGCGGACGGTGACGCTGGCGGGGGAGGAGGCGGAGATCGTGACCAAGGGGCGTCACGACCCTTGCGTCGGCATCCGCGCGGTGCCGGTGGGGGAGGCGATGATGGCCTGCGTGATCCTCGACCATCTGCTGCTGGACCGGGGCCAGACCGGCGGCGTCCGCGGCCCCATCGGCGAGATCGGTTGACCTTCAGGGCGACCGAGGCGCGCGCAGACCGACGGGTGTCCGGTCCTTCATCGCAACCACGATATTGGGCGCAGCGATGAAGACCGCGATCGACACCAGCGCGTATATCACCTTGTGCGCCTCGTCCCGGCCCTCGACCAGGGCGAAGTAGATGCCTGTGATATAGACGTGAAGCGCAAACATCTGGATCGAGTAGCGACCCACGTTGCGCAGCACGGCGAGCGAGAAATACCAATGCACGGCCCGGTTCAGCGGTGCGAGGAAGGCGTCCGTGCGCAAAAAGATCAGCGAGAAGGCCGCAATGGCCACCGCAATCCGCACGACATAGAGCGGATGCAGCGCCATCCGCGGCAGGATGTCCGTCGCCTGACTGCGCAGCGCCATCGGATCGGGAAACCACGGAAACTGGCCGAACCACACGAGCAGAATCACGAGCAGCGGAAATGCGGTCAGAACGATGCGCGACGGCAGCGCCCGGATCGCGTCGCGCCACGCCATTACATTGCGCCCGATGATCATCGACGCGAAGAACACGAACTGCCACGCCGCGATGTCGAATGCCACGAATCGACCCGAGAAGCCGAAGAAGCCCAGCAGGTTCGTCATCTGCGACCCGGCATAAAGCGCGCCGGAGAGCGTCAGCACCGTCAGCGGACGGTAGAGCACGCTCCAGACCGCGAAGGGCAGCAGGAGGAGGAAGCAGACGAAATAGATCGGCAGGATGTCGGAATACCATCCCCCCATCTGCATCGTCAGCACCCCGAGCGTCCCCGCCAGCGCATCGTTCCCGGTCGCCACGTAGTTGATGAGGAACGGCAGCGCGGAGATGACGTAGTAGCGGTAGATCACCGACAGCCGGTTCAGCGTGAAGCGCACACGCGCCGGCCCGCTGGTATGCCGCCGGTCCCAGAGATAGCCCACCAGCAGACCCGCGATGAAGATGAAGAACTCCGCATCGTAGAGCTGGATCAGGATGTTGTGGTGAAAGAATCGCAGGAACTCGAGCCCCTGATTGAAGCTCAGGTGCGTTATGAGCATTCCGATCAACAGATGCCCGCGTATGCCGTCGAACAGGGTCAGTCGCATCGTGACGATCTCAAGGCTTCCGCGTCGGCGGAAGGACAGCATCCTATCTAGGGCGCGGCAGGCGTGATGGCCACTGGCATATGGGGTTGCGGCGCGCGGGATCGGCGCTCTTTCGCCCCGCCGGGGGTCATTCCGGCCGGGGTTCGCCCGCAACGATAATCGCGGGACGGGCGCGGCTCAACTGCACGGCGAGGATTCCCGCGGCGATGACCGCGACGCCGATCACGTCCCACAGGGTCAGGCTTTCGCCCAGAAGCCACGCGGCAACGGCCACCCCGAAGAAGGGGTTAAGGAAATGGAACGCTGCCGCCCGCACCGCCCCGATGCGGGCGACAAGCAGGAACCAGATCCACGTCGCGAGCAGCCCCGGAACGATCGTGGTATAGGCGAAGGCCACGACGAGCCGCATCGACCAATGCACGTGCAACGGCTCGAAGCTCAGCGCCGCGATCCCCAGCGCCACCGCCCCCACCAGCATCTGAAGGCCGACGATCATCAGAAGGTTGCCCCCCGTTGACGCCGACCGCACCGAAAGTGTGGCGACCGACAGCGCCAGAACGCCGCCGCCCATCATCGCCAGACCGCGCAAGTCGACCCCATGCGATATCCGCGTCCCCATGATGATCGCGACCCCCACCATGCCCGCCAGCAGCCCGCCGTAGCCGGTGGGCGTCAGCCGCTCCCCCAGCACTGCCCAGCCGATCAGAGCCACCAGCAGCGGCATCGTGGAGGCGACGATGGAGCCGAGCCCCGCATCCACCGTTTGCATCGCCACGAAGTTGAGCCCGAGATAAAGCGCGTTCTGGCATAGCCCGAAGATCAGCGTGGATCGCCACTGCGCCCGGGTCAGCCGTGCCGACTGGCCCAACGCGCGCGCGATCCCGACCCCGATCACCCCCGCCAGCAGGAAGCGGAGCGCCAGCGCATGGAGCGGCGGCGCCTCTGCCACGATCATGTGGGCCGAGGTGAAGGCCGACGACCA
>JBBSVE010000041.1:0-23387 GCA_038233815.1 Rhodobacterales bacterium
GGGGTGGTCACGGTGGATGCCGGGCCCGACCTTGCCGTGCGGCTGGTCTCCGACCGACCCGACGTGATCTTCAACGCGCTCCATGGCCGTTGGGGCGAGGACGGTTGCGTGCAGGGCCTTTTCGAATGGCTGCACATTCCCTACACCCATTCCGGCGTGCTGGCCTCCGCCCTCGCCATGGACAAGATCCGTGCCAAGGACGCATTCCGGGCCGCGAACCTGCCGGTGGCGGAGAGCCTGCTCCTCCCCAAGGCCGAAATCGCGGCGCGGCATGCGATGGCCCCGCCCTATGTCGTGAAGCCGCACAACGAAGGCTCCTCCGTCGGGGTCTATATCGTGCCCGAGGGCGCCAACGCGCCGCCGCGGATCGCCGCCGACATGCCGGAGATGCTGATGGTGGAGGCGTTCGTTCCGGGCCGCGAGCTGACCGTCACCGTGATGGGCGACCGCGCGCTCTGCGTGACCGACATCCTGTCCGACGGCTGGTATGACTATGACGCGAAATACACCCCCGGCGGGTCGCGCCATGTGTGCCCCGCCGACCTTCCCGACGCGGTGCGGGACGCCTGCCTTGCCCACGCGCTGGCGGCCCACCGGGTGCTCGGCTGCCGGGGCGTCAGCCGCAGCGATTTCCGCTGGGACGAACCGCGCGGCCTCGCGGGCCTTTACCTGCTGGAGACCAACACCCAGCCCGGCATGACGCCCACCTCGCTGTCACCGGAGCAGGCGCACCATGCAGGCATCGGGTTTGAAGATTTCTGCGCGTGGATGGTGGAGGATGCGTCATGCGACCGATAAGCCGCCAGCCCGCCGTCGACAGCCGGCGCGATCCGGCGCCGAGCCGGATGTCCTACCGCATGCAGCGGCTCTGGCTCACCCCCTTCTTCCGCGTGGCGCTGAGGGTGGGGCTTCCGGCCTTCATCCTCGCCTTTTCCATCGGCGTCTACCTGTCGGACCACGACCGACGCGCCTCGCTCGGCACGCTCGTCACGGATCTGCGCGACCGGGTGAAGGAAAGCCCGCAATTCATGGTCACGCTGATGTCGGTCGACGGCGCTTCGCCCGATCTGGCCGACGCGGTGCGTGCGGTCATGGCGCTGCCGCTGCCGGAAAGCTCCTTCGACCTCGATCTGGAGGCAGCGCGGGAGCGTGTGGCGATGCTCGACGCGGTGTCGGACGTACAATTGCGGGTGGAGCCGGGCGGCGTCCTGAAGGTGAGCGTGACGGAGCGTCAGCCGGCGCTCGTCTGGCGCGACACGGACCGCGTCACGCTGCTGGACGCGACCGGGCACCGGGTCGCCGACATCGCCAACCGCGCCGACCGGGCCGACCTGCCGCTGATCGCGGGCGACGGCGCCGACCGGGCCGCACCCGAGGCGCGCCAGATCCTTCTCGCCGCGGGGCCGCTTCTGCCGCGTCTGCGCGGGCTGGTCCGGATGGGCGAGCGGCGCTGGGATCTCGTGCTCGACCGCAACCAGCGGATCCTGCTGCCGGTGGAGGGTCCGATCCCCGCGCTGGAACGGCTGATTGCCCTCGATCAGGCGCAGGATCTCATGAATCGCGACATTGTCGCGGTGGATCTGCGGCTGAAGGATCGGCCGACGCTGCGCCTCGCCCCCTACGCGCTGGCCGATCTGCGCCGCCAGCGCGGCATCAAACCCCTGCCGGAGACCAAGTCATGACCGACCTCTACCAGACCCAGCGCGCGATGCGGCACATGCGCCGGGCGGCCATGCAACGTGGCGTCGTGGCGATCCTCGACGTCGGCTCCTCCAAGGTCGCCTGCCTGATCCTGCGCTTCGACGGCGAGGAGCGGACGCTGGCGCAGGACGGGGTCGGGCCGATGGCGGGGCAATCTTCCTTCCGGGTCATCGGGGCCGCCACCACCCGGTCGCGCGGCGTGCGCTTCGGCGAGATCGCGGTGATGAACGAGACCGAGCGCGCGATCCGCACCGCCGTCCAGTCCGCGCAGAAGATGGCCGGCGTCCGAGTCGATCACGTCATCGCCTGCTTTGCGGGTGCGGAGCCGCGCAGCTACGGTCTGGCGGGGGAGTGGGATCTGGCTGATGACGCCGTGACCGATCAGGACGTCGCGCGCGTGCTGGCCGCCTGCGACGTGCCAGACATCGGCGAGGGGCGTGAGGTGCTGCACGCGCAGCCCGTGAACTTCGCGCTCGACCACCGTTCCGGCCTCGGCGATCCGAGGGGGCAGATCGGGCACCGGCTGGCCTGCGACCTGCATCTGCTGTCGGTCGAGGCGGACGTGATCCAGAACCTGATCTACTGCATCAAACGCTGCGATCTCGAACTCGCGGGGGTTGCGTCCTCGGCCTATGTCTCCGGCATTTCCAGCCTCGTCGAGGACGAGCAGGAACTGGGCGCCGCGTGCGTCGACATGGGCGGGGGATCGACCGGCATCTCGGTCTTCATGAAAAGGCACATGATCTTCGCGGACTCGGTGCGGATGGGCGGCGATCACGTCACCATCGATATCTCGAAGTGCCTGCAGGTGCCACTGGCGACGGCCGAGCGGATCAAGACCAAGTTCGGCGGCGTGCACGCGACCGGCATGGACGACCGCGAGATGATCGAGATCGGCGGCGACAGCGGCGACTGGGAAAAGGACCGCCGGCAGGTCAGCCGGTCCGAGCTCATCGGCATCATCCGGCCCCGGGTGGAGGAGATCCTCGAGGATGCCCGCGCCCGTCTCGACGCGGCGGGGTTCGAACATCTGCCCTCCCAGCAGATCGTGCTGACCGGCGGGGCGAGCCAGATCCCCGGCCTCGACGGGCTGGCCGCGCGCATTCTGGGCCAGCGGGTGCGGCTCGGGCGGCCTTTGCGGGTGCAGGGACTGCCGCAGGCGGCGACGGGGCCTGCCTTCTCCTCCGCTGTGGGGCTGTGCCTGTTTGCGGCCCATCCACAGGACGAATGGTGGGACTTCGACATTCCGACCGAACGCTATCCGGCGCGTTCGCTGAAAAGGGCGGTAAAATGGTTTCGGGAGAACTGGTGATCCCAAGATACGGTGACCTGGCCAAGATGAAAGCGGCGATGGCGCAAACTCGCCTATATTTTGTGGTGAAAGCCCGGTTTCTTCGTGACGCGGGATGCGAATTTCGTTAGAATCCGAATTTGCACGGGACAGGATGCGTCCACCAAGGGCGCGCGGATAAAAAGGCAGGCGGACAGGCAATGACACTGAACCTCACGATGACCTCGCAGCGCGAAGAACTGAAGCCTCGGATCACCGTGTTCGGCGTCGGCGGCGCGGGCGGCAACGCGGTCAACAACATGATCGACAAGTCGCTCGACGGGGTCGAGTTCGTGGTCGCCAACACCGACGCGCAAGCGCTCCAGCAAAGCCGGGCCACCTCCACGATCCAGATGGGGCTGAAGGTCACCGAAGGGCTTGGTGCTGGCGCACGTCCCACCGTGGGGGCCGCGGCGGCGGAGGAGACGATCGAGGAGATCGTGGACCACCTCGCCGGCGCGCACATGTGCTTCATCACCGCAGGCATGGGCGGCGGCACCGGCACCGGGGCGGCCCCGATCATCGCGCAGGCCGCGCGCGAACTGGGCGTGCTGACTGTGGGCGTCGTGACCAAGCCCTTCCAGTTCGAGGGCAACAAGCGGATGCGTCAGGCCGAGGAGGGCATCGAGGCGCTCCAGAAGGTCGTCGATACGCTTATCATCATTCCGAACCAGAACCTGTTCCGGCTGGCGAACGAAAAGACCACCTTCACCGAAGCCTTCGCGATGGCCGACGACGTGCTCTATCAGGGCGTCAAGGGCGTCACCGACCTCATGGTGCGGCCGGGCCTCATCAACCTCGACTTCGCCGACGTGCGCGCGGTGATGGACGAGATGGGCAAGGCGATGATGGGCACCGGGGAGTCCACGGGCGAGGACCGCGCCCGTCAGGCCGCCGAGAAGGCAATCGCGAATCCGCTGCTGGACGAGATCAGCCTGCAGGGCGCGAAAGGTGTGCTCATTAACATTACGGGCGGCTACGACCTCACGCTGTTCGAGCTGGACGAGGCCGCGAACGTGATCCGCGAGAAGGTGGACCCGGACGCCAACATCATCGTCGGCTCCACGCTCGACACGTCGATGGAGGGCGCGCTGCGGGTGTCCGTCGTGGCCACCGGGATCGACGCCAATGTCGCTGCGCGTGCCGAAGCGCCGGTGGCGCGCCGCTCCATGGCGGCCCCGCTGCCGACGCCCGTCGCGGTGCCCGAGCAGGCCGCCCGCACGCCGGTCGCAGCGTCCCGGCCTGCGCCGGTCGCGGCCCAGCATGCGCCGGGGCTCTTTGATCGCGGCGAGCGTCCGACCCCCGCCGCCTTCGCCGCCGACGAGGATCTGATCGAGGACGCCTCCGACGCCGTGCCGCCGCCCGCCTACCGCCCGCAACCGGCATTCCAGCCGCGTGCGACCGGCCCGGTCAACAGCGACGCCGCGGCCTTCGTGGCCCCCCGTCCGCGTCAGGCCGGCAGCCCCTCGCCGGAAGCGATGGCGCGGCTTCAGGCCGTGGTCAACAAGTCGAACGGCGCGCGTGCTGTCCCGCAGACGGTGCCGCAACCCGCGGCCCCGCGCGCGGCGGAACCGGCAAAGCCCCGCTTCGGGATCGGCTCGCTCATCAACCGCATGTCTGGACATCCCGACCATGCGGACCGCACCGCCGCCGCGCCGACCCGCCACCAGCCCCCCGTCACGACCTACGACGACGAGCAGGAGGACGCGCCCGAGCAGGACCGCATCGAGATTCCGGCGTTCCTGCGTCGTCAGGCCAACTGACCGCCTGACACGGGCTTACACAAACGCTAACGAGGGCCCGCATCGTCGGGCCCTTTTTCATGTGCAATTTTATAATGTTGTAGACCAAACCTCATGTCACATGGTCGCTGTTACACACGGTCACAAAGAGTGAATTGTTGATCCGGCACCACGGTCCTAACTAGTCGTTACCGGAGCTGGGAATACAGCCCGGCGCGCAACTCTCAAGTTCGCGCGACGAGCAGCAGTAACAGACGGACGGTGACACGCGTGCAGATGACCCTCAAATCAGACGTCGTATTTTCCGGCTTCGGCCTCCATTCCGGCCAGATGGTGCGGATGGTGGTGCGACCGGCCTCTGCCGACTACGGCATCTGGTTCCGGCGCACC
The DNA here is from genome assembly GCA_038233815.1 of Rhodobacterales bacterium. Taxonomy (GTDB): domain Bacteria; phylum Pseudomonadota; class Alphaproteobacteria; order Rhodobacterales; family Rhodobacteraceae; genus JBBSVE01. The sequence continues at coordinate 5,164 of JBBSVE010000041.1, forward strand.
GACATTCTGGGCGGCGATGCGATGGTCCCGGCAATCTGGAATTCGGTCGTGCCTTCGCGGCTCTGCACCGTGATTGCCAACGCGTCGGGCAACTCCGTCTCCACCATCGAGCATCTGATGGCGGCGCTGGCCGGTTGCGGCATCCACAACGCACTGGTGGAAATCGACGGCCCAGAGGTTCCGATCCTCGACGGGTCCGCAAAGCCGTTCGTTGCGGGCTTCATCGCCCGGGGCCTGCGTGAGCAGGCGGCCCCGGTGCGCGCCATCCGCATCTTGACGCCGGTGGAGATCCGGGACGGCGACGCGCTGGTGCGGCTCGAGCCCTGTGACATGCTGGAAATCGACTTCCGCATCGAGTTCCCGGAGGCCGCCATCGGGCGTCAGGAAAAGGTGCTCAACATGTCGAACGGCGCCTTCGTGCGCGAGCTGTGCGACAGCCGCACCTTCTGCTTTCAGGCCGATGTCGATGCGATGCGCGCGAATGGTCTGGCGCTTGGCGGCAACCTGGGCAACGCGGTCGTGTTCGAGGGCGCGGAGGTCTTGTCGCCCGGCGGTCTGCGCCACAAGGACGAGCCGGTGCGCCACAAGATGCTCGACGCCCTGGGCGACCTTTCGCTTGCGGGCGGGCCGATCCTTGGGCGCTACACCGGGCGCCGCGCGGGCCATGCGATGACGAACCGGCTGCTTCGCACGCTGTTCCAGCGGCACGGGTCGTGGGAAATCGTGACCTGCGGGCTTCCCACCGGGTGCAAGCTGCCCGGCGTGGGCGTCGTTCGGGCGGATATTCCGGTGCATCACTGACGTACCCGGATGGGCGTAAAGGCATTTTGCGCACCGCATTTTTCTATGATAAGACGGGCCAACCGAACGCGCAGGCGGACCTCTTCGCCGCGCAATCGCTGGGATCATGGGGTAGGCGGAAGATGGCAGGCGTTCAGGCATGCGCGCGGATCGTCGGGGCAGTGCTGATCGTGGCCAGCCTTTCGGCGTGCGGACGATTCGGCGCAAAGGAGGTCCCGCTCGACACCCTGACAGCCGAGGATATCTACAAGCGCGGCGAGGTGGCGCTGGCCAAGCAGAAGAAGCCGGACGAGGCGATCAAGCTCTTTTCCGAGGTGGAGCGGATCTATCCCTACTCCGAATGGGCCAAGCGCGCGCTGATCATGGAGGCTTTCGCCGAGCATCGCGGCAAGAAATACGAGGAAGCTCGCGGCACGGCGCAACGCTATCTCGACCTCTATCCCGCCGACGAGGATGCGGCCTACGCGCAATATCTGATGGCGCTGAGCTATTACGACCAGATCGAGGAGGTCGGCCGCGACCAGGGCCTCACCTTCCAGGCGCTGCAGTCCATGCGTGAGGTGATCGAGAAATATCCCGACAGCGAATATGCCTCCTCCGCCGTGCTGAAGTTCGACCTTGCCTTCGACCATCTCGCGGGCAAGGAGATGGAGATCGGGCGTTACTACCTCAAGCGCCGCGAATATGCCGCCGCGATCAACCGCTTTCGCACCGTGGTTCAGGATTACCAGACCACGACCCACACCGCCGAGGCATTGAGCCGGCTGGTGGAGTGCTACCTCGCCCTCGGTCTCACCGACGAGGCGCAGACGGCGGGGGCGATCCTCGGCTACAACTACAAGTCCAGCCCATTCTACGACGACGCCTACCGCCAGTTGACCGGGCGCGGCCTGTCGCTGGAGGCGAGAGGCGGCAGCTGGCTCAGCGGCGTGTATCGCCAGACGCTCGCGGGCAAGTTTCTCTGACCTGCCGGGCAGGGACGCGCCATGCTCCGCGCGCTTGAGATCCGCGACCTGCTGCTTATCGACCGGCTGGACCTGACGTTCCATGCGGGACTCAACGTCCTGACGGGGGAGACGGGGGCGGGCAAGTCGATCTTGCTCGACGCGCTGGGGTTCGTTCTGGGCTGGCGCGGGCGGGCTGAACTGGTGCGCGCCGGGGCCGATCAGGGCGAGGTGACGGCGGTGTTCGACCTTCCGCCGGGCCATCCGGCGGAGGCGGTGCTGGAAGGGGCGGGATTCGCCGCGGAGGGTGAGGTCATCCTGCGCCGCATCAACACCGCCGACGGGCGCAAGACCGCGTGGATCAACGACCGCCGCGCCTCCGGCGACGTGCTGCGCGCGCTGTCTGATACGCTGGTGGAACTGCATGGTCAGCAGGACGACCGGGGCCTTCTTAATCCGCGCGGCCACCGTCAGATGCTCGACGCCTTCGGGCGCATCGACCTGGGTCCGGTGCGTGCTGCCTGGACCGCGCAAGGCCGCGCACGCCGGACGCTGGCAGAGGCCGAGGCGGCGCTGAACAAGGTCCGGGCGGAGGAGGATTTCCTGCGCTTCGCCGTGGCGGAGCTTGACAAGCTCGACCCCCAGCCGGGGGAGGAGGCGACGCTCGACACCCGGCGCCGCACGATGCAGGCGGCGGCTCGCATCCGGTCCGATATCGCGCGCGCCCATACCGCCCTGAGCGACGGGGCCGAGGCGCAGATGGGCGACGCTCAACGCTGGCTCGAAGGGGCTGCGGACCGGGCGGAGGGTCGGCTCGACGAGGCTCTTGCCGCTCTGGCACGCGCGATGGCGGAACTTTCGGACGCGCAGGCGGGGGTGGAAGCGTGCCTCGACGCGCTGGATTTCAATCCGTCCGAACTGGAGGCGCTGGAGGAGCGTCTGTTCGCGATCCGTGCGCTGGCTCGCAAGCATGACGTTCTGGCGGATGATCTCGCGGTGTTTGCCGACGACCTGCGCGCGCGGCTGGACAGGCTCGACAATTCCGCCCGCGGTCTGGCGGCGCTGGAGGCAGCGCGCGCCGGGGCGGAGGCGGCCTATAGCGATGCCGCCGCAGCCGTCACCGCGACGAGGCAGGGGGCGGCGGTCCGGCTGGACGGCGCAATGGCCGCCGAGCTGGCACCCCTGCGGATGGAGCGTGCGGTCTTTACCACGCGTGTGGAAGCCGGCGAGCCCGGCCCCGAAGGCGCCGATGCCGTGTCCTTCACGGTCGCCACCAACCCCGGCGCGCCGGCTGGCCCGCTCAACCGCATCGCCTCGGGGGGGGAGATGTCGCGGTTCCTTCTGGCGCTGAAGGTCTGCCTCACCGGCGAAAGCTCCGGTCTGACGATGATCTTCGATGAGATCGACCGCGGCGTGGGGGGGGCCACTGCCGATGCGGTCGGGCGCAGGCTCGCGGCTCTTTCGCAGGGCACGCAGGTTCTGGTGGTGACGCACTCGCCCCAAGTCGCGGCGTTGGGCGCACATCACTGGCGGGTCGAAAAGCGGGTGGCGGACGGCATGACAACGTCGCGCGTGACGCCTCTCGACCCGCCCGCACGGGTGGAGGAGATCGCCCGCATGCTCGCCGGCGACAGCGTGACCGACGCGGCGCGGGAGGCGGCGCGCTCGCTTCTGGGGGCGTGAGGCGCGTCAGACGCTGAGGGCAGTGAACTGCATCGCCACGGCCTGCCAGCCGCCGGTGCGGGCGACCAGAACGGCCGTCAGCATTGCGCCGATCCGCCCGATGTCGGCGCCGTCCGCATCCACCAGCCCCGAAAGCACGAACCGCTGGTGCAGCACCGACATCTCCGACCCCAGCGCGCGGAACGCGACCTTGCCCGTGACCAGACGGGAGCGCGCGAAACTGCCCGACAGCTCCGCCTCGAACAGCATGGCCGTGGCACGCCTTCCTTCGCCCCAGCCCCCGGTGAGGGTCAGCGCAGTCCCGTCCTCCGCCAGCAACCCGGCGAGGCCCTCGGCATCGCGCTTGCTCCAGAGGGCCGCGAAGCTGCGCGGGAACGCCTCCACCGTGGCGGGAAGAGCGAGGGTGGCGGGCAGCGCGGACATGACGGTTTCCTTCTTCGCGCGAGGCTTAGCGCGGTGCGCGCCCGGGCGAAAGCCTCAGCGCGCCGCCCGTGTCAGCGCCGGCACCAGATCGCCGTATCCCGTGAAGCGCCGCTCATACGCGAGGCCCAATCGTTGCGCGCAGTCCTGCGCCTTCGCGTCGAGCGCGGCATCATTGGTCTGCGCCTGATAGACGAGCTTGGTATAGTTACCGAAATACATATCGCGCAACTGAGGATAGCGGTCGAGCCCCATGGGGCGCCAGACGAAGGCATCGAACTGACGGACGAGGAAATCGGTGAGGTAGAAAGCGGTGAACTCATCGTCCGCGATCTCCGCGAACCGCTCATTGCCCTCGTAGAACGAATAGCAATGTGGTCCCTCGACCATCTCAACGCCGAGCGTCCGACAGAGTTCTGCCAGTTGCCCGCCGGTGCCGCAATCGGCATAGACGACGAAGATCCGCGTATAGTCCGCGCGGTGCCGGGTCACGGCCTCCTCCACCGCGGGGCCGATCTTCTCCGGCCGCAGATGCAGGTTCGCGGGCAGGCATTGCAGGTCCATATGGTCCCACCTGTTGGCGCGCTTCAGCGCCAATATCTCCCGCGCCAGTGCCCCGCAGGCAATCAGCAGAACGCGGCCCTGTCCCTCCGGGGGGAGCCCGTCTTCGGTCAGCACGCGGTCGTCCGGCAATAGCGTCATCTCCGGCCCATCCAGAGCCGAAGGACCAGCGCCGCGGCCACGGCGACGAGGCCCAAGGCCGCAAACGGCAGCCCGATCCGGTCGGCCAGAAGGATCGTCATCCCCCCGGCGAGAATCACGATGAGGATCAGCGAAACGACGGCGCGGGCGGGCATGGCAGCCTCCGTTCGACGCAGCGCCCCTTTGTCAGTGGGCGGTGGCCTGGTTATGCTTGCGCGCAATGAACTGTTTGGCCGTCTCCACCGCCACGGCCGCGTCGCGGCAATAGGCGTCGGCCCCGATGGCGCGCGAAAACTCTTCGTTCAAAGGCGCGCCGCCGACCAAGATGATGTAGTCGTCGCGCAGGCCCTTTTCCTTCATCGTGTCGATCACGACCTTCATGTAGGGCATCGTCGTGGTCAACAGCGCCGACATGCCGAGGATGTCGGGCTGCTCTTCCTCCAGCGCCGCCAGATACTTGTCGACCGAATTGTTGATGCCGAGATCGCGCACCTCGAAGCCCGCGCCTTCCATCATCATCGCGACAAGGTTCTTGCCGATGTCGTGGATGTCGCCCTTGACGGTTCCGATCACCATCTTGCCCATACGCGGCGCGCCGGTCGCGATCAGGAGCGGCTTCAGGATCGCCATGCCGCCCTTCATCGCGTTGGCCGCGAGCAGCACCTCCGGCACGAAGAGGATCCCGTCGCGGAAGTCGGCGCCGACGATGGTCATGCCCGCAACGAGCGCCTTGGTGAGCGTGTCGTAGGGTGTCCAGCCGCGCCCGATCAGGAGGTTGACACCCTCCTCGATCTCCTCTTTCAGGCCGTCGTAGAGGTCGTCATGCATCTGCAGGACCAGCTCGTCGTCGGAAAGCTCGGAAAGGACGATGTCGTCGTCGGCCATGAGGGAACTCCTGCCACTGCTCACCGGTCAATGCGCGCAATGGCGGAGCCGGACAATCCCGATTGCGACATGGCCGGGAGGAAAGCCGACAGGACCCCGTTCAGCATCGAATATCCTGGTATTAGTTCTACTTTCGTTCTAGCGTTGGGTATGGTTTCCAGCGTCCAGCCCGACCTCCGCCTGCGTGCGCGCGGAACCGCCTCGAACGCGGCCGGCCGGTTCGAAGGCGCCACGCGCCGCGTCGAGCCCGATGGGTGGGACAGCGCGGAGGAGGCGCGCGTGCTGCGGACCGAAGTGCGGCTGGAGCGGGCGCGGTCCGCGATCACGACCAACCGGTCCCCTGATCTGCCGTTCACCCGCTCGATCAACCCTTATCGCGGTTGCGAGCATGGTTGCGCCTATTGCTTCGCGCGGCCCTCGCACGCATTCCTGAACCTCTCGCCGGGGCTCGATTTCGAGACGAAGCTGATCGCGCGGCCCGGTCTCGGCGCAGTGCTGGAAGGCGAGATGCGCGCCAAGGGCTACCGGCCGGAGGTGATCGCCATCGGCACCAACACCGATCCCTACCAGCCCGTCGAGGCAACCCACCGGGTGATGCGCGACCTGCTGGAAGTGCTGGCGCGCTTTCGCCACCCCGTTGCCGTGACCACGAAAGGCACGCTGGTGGAGCGTGACGCGGATATCCTCGGCCCGATGGGGCAGGCGGGGCTGGCGAGGGTCGGGATCTCGGTAACGACGCTCGATGCGGGCCTCAGCCGGGCGTTGGAGCCGCGCGCCCCCACACCGACCCGCAGGTTCGCCATGATCCGGCACTTGGCCGACGCGGGCTGCCCGGTCCGCGTGATGGTGGCCCCAGTGATCCCCGGCCTTACCGATCACGAACTGGAGCCGATCCTGAAGGCCGCGAGGGACGCGGGGGCGGTGGCGGCAAGCTGGATCCTTTTGCGTCTGCCGGGCGAGGTGGAGGCGCTGTTTCGCGACTGGCTCGATGCCCACGCGCCGGGGCGGGCGGCGAAGGTCATGGCGCGGCTGGCGGAGATGCACGGCGGCCGGGTCTATGATCCGGCCTTCGGCGACCGGATGCGGGGGCAGGGGATCTGGGCGGACCTTCTGGCGCGGCGCTTCGATCTGGCCCGCGCCCGGCTGGGATTGCATCTCCAGCAACCACCACTGCGCTGCGATCTGTTTGCGCCGCCGCCGCGCACGGGCGATCAACTGTCGCTCTTCTGACGACGCGTTCAGCGCCCCCGGCGGCGTTCGCGGCGCGGGGGTGTCGCGTTCTCTCCGGTCCCGTCGGAGGCGGAGGAAAAACCGCCGAGCACCTCCGCGATCCCCTCGAGCGTGGGGCGGGGGCCCTTGGGGCGGCTTTCCAGCGCCTCCCTCATCCGCGCCAGATGCTCCGGCATCGTGCCGCAGCACCCGCCAATGATCCGCACCCCCGCATCGCGGGCGAGCACGGCATACTCGGCCATCAGCTCCGGCGTGCCGTCATAATGGATGTGGCCGTTCTGGTATTTGGGGATCCCCGCGTTGCCCTTGGCAATGATCGGACGCTCCGACCCCTGCGCGGCAAAGCCGAGCACCGTGCGCAGCAGGTCCGCAGCCCCGACCCCGCAATTGGCCCCGAAGGCGAGCGGCGGATTGTCCAGCCCTTCCACCATTTCCACCATCGCGGCGGAGGTGGTGCCCATCATCGTGCGCCCGGCGGTGTCGAAGCTCATCGTGCCGCACCAGGGCATGCCCACCAGACGCGCCGCCTCTGCTGCGGCCCGGTATTCCTCGGGGGCGGAGATAGTCTCCGCCCAGAGCACATCCGCGCCGCCCTCCTTCAGACCCTCCGCCTGCTCATGGAACGTCGCCACCGCGCGGGCGTGGGTAAGACTGCCCATCGGTTCGAAGATCTCACCCGTGGGTCCGACCGATCCCGCGACGACGACCGGACGGCCGGCCTTGTCCGCGATCTCGCGCCCCAGCTCCGCGCCGATGCGGTTCAGCTCCCGCACCCGCCCGTCAGCCGCATGCAGCTTCAGCCGGCTGGCATTGCCGCCAAATGTGTTGGTGAGGAAAAGATCCGACCCCGCATCCACCGCACCCTTGTAGAGCGCGCGGATCCGGTCGGGATGGTCCACGTTCCACATCTCCGGCGGTTCACCCGCCTCCAGCCCCATGGCAAAGAGGTTGGTCCCCGTCGCCCCGTCGGCCAGAAGCCAGTCGCGCGACGCAAGCAGGCGGGTCAAAATATCGGACATGTCGATCCTCGATCGAGTGACGGGATGGACCCGTCAGAGTTCCGCCATCAGCTGCGCCTTGGCGAGGGGAAGCGTCTCCGCGAGCTTCGCCCGGATCTCCGCGGCGGTGGCCTTGTCGCCCAGATCGCCTGCGACCTTGCGGACCACGTCCTCGTTGCCCGGCTCCTCGAAATCGGCGGATACCACGGTCAGCGCATAGGTATTGGCCGCTTCGCCATCCAGTCCCATCAGCCCCGCAGCCCAGAGCCCGACGAGCTTGTTGCACCGCGCCTCGGCACGGAACTGCATGTCGGCATCGTGGGAGAATTTCTTCTCGAACGCCTGTTCGCGGTCGTTGAACGTGGTCATAGGGCGGGCCTTTCGTGACATGGTCCTGATCCAAGCATATGCCCGTCCGGTCGCCCTGCCGCAAGGGGCAGGCCTGCGGCTTGCGGTTGCGACGTCGTTGGACTATAGCCCGGATGAGTGCGTGGCGCCGCCGACCGGCCTGCCGCCTGTGCTGCATGACCGGGGAATACATGGCGCGTCGCAAGAAGGTCTACGAGGGGAAGGCGAAGATCCTCTATGAAGGGCCGGAGCCGGGAACCCTGATCCAGTATTTCAAGGACGACGGTGCGGCTGAGGCGACCCCGCCGCAAGCCGCAGTGGACGGCAAGGGCGTGCTGAACAACCGGCTGTCTGAGTTCTTCATGGCGGGCCTGAACTCCATCGGGGTGCCCACGCATTTCATCCGCCGCATCAACATGCGTGAGCAGATGGTGCGCATGGCGGAGATCATTCCCCTGCAGGTCATGGTGCGGAACTATGCGGCGGGCGATATCTCCACGCGGCTCGGCCTGGCCGAAGGAACGGCGCTGCCGCGACCGGTGGTCGAATATTACTACAAGGACGACAAGCTCGGCAATCCGCTGGTGTCCGAGGAGCATATTGTGGCCTTCAACTGGGCCGGCCAGCAGGATCTCGACGACATGATCGCGCTGGCGCTCAGGGTCAACGACTTCCTCTCCGGCGTGATGATGGGCGTGGGGATCCGGCTCGCCGATTTCCGTATCGAGGTCGGGCGGATCTGGGAGGGCGACTTCATGCGCCTGATCGTGGCGGACGAGATCAGTCCCGATTCCTGCCGGCTCTGGGACATGCGCGGGCTGGAGGCGACGGACCGCGAGGGCGTCAGCCGCGAACCCGGACCGCTGGCAGACGTCTATTCCGAGCTCGCGCGTCGTCTGGGCGTGTTGCCCTCGAACGTGACCCACACGACGAAACCGACCTTGATCAACTGACCGGCCCCGTTCCGCGAATAAGGCTATAATCCCGTGAAAGTGCGTGTCGACATCATGCTTAAGGACGGCGTTCTCGATCCGCAGGGAGAGGCGGTGCGCCATGCCCTCGGCGCACTCGGCTTTGGCGGCGTCACGGGCGTTCGGCAGGGCAAGGTGATCGAGCTGGATCTGGAGGCCACCGACCGCGCGTCGGCGGAGGCTGACGTGCGGTCGATGTGCGAGCGGTTGCTCGCGAACACGGTGATCGAGAGCTACCGCATCTCTATTGGCTGACGCCTGATGTCGGCCTCAGTAGCGCAGCCTCACTTTTCCTTCGGCTTTTGCGACGAAAGGGTAACCGAGCCTTTCGTAGATGCTGCCGCCGCAACGGTCTTGGGAACTTCCTTTTTCGGCTTCTTCTCTTCCTTGCGGGAATTCTTGCCCTTGGCCATGTTCATGCCCTTTCCTGTGCAATGCCGGGGATTCTACGCCGTTCACGCGTGAACGCCAGTGGCTTTCGGGGGCTCACACGGCCATGGCTGCAGTTCGCGTTCACCAAATCGAACCGGCCCCGCGCGATGATCGCGGGGGCCGGTTGTTTCATTCCAGTACGTGGCCCTATTCGGCCGTGAGCAGCGGCGGGCGTTGTTTGGTCAATTGCGCCTTTTGCGGTTCCTCGATGTCGAAGGTGATAACATCGTCCTTCAGCCCGACCTTCACAATGCCGCCCTTCGTCAGCTTGCCGAAGAGCAACTCCTCCGCCAGCGGCTTCTTGATGCTCTCCTGGATCACGCGACCCAGCGGCCGCGCACCCATACGGTCGTCATAGCCTTTCTCGCCGAGCCAAGCCGCCGCTTCCGGCGACAGCTCGATATGGACGTTGCGATCCAGAAGCTGCGCCTCGAGCTGCAGGACAAACTTTTCCACCACCTGAAGAATGACATCCTTGCCCAAGGGCGCGAAGGAGATGACGGCGTCGAGACGGTTGCGGAACTCCGGCGTGAAGGTCCGCTCGATCGCGGCAGTATCCTCGCCCGTGCGCCGGTCGCGCCCGAAGCCGATAGCGGAGCGCGCCTGCTCGGTTGCCCCCGCGTTCGAGGTCATGATCAGGATGACGTTGCGGAAATCGACGGACCGGCCGTTGTGGTCCGTGAGCTTGCCGTGGTCCATCACCTGCAACAGGATGTTGTAGACGTCCGGGTGCGCCTTCTCCATCTCGTCCAGAAGCAGCACGCAGTGGGGATGCTGGTCCACTCCGTCGGTGAGCATGCCGCCCTGATCGAAGCCGACATAACCCGGAGGTGCGCCGATCAGACGGCTTACCGCGTGCTTCTCCATATACTCCGACATGTCGAAGCGGATCAGCTCCACCCCCAGCGAGGACGCGAGTTGTTTGGCGACTTCCGTCTTGCCGACGCCCGTGGGCCCGGCAAAAAGGTAGTTCCCGATCGGCTTTTCCGGCTCCCTGAGGCCCGCCCGCGCCAGCTTGATCGCCGACGACAGCGCCACGATTGCCTTGTCCTGCCCGAAAACGACGCGCTTCAGGGTCTTCTCCAGATCGCGCAGCACTTCGGCATCGTCCTTGGAGACATTTTTGGCCGGAATGCGGGCGATCTTGGCCACGACGGCCTCGATCTCCTTGGTGCCAATGGTCTTGCGGCGCTTGCTTTCCGTCAGCAGGTGCTGGGCCGCCCCCGCCTCGTCGATCACGTCGATGGCGCTGTCGGGCAGCTTGCGGTCGTTGATATAGCGCGCCGCCAGTTCGACCGCGACCTTGATCGCGTCGGCGGTGTAGCGCAGGTCGTGATGCTCCTCGAAGTGCGGCTTCAGACCCATCAGGATCTTGATCGTATCGGGGATCGAAGGCTCGTTCACGTCGATTTTCTGGAACCGGCGGGCGAGCGCGCGGTCCTTCTCGAAATGCTGGCGGAACTCCTTGTAGGTGGTGGAGCCCATGGTGCGCAGCTTGCCGCCCTGAAGCGCGGGTTTGAGCAGGTTAGAGGCATCCATCGCCCCGCCGGAGGTGGCGCCCGCGCCAATCACGGTGTGGATCTCGTCGATGAAGAGGATCGCGTCGGGATGATCCTCCATCTCCTTGACAACGGCCTTCAGCCGCTCCTCGAAATCGCCGCGGTAGCGGGTGCCGGCCAGCAGCGCGCCCATGTCCAGCGAATAGATCGTGGCCCCGGCAAGGATCTCCGGCGTCTCGCCCTTGATGATCTTCCACGCGAGACCTTCGGCGATCGCGGTCTTGCCAACGCCTGGATCGCCCACCAGCAGCGGGTTGTTCTTCCTCCTGCGGCACAGCACCTGAATGCAACGCTCCACTTCCGGCTCGCGACCGATCAGCGGGTCCACGTCGCCCTTCTGCGCCTTCACGTTCAGGTCCACGCAATATTTGGACAGCGCGGATTCCTTTGCGTCCCCGGCCTCAGCCTTGGGAGTCTCATGGCCCTCATCGGCGCCGGTGACGGGACGCGGCTCCCCGAACGCGGGATCCTTGGCGACGCCGTGCGCGATATAGTTCACCGCATCATAGCGCGTCATGTCCTGTTCCTGCAGGAAGAAGGCGGCATTGCTCTCCCGCTCGGCGAAGATCGCGACGAGCACGTTGGCCCCCGTCACTTCCGTCCGCCCCGAGGATTGCACATGGATCGCCGCGCGCTGGATCACGCGCTGGAACGCGGCGGTCGGCACCGCCTCCGACCCGTCGACATCCGTGATAAGCGTGGAGAGGTCGTCGTCGATGAAATCCACCAGCGTCTTTCGCAGATCGTCGAGGTCGACCGAGCAGGCCTTCATCACGCGGGCCGCTTCGGGTTCGTCAATGAGCGAGAGCAGCAGATGCTCCAGCGTTGCGAGTTCGTGACGGCGTGCGTTGGCAAGCGCCAGCGCGCCGTGGATGGCCTGTTCGAGCGATGTGGAGAATGACGGCACGTTTGGTGCTCCTGTCCTGCGGACCTCGCGGGCGGGTGCCCTGCTCGACCCTGGCCTCATAAGGTTAAAGTTCGGTTTTCCGGTGCGCGCTTCAAGTCCTTTTTCGATTTCCCGACGGAATGTCGCGGCAATGTCGAAAAACGTGATCGCCGCTGCACGGGAACGGCTCAGAATTTGTCCTTGGCCGCCCGGATTGCAGCGAAGACGGCGGCGTCAGACGCGTCCTTCATCCCCATCGCAGCCTTCATGTCCGGGTCGGAGGCGCGCAGGAACGGGTTCGTCGCACGCTCGACGCCCAAGGCAGAGGGGACGGTCGGCTTGCCCCGCGCATCCGCGTCCGCAACCAACCTTGACCGCGATATAAGGGCCTCACGCCCGGGTTCAAGGCTCAATGCGAAGGCGAGGTTCGCGGCCGTGTAATTGTGGCCGGAGCAGACCTGCACCTCGTCCGGCAGCCCTGCGAAGGTCGAGAGAGTGGCCCACATCTGCGCTGCGGTTCCCTCGAACAGCCGCCCGCACCCGGCGGCCATCAGGCTGTCGCCGGTGAAGAGGTAGCCGGACCGGGGAATGTAAAAAGCGATGTGGCCGACGGTGTGGCCTGAGGCGTCGAACACGCGAACCTCCTCGCCACCGAAATGGAATGTGTCGCCGTCCGAGAGCGGATGATCGAACGCGGGCAGACGGTGCGCATCGGCGGCCGCCCCCCAGACTGCCGCGGGGGCATGGCGCAACACCTCCGCCACACCCTGCACGTGGTCGGCGTGATGGTGGGTGAGAAGTATGTCCGACGGAGTCCAGCCGCGGCGGTCGAGCGCTTCGATCACCGCTCTGGCGTCCGGCACGTCGATCACCGCCACGGAACCGCTGACCGCGTCGTGGAGGAGATAGGCGTAATTATCCTTGAGGCAGGGCACGACCACCAGTTCAAGCGACATCACGATCCTTTCGCGGCGTGGTCATACGAGCCACCAAGCTCAATGTGGTGCGCGAGCGAGCCCGGACAACCGGGGTCTGGCCGGATGCGGGCGTGAAACCGGCCTGCCGGATGGCGTCGGGATGCGCCTGCGCGACCGAAATCCCCCCGCGAGAGGGTCTTTGAGACCTTCTTTATGCGCCCCCCGCAGCGGACGCGATCTTTTCGGTGAAAAACCTGCGCTTATTCTTGTATCCGGGGGCTACACGCCCGATATTCGATCCAAGGTGGTCCGCGATCCTGTGCGGGTCCCGCCGGATTTCAACCGGAGGAACATATGGCTCAGTATCAATCTGTCAATTCGGCCGGCGCAGGCGCCCGGGGTGCTGCAATCGACCAGGGTCTACGCACCCACATGAACAAGGTCTACGGGCTGATGTCGGTGGGCATGCTGCTGACAGGCGCTGCCGCTTGGGCGATTTCGGGCCTCGCCACGACTACGGACCCGTCGGCGGCAGTGGCGCAGATCGGCAACCATACGATGCTGACGCAGCTCGGTTCGGCGCTCTATCTCTCGCCGTTGAAATGGCTGGTGATGTTCGCGCCCTTGCTCATGGTGTTCGCTTTCACGGGCTTCATCAACCGGATGTCGGTGTCCACGGCACAACTGTTCTTCTACGCCTATGCGGCACTGATGGGCGTTTCGCTGTCTTCGATCTTCATCGTCTTCACTGGCGCTTCGATCGCGCAAACCTTCCTCGTGACCTCGATCGCCTTCGCGGCGCTGTCGCTCTACGGCTACACGACGAAGCGCAACCTGACCGGGATGGGCACCTTCCTGATGATGGGTCTTGTCGGTCTGCTGGTGGCGATGCTGGTCAACTTCTTCCTGCAATCGGCGGGCCTGTCCTTCGCGATCTCCGCCATCGGCGTGCTGATCTTCGCGGGCCTCACCGCCTACGATACGCAGTCGATCAAGTCCGAGTATGTGGCCAACGCGGCGCAGGGCAACGAGGACTGGCTTGGCAAGTCGGCGATCATGGGTGCGCTTCGTCTCTACCTCGACTTCATCAACATGTTCATGTTCCTGCTGCAGTTCATGGGCAACCGGAACTGATCCACGCCGGATCGCGAAACATGAAGGGCCGGGGGAAACCCCGGCCCTTTTGCTGTCCGGTTCCGACCTGTCCGCGCATCCCCTCCAAATGAAAAAGCCGCATCGGGCGATGCGGCCTTTCGATAGACGGTCGGCAGGGATCGTTACTTGATCTTGCCTTCCTTGTATTCGACATGCTCCCGCTTGACGGGGTCGTATTTGCGGACCGTCATCTTCTCGGTCATGGTGCGGGCATTCTTCTTCGTGACATAGAAGTGCCCGGTGCCGGCCGTGGAGTTCAGCCGGATCTTGATTGTCGTCGGCTTCGCCATTCTCGTCTCTCCTGCACGCGAGGCCTCGCGCCCCCGGTCAATTCGTGAAGCCTGCCTTGTATCGCCACTTGGGCCGGAGTCAAGGCCGGGGCGGGGCGATCTGGTCATGGGACGCCCCACACAGCCCTGCAGGGGGAGGGTCGGCCCGTTTCCGTTCACTCCCTGTTGATATTGGCAAAACAGGCCGACCGGTCCTTCTTGAGGGTTCGTCGCTGATCGACGCTCATGCCCATGGTTCTCGTCGGTAAGAGATCGGGAAGGCGTCGTGATGATGGGCAGGCTGGCGGCGCAGGAGCGGCTCTTCTACGGATCGATACGCTTCTCGACCTTGGAGACTTTAGGCCGCAGCTGGCGACGCTCTATCGCCGGATCGGTCGCCGCTCTATCGACCCCGAGTGGCTGATCCGGATGCTTCTTATCGGCTATCTCTACGGTATTCGGTCCGGGACGCGGCTCTACGAGGAAGTTTATCTCAACCTCGCGGATCGCTGGGTCATGAGAGGGGACGAGCGCGCCGGTGCCGCCGACTAGCCCCGCAGAAGATCGAAGAGGTCTGGGCTGCGAAGAAAACCGCCTCGTGTCCCGTCCGGGCCTATTTCGACCGGCGCGATGCCGAAGCCGCCGGCCCGCCAAGAGGGATCTCAGCACAAGCCGCCCGAGACGATCTCGGAGATGGACCCGCAGGCGGCGTGGTCGATCAAGGACGGGCCGAAATGGCTACGCGACGAGACGAACGATCTGGTCGATGACACGCATGCGATCATCGTGGATGTCGAGGGTGCGGAGGATCAGGTAACGGTCCGGTGGACCGTTTCCCCGACAAACCCGGCGCGATTGGGCCAGGAGATCGTCGTGGTTGAGGCGATGCTGGACCGAAGCGGCGCGGCCGTCGGCTTCCGGCCGGGCAGTCTCGCGGCCAACAAGAGCTGCGGAATGGCGCCGTTCCTCGCGTGGTTGCGGGAGCGACATGTCACGCCCTGCCTCCCGATCCTCGACCGAAAGAGGCAGGCCGACGGCAAGTTCACCCGCGACCGCTACGATCCGGACCGGGACCGGTTCCTGTGCCCCGAGGACCAGGAGCTGACCCTGCGCAGCATCACCAGAGCGACAAGCGTGAATCGCTAAAAGACCCGGACCGCCGCCTGCCGGGATTGCCCGCTCAAACCGCGTTGCACCGACAGTTGCTCCCGCACGATGACCCCACGGGTGGACAAGGAGGCCTGTGACACCGTTCGCGCTCTGGCCAGTAAGGATGCATAGGTTACTGCCTGCGGTCGACGCAAGACGGTCGCGATGCTGATCGCTCATCTCAAACGGCACCTCAGCCCGCGCCTCCGGGGCCTATCCGGCGCCACTGGAGAGTTCCGCCTCGCAGTCACCGCTCGGCCCCTCAAGCGCCTCGCCAGGGTCTGTCCCGCATCGGGCCAGGGGGTAGTAGTGCGGCAAGCGTCCGCTTGGACGTCGCCGCAAAAATACGGCCAATGGCCGAACAGCTCCATTCTACGTTGGACCTTTTTCACCGATATATGCTGTCTCGGAACAAATATACCGATAGGGAACGTATTGTTAACCTACAGCAAGAAAGCTCGCGATACGCGAAATACTTTGTCAGACTCGCATTATGCGTTGCGTAATGCAAAACACGCTATCAGCGAGTTGGACGCCCAATCGGCATCCGGCGGGATATGCGGCGGCGTTCCGCCGAACTACTGTCCATCTGTATAATTGCACCTGTCCAAATGGACAGGTCGTCTCCCGCGATCTGAAAAATTTCTGGCTCTTTGGGGTGCCGGAGAGGGTTTGGCACGGATCTTGCTTGGTTAGGGGACGAGGAAGACAATCAAGACAGGAAGAGGGATCGACAATGAAACATCCGGTAGACGCCCATGTCGGCAAGCGTATCCGTCATCGGCGGTGGATGGTGGGGATGACCCAGCAGCAGCTCGCGGACCGCGTCGGGATCAAGTTCCAGCAGATCCAGAAGTATGAGACCGGGATGAACCGCGTCTCCGCCTCGCGGCTCTGGGATATCGCGGATGTGCTCGACGTGGCGATCGGCTTCTTCTTTGAGGGGCTCTCCGATGCCAATGGTGCCCAGCGCGTCGTTGCGGGCGACATGCTGGCCGACAAGGAAGCACTGGAGCTGGTGCGCTCCTACTACGCGATCCCCGAGGCGCAGCGCCGCCGTCTCTTCGACCTCGCCCGCGTTCTGAGCGACGCGGCTTAGCTGGACACGCGGGGACCGGATCCGGCGGCTCTCGCGGGCGATTGACCGGACGCGCAGGTCGGCGTAGCGCTGGCCCGTGCTTCGGGAGAATGCCATGCGGGATCATACGGAGAAAGACACGCTGGTCCAGGTCGCCCACGCGCTCGCGGATGCGGCGCGGGTGGCCACGCTGCTCCATTTCCGCGCACCGGACCTGTCCGCTGACAGCAAGGAGAGCGACCGCTTCGATCCGGTGACGGTCGCGGACCGCGCCTGCGAGGCGGCAATGCGGGAGATTCTCGCGGCCCGGCGTCCTCAGGACGGCATACTGGGCGAGGAGATGGGGACCACCGTCGGCTCCTCCGGTCTGACATGGGTGCTCGACCCCATCGACGGCACGCGGTCGTATCTTGCCGGGGCGCCGACGTGGGGTGTCCTCATCTCTGTGGCCGACGCGGAGGGTCCGATCTACGGGCTGATCGATCAGCCTCATATCGGCGAGCGGTTCGAGGGCGGGTTTGGGCGTTCCGTGGTTCAGGGCCCACGCGGCAGCACCGACCTTTGCACCCGCCCGGCACGTCCTGTAGAGCAGGCGATTCTGCTATCCACGTTCCCGGAAATCGGAACGGCGGAGGAGCTGGCCCTGTTCCGCCGGGTGGCGGATCGGATGCGGCTGGTGCGTTACGGCATGGATTGCTACGGCTATGCATTGCTTGCGGCGGGGCAGGTCGATTTGGTCATCGAGGCCGGACTGCAGCCCTACGACGTCCACGCCCCGATTGCCGTGATCGAGGCGGCCGGCGGGATCGTCACCGACTGGACCGGTGGCCCGGCCCATGCGGGGGGCCGCATCCTCGCAGCCGCCAATGCCGGAATCCATGCGGACGCGCTGGCATTGCTGGCCGAATAGCGCAGGTCGGTTCAGGGTCCGATCACGCCCTTGCGCAAAATGAAGCAACCGTAGAACCGCGCGTCGGAGGTTTGGACGACGGCGTAGGATTTCCGCGCCGCGTCGTAGAAGGCGAACCGCTCCACCGCCGTCACGTCAAACCCCTCGCCTTCCACCAGCGCCACGACCTCGGCGGCGATTTCCGGCACCGCGCCGGGGTCGTCCACCACCGCCATGCGATGCACCGGCGATCCGTCGAATGTGTCGAGCGGCAGCAGCGACAGGATCGCCTCCACCGCGCGGGGCACGGGCGCGTCCATACGGATCGCTCGCCCGTGCACCGTCCGGTGCGCGACGGAGGCCGCCGGAAAGTTCGCATCCGCGACGGTGATGCTGTCGCCGTGCCCCATCTCCGCCAGCACGCCCAGAACCTCGGGCGACAGAAGCGGATCGATTCCTTTCAGCATGTCAAAGCCTCCCCGATGCGGTGCTTACCAATGACCCACGTTGTCAGCCGATTTCCACGGCTCGGCGGGCTCCAGCGCCTCACCCTTCTGCAACAGTTCGATGGAGATGTTGTCAGGGCTCCGCACAAAGGCCATCCGGCCATCGCGGGGCGGGCGGTTGATCGTGACGCCGTTGTCGCGCAGATGCGCGCAGGTCGCGTGAATATCGTCGACCTCGTAGGCGAGGTGCCCGAAATGGCGGCTGTCCGACGGCAGGCCCTCGTCCCCGTCCCAGTTCCACGTCAGCTCCACCGGGCATTCCTGCTGTCCCGGAGGCGCCATGAAGAGGAGCGTGAAGCGCCCGCCCTCATTCTCCATGCGGCGCGTTTCCTCCAGCCCCAGAAGCCTGTAGAACGCCATTGACGCGTCGAGATCCTTTACCCGGACCATCGTGTGCAGATA
>JBBSVE010000042.1:0-22774 GCA_038233815.1 Rhodobacterales bacterium
AGATGGTGGTTTTCAGCGACGCACGTTGGGCTGCGTGCTTCCGCGGCGGGTGGGCGCTCGACGTCCGACACAATGGCATGCGCTACTCGACCACGGCGCAACTCGTCGAAGACGTACCAACCACGGCAGGGCTCCTGCGCCGGGTGCTCGAGGCCCCGGCGCAGGGACTGGTGCGGCGGGGCGTGTCTGCGGACAGGGTGACGCTGGCGGGGTTTGCCGTGGGGCTGCTGGCCTTGCCGCTCCTTTGGGGGGGATATCATCTGCCGGCGCTGGGCGCGGTCCTTGCCAACCGGATCGCGGACGGGCTCGACGGGATGGTGGCGCGGATCTCCGGGTCGTCCGACCGGGGGGCGTTTCTTGACATTGCACTCGATTTCTTCTTCTACGCGACGGTGCCGCTCGGCTTTGCACTGGCGGATCCTGCGCACAACGCCCTTCCGGCGGCGGTGCTGATCTGCGCATTCGTGGGCACGGGATCGTCGTTTCTGGCCTTCGCGGCGATAGCGGCCAAGCGGCAGCTGACGGCGGCGGCCTACCCCGCCAAGGGAATCTACTATCTCGGCGGTCTGACCGAAGGGGCGGAGACGATGGCCGTTTTCGCGCTGATGTGCCTGATACCGGGCTGGTTCCCGGCGCTTGCTCTGATCTTCGCAGCGGCCTGCATGCTGACGACGGTCCTGCGCTGGGTGCAGGGCTGGCGCGTGTTTTCGGATGATTGAAAAGGATTTTCAATGCGTGGAGTGATATTTGCGGCCCTGGGCCTCAGCCTCGGGGCCGGTCCGGCGCTGGCCGACTGGCCACAGACGCTCGCGGCCGCGAAAGGCCAGACGGTCTATTTCAACGCCTGGGGCGGGGACGCGCGCACCAATGCCTACATCGCGTGGGTCGGTGACCAGACGGAAGCGCGCTACGGCGTCAGGGTCGTGCAGGTGAAGCTCACGGACACGGCGGATGCTGTGACGCGCGTAATCTCCGAAAAGGCGGCGGGCAAGGATGCGGGCGGTTCGGTCGACATGATCTGGATCAACGGCGCGAACTTCCTGTCGATGAAGGACAAGGGCCTGCTGCACGGCCCCTTCGTGAGCGCCATGCCGAACGCGAGCTACGTGGACCTGTCGGCGGGCGCCCCCGCCTCGGTCGATTTCACCGTGCCGGTGGAGGGGTATGAGTCCCCCTGGCGGCTGGCGAAGTTCGTCTTCACCTACGACAGCGCCCGCGTGCCGGAGCCGCCGCGCTCCATGGCCGCCTTTCTCGACTGGGCCCGCGCCCATCCGGGGCGGATGACGCATCCCGCGGTCAGCAATTTCATGGGGGCCACGTTCCTGAAGCAGGCGCTGATCGAGTTCGCGCCCGACCGCGCCGCGCTCCGGCAGCCGGTGACGGAGGCAGCGTTCGATGCGGCCACCGTCCCGCTCTGGACCTGGTATGACGCGCTGCGCCCGAACCTTTGGCGCGAGGGGAAGACCTATCCCGAAAACCAGTCGGTCCAGCAGCAGATGCTGAACGACGGAGAGGTCGATTTCGGCGTGTCCTTCGATCCCGCATCGGCGGCCGGTGCGATCACCGAAGGGCTGCTGCCCGATACGGCGCGCGCCTATGTGCCCGATGGTGGCAGCATCGGCAACGTGAGCTTCGTGGCGATCCCCTACAACGCAGCCCACGCGGCGGGGGCGGAGGTGGTGGCGAACTTCATGCTGGACCCCGAAGCGCAGGCGCATCAGCAGGATATCGACGTGCTGGGAAGCTTTTCTGTCCTCGATCCCGCAAAGCTCGACGCCGACCAGAAGGCGCTCTTCGCGGACCTCCCGACCTCGCCCGCGCTGCCCACGCTGGAGGATCTCGGCCCGACGCTGGCGGAGCCGCATGCAAGCTGGATGACGAAGCTGACCGAGACATGGGCGCGTCGCTACACCCGATGAGCGTGATCCCCGCGCGCGGCTCGGTCGGGCATGCCATACCGGACGGGCGCGCGCTGCGTGGCGCGGTTCTGGTACTGGTGGCGGCCGGACTGGTGCTGCCGATCCTCGCGGGTCTGGCACAGACCGCGCGGGCGGCGTTCGGGGTGCTGCCCTCCATCGGCGCGCGGGACTGGTCGCTGGACCCGTGGCGCGCACTGCTGGACCTGCCGGGGTTCGCCACCAGCCTGCGCCTGACGCTGGTGACGGGGGTGGGGGCCACGGTTCTGGCCCTTGCGCTGGCGATGGGGTTCTGCGCCTTCGCGCACGGGCGCATGTCGCAAAGCCTCGGCGCGCGGATGCTGACGCCGCTGCTTGCCGCCCCCCATGCGGCGCTGGCGATCGGGCTCGCGTTCCTGCTGGCGCCGTCCGGCTGGATCGCGCGTATGATCTCCCCCTGGGCCACGGGCTGGGCGGTGCCGCCGGATCTGGCGACGGTGCATGACGGCTGGGGGATGGCGCTGATCCTCGGGCTCTTGGTCAAGGAGGTGCCGTTCCTGCTGCTCGTGATCCTGTCGGCGCTGGGGCAACTGCCAGTGCGCGCCCATCTCGCAGCCGCGCGGGCATTGGGCTACGGGCGCGGCGTGGCGTGGGTCAAGGTGATCCTGCCGCAGGTCTATCCGCTGATCCGGCTGCCAGTGTTCATCGTGATGGCCTTCGCGCTGTCGGTCGTGGATATGGCGATCATCCTCGGGCCGTCGAACCCGCCGGTCCTGTCGGTGGCCGTCGTGCGCTGGTTCGCCGCGCCCGACGTGGGCATGGTGCTGCCCGCCTCCGCCGGGGCGGTGGTGCAGGGGGCGGTGATCGTGGCCGCCATCCTTCTGTGGATCGTGGGCGAGCGCGCGGTTCGCATGCTGGGGCGGATCTGGCTTTCCCGCGGCGGGCGCGGATTGCGGAGCGAGCCGGGACTGAAGCTCGTGAGTGCGGTCGCCGTGGCGGTGATGACGCTGGGCATGCTGGCGCTGGCGGCGCTTGCCGTCTGGTCGGTGGCATGGCGGTGGAGCTGGCCGGAGGCCCTGCCGGAGAGTTGGTCCTGGCGGGTCTGGATAGCGCCGGGCACCGGCTGGGGGCGGGCTGCGGGCGCCACGCTGACGGCGGGTCTCGCCAGCACCGGCGTGTCCCTGATGCTCGCCGTGGCGTGGCTGGAGGGGGAGGACCGCGCACGGATGGGGCGCGCGGGCTGGGCGCAGGCGCTGATCTACCTGCCTCTGCTGGTGCCGCAGATCGGGTTTCTCTATGGGCTCAACGTGCTGTTCCTGCGGCTCGGCATCTCGGGCGGGATGGCGGCGGTGATCTGGGCGCAGGTTCTCTTCGTCTTTCCCTACGTGATGATCGCGCTGTCGGAGCCATGGCGCGCGCTCGACCCGCGCGCGATCCGCACGGCGGCGGCGCTCGGGGCTTCGCCGTGGCGCAGACTCTGGGCGGTGAAGCTGCCGATCCTGTTGCGCCCGCTCTGCACCGCCGCCGCAATCGGGTTCGCGGTGTCCGTGGCGCAGTATCTGCCGACGCTCTTCATGGGCGGGGGCCGGGTCGCCACGTTGACGACCGAAGCGGTGACCCTGTCGAGCGGATCGGATCGGCGGGTGATCGGGGTCTATGCGGTGTTGCAGGCGGCACTGCCGCTCGTGGGATACGGGGCGGCGGTCCTTCTGCCGGCGTTGGTCTGGCGGCATCGGCGCGGATTATCGGGGGCTGTGCGATGAGCCTTTGCCTCCGTGCCGTGACGGTCGGGCCGGCGGGCGGACAGCCGCTTTTCGCGCCTTTGACGATGGAGATCGCGCCGGGTGCCGTTGCCACAGTCATGGGGCCGTCGGGGGTGGGCAAGTCGACGCTTCTGGATGCCATCGGTGGGCATCTGGCGCACGGGTTCGCCGTCGCGGGGCAGGTCACGCTGAGCGGGCGCGACGTGCTGGCCTTTCCTGCGGAGGATCGCCGGATCGGCGTGCTCTTTCAGGACGCGATGCTGTTTCCGCATCTCTCTGTCGGCGACAACCTCGCCTTCGGGCTGTCGCGCGGCGTCAAAGGCCACGCCCGGCGCGTGGCGGTGGAGGAGGCATTGGGTCAGGCCGGACTGTCGGGCTATGCCGCCCGCGATCCCGCGACCCTGTCGGGTGGTCAGCGTGCGCGCGCGGCGCTGATGCGCTCGCTTCTGGCCGCCCCGCTGGCCCTGCTGCTGGACGAGCCGTTCTCCCGCCTCGATGCCGACCTGCGGGCGGAGATCCGCAGTTTCGTCTTCGACCATGTGCTGGCACGCAATATCCCCGCGCTGATGGTGACGCATGACGAAAGCGACGCGGAGGCGACGGGGGGGGCGGTGGTGCGGCTTTGACACGCCGGTTCAGGCGGCTAGCACCTCCCGGATCCGGCGACCCACGGCGGCGAAGGAGTTGGTGTCCTGCAGATGCCGGAACCCGGCGGCGGCGCGGACATTCGCGGCATCGGGGTCGTCGTGAATCGCGCGCAGCAGGGTTGCCGCATGCTCCACGTCGGGGTCGCCCCAGTGGCTGCCATCCGACCCGGGATAGGCACCGGGATCGATGGGCACCTCGCGGCAGGCCACCGGAAAGCCGGTCGCTTCGGTGATGAAATCCCGCGTGCCGCCGAAATCCGTGGCGACGACCGCGCGGCCCTGTGCCAGAGCCTCGGCGCAACCGAGGCCGAACCCCTCCGACCGATGCATCGACAGGAACACGTCGCACGACGCGGTCAGCGCCGTCATCTCCGCCCGCGACAGCAGCCCGTCGATCACAGTGATCCGGGGATCCGACGCGGCGAGGCGGTGGAGGTCGAGCGGATCGTCCGGCGCACCCTTGCCGCGCGCCTTCACGACAAGCTCGACATCCTCCCGCCCTGTCGGGAACGCGGCGAGAAAGGCGCGGATCGCGCCGCCGGGGTTCTTTCGGGACATGAAGCTGTCATAGGCGAAGAAGGTGAAGATCCGCATCGGTCCGGTGCGCGGGCGGGGCGGGGGCGCCGCATCGGGCAGGTCGATCGGCTGCGGCACCAGATGGACCGGGCGGGACTGCACGCCTGCCAGCGTATCGCGGATGAAGGTCGTGGCCGCCCAGAACGCGTCGAACCCGTCCATCGCGCGGATCATCACGGGGGTGAGGGTCGGAAGCTCCCAGAACGGATAGGCGATGTTGCGTTGCCCCCGGCAGGTCCGGCGCGCGAAGTTCCGCAGTTCCAGCGATCCTGCCACCGACAGCGCGGTATCGTGACGCCCGACCGTCCCGAACCGGTCCGCGAGCGCATCCTCCGACATCAGCCCGTCGAGCGGCACATCGACGAGGCCCGCAGGCACGCCCCCCGCCTCCGCCGCGCGAAACAGGAGCCGCGCAGACTCCCCCAGCCCGATCTCGGAGCGCAGGTAGCCCACGATGTCGAGCCCCGGCGCGCGCCCCTTCCGGTAGTGGCCATGGAGCCAGCAGGGCTTGGCCAGATCCGTCGGGCAATTGCCGCGCGAACAGCGCAACGACCAGATCCCGCGGTTGAGGCGGATGTCGGGGATCCAGCGTTTCGGCTCGGCCACCGGCGTTCAGCCTTTGGCGCCCTGACCGCGCGCATAGACGTCGTCATAGCGCACGATATCGTCCTCGCCGAGATAGACGCCGGTCTGCACCTCGATCAGAACCATAGGCACCTTGCCCGGGTTTTCCATCCGGTGGACTGAGCCCAGCGGGATGTAGATCGACTGGTTTTCGGTCAGCAGCTTCACGGAATCGTCGACCGTCACTTTTGCCGTGCCTGCCACGACGATCCAGTGCTCCGACCGGTGGACGTGGCTTTGCAACGACAGGGCGGCACCGGGATGGACGACGATACGCTTGACATGAAAGCGTTCGGCCAGCACCAGCGTCTCGAACCAGCCCCAGGGCCGGTGATCGCGGGGGAAGGCCTCGGCCTGCATGACGCCCTTGGCCTTCAACCGCGCCACCGCTTCCTTGACCTCCTGCGCGCGGGACTTGTCGGCCACCAGCACCGCGTCGGGCATCGCCACGACCATCAGGTTGTCGAGCCCGATGCCCACCAGCTCCAGCCCATCCGCCTCCGACCGCAGCAGGCTGTTGCGGCTGTCGATGGCGGTAACGTTGCCATGCGTCACAAGACCTGCATCGTCCGGCGCGCTTTCGCGCCAGACCGAGGACCAGTCGCCCAGATCCGACCACTGCTCCGCGAACGGCACCACCTGCAGGTTCTTCGCCCGTTCCATCACGGCGTAGTCGATGGAGATTTCCTCCGCGTCCTTCCACGGCGCTGCCGCAAGGCGCAGGAACCCAAGGTCGGCCGTCGCACCGTCCACCGATTTGCGCACCGGCGCCAAGAGGCCGGGCGCATGCTCCGTGAATGCCGCCATCCCGGCCTTCACGGACATGAGGAAGATGCCCGCGTTCCAGAGGTAGCGCCCGTCCGCGAGCATCCGCTCCGCCTCGGCCTCGCGCGGCTTTTCCACGAACCGCACAAGGTTCACCGCCTCGGGCGTGTCGGAGGCCGGGCGGCTTTCCAGTTCCAGCCAGCCATAGCCGGTCTCGGCGCGGGTCGGATGAATGCCGAAGGTCACGATCTGGCCCGCTTCCGCCGCCGGAACGCCGGCCCGGATCGCCGCCCCGAAGGCATCGCGGTCGGGGACCACCTGATCGGACGGCATCACGAGCAACAGCGCATCCGGGTCCATATCCGCCAGATGGCAGAGTGCTGCGAGGATCGCGGGTGCCGTGTTGCGCGGCGAAGGCTCGATCAGGATCGGACCGGCATCGATCTCCACCTGCGCCAGTTGCTCGGTCACGATGAAGCGGAAGTCCGAACTGGTGATGACGATGGGCCGCGCCACATCAGCGCCCGAGATCCGGCGCGCGGCGGCCTGAAACAGCGTCTCATTGCCGGTCAGCGCGGTGAACTGCTTGGGAAAGCTCTTGCGCGACAGTGGCCACAGTCGGGTGCCAGAACCGCCGCAAAGAAGAATGGGATGGATCACGTCTCGTCCTCCTTCGGCCCGACAGGCGCTGCACCGGGCTATAGGGGGTGCGACCTTCGGGAACAAGGCGGGGACCGGGTTCCCCCCTGCGGGATTTGATCGGGGAGCCCGGTGGCAATAGACAACGGCCCGGACTTGGTATCTACGGCGCCTGAATTGACCCCCGCTGCAAACGAGAAAGACGGTTTCATGAAAAAGGCATTGGTTACAGGCGTCACGGGACAGGATGGCGGCTACCTCGCGAAGCTGCTGCTGGAAAAGGGCTACGAGGTCACCGGTGCCGTCCGTCGCAATTCGCAGCCCGAGACGGCGCGCCTCAGGAAGCTGGGCATCGCCGACGACATCGACCTGATCGACTTCGATCTGGGAGAGATCAACAATATCAACCGGCTGATCCGCAGCAAGTCGTTCGACGAGGTCTACAACCTCGCCGCGCAGAGCTTCGTGGGCTCCTCGTGGGAACAGCCGATCTATGCGGCCGACGTGAACGGTCTGGGCGTGGTCCGCATCCTCGACGCGATCCGCAGCTATTCACCCGAGACGCGGTTCTACCAAGCTTCCACGTCGGAGATGTTCGGCCTCGTCCGCGCCGTGCCGCAGAACGAGGAGACCCCGCTCTATCCGCGCTCGCCCTACGGCGTGGCGAAGGTCTACGGGCATTACATCACGATCAACTACCGCGAATCCTTCGGCCTCCATGCCTCCTCCGGCATCCTCTTCAACCATGAAAGCCCGCTGCGCGGGACCGAATTCGTGACCCGCAAGATCACGCTGGCTCTGGCGCGGTTCGCGCGGGGCGAGCAGGTGGCGGTGGAGCTGGGCAACCTCGACGCACAGCGCGACTGGGGCTTTGCGGGCGACTACGTGGAGGGCATGTGGCGGATGCTTCAGCAGGACGCGGCGGACGACTATGTGCTGGCCACCGGCGTCACCACGCCGATCCGCGATTTCGTCAATTTCGCAGCGGCGGCGGTGGGTCTCGACCTCGAATGGTCCGGCACGGCGGAGACGGAGCAGGCGGTGGACACCAAGTCCGGCAAGGTCGCGGTCCGGGTCAACCCGAAATTCTACCGTCCGGCCGAGGTCGACCTGCTGCTCGGCGATGCCACCAAGGCGAAAACCAAGCTCGGCTGGGAGCCGAAGGTGAAGGTCCGCGAACTGGCCGAAATGATGGCGAAGTCCGACTACGACGACTGGCGCTGAGCCTTTCGGTCCGCCCGGGATCGGGGCGGACCCTTTACCCTGCGTCGCCCGGTGCCGGATCGATGCCGATCGCGCGCAGCAGGTCGTCCGCGCTCTGGCGCCAGGTGATCCAGGGCAGATCGCCCGGGCCGATCGTCCGACCTTCGGCATCGTCGCGCAGCCAGGCCTCGATCGCTTCCGTCAGAACCTCGGGCCGGGTTCCGTCGAAATAGGCGGCGTGATCCCCCGCGACCTCCCGGAACACCGGGATGTCGCGCGCGAGGATCGGCAGGCCGATCTGCGCGGCCTCGATCAGCGGCAGCCCGAACCCCTCCCCCTCGCTGGCGGCGATGAGACAGTCGCTGGCGCCGTAGATCCGCTCCAGATATTCGTCGCTGATCCCCTCGAGCCAGAAGAGCCTGCGTCCCAGCTCGCCGTGCGACCGGAGGCGCCCGACCAGCGTTTCCATGTTCCAGCCCTGCTTGCCGACGATCACGAGGGTCGCGTCCCCGCCATCCCGCCACAGCCGTTCGAACGCCGCAACCGTCTGGATATGGCCCTTGCGCGGCTCGACGGTGCCCACCATCAGGAACGTGGGCTGCGCCGCGAGAGCCTCCAGCACCGGCCCCGCATCGGGCGGAATCCCCGAGGACGGCTGCGAGCTGGCAAGATCGGCGCCCATGTGAAACCAGCCGATCCGCGGCTTGGGCGCACCCCCCGGATGATGGGCCCGGAGCCAGTCCCGCAGATCGTCCGCTGTCGTTTGCGAGATGCACACCGCATGATCCGCGCGGGCGACGAGTGCGATCCACGCGGCGAACATCGGCGCGGAGCCGGACGGAAACATCTGCGGCATCGTCACCGGAAGCAGATCGTAGACGACAAAGGAACTGGCGACCCCGGACGCGCCCATCCGCTCCATCGCGCGGGTGTGGTGCGGGACCATCGCGAAATTGAGGTCGAGATTGATGAAATGATCCCCCGCCGACCAGTCCACGGGCGCGTCCGTCGTCCAGTCGGACGCAATGTCGAGCAACCGGCAGGTCAGCTTGCGCGAATAGCGATACCGTTCGAGCGTCGGGTCGAGCCAGACCGGCTCGACCTTCCATCCCGGCGGAGGTGCTTTCAGCCAGCGCATCAGGATGGCACGCACAACGCGCTGGATCCCCGTCCTGTGATCCATGGCGCTGAGCCCCGTCACATCGACGAAGAGCTGGCGGACGCGCGGACGGAGCGGGAGGCTGTCGGACACCGCTTGCGCCAGCACGATGTCGCGCCCGAAGTCCGCAGGAAGTGCTGCCAGACGCTCGACGAGGGCGTTGTTTGTTCTGCTGGTCCGCAGCGCGTTGCGCTCGATGCAATCGCGATATTTTCCCGCGCAGACCTCTGGCGCATGGCGCTCCTCGACCGCGCGGCGGCCGGCCTCTGCCAGCGTTTTCCGACGCTGCGGATCGTCGGCCAAAGCGTCGATTGCGCGTGCAAGATCGTCCGTGCCGAACGCATCGGGAATACGGCACACGGTATCGGGCGACAGGTCTGCCAGGCTTCCATGGGCATTCACGATCACCGGCACCCGGTAAGTCTGCGCGTCGAGCACTGCGGCGGAGCTTTCCCCGCGCGACGCGGAGCGCAACTGGACGGCGATGTCGGCCGCTTGCAGATAGTCGCGATATTCCGCGTCCGCGACCCAGCCGGAGAGCGTGACGATCCGGTCCAGTCCCCGCGTCGCGATCACCTCCGCCAGCGCGTTCTTGTCCTCGCCGGCCTCGCCTGCGAAAACGAGGCGCGCCTTGCCGGTTTTCGCGGTGGCGCTGGCGGCAAAGCCGTCGATCAGCCGCTCGGACGGCTTGTTTCGTCCTATGGCTCCGAAGCTGCAGATCAGCAGGGCGTCGGGTGCGATCCCCAGCCTTTCGCGGGCGGCGATCCGGTCCGCCTCCGACAGATCGGCGATCACCCGGAGCAGCGGGATCTCGCACCAGTCATCCGCAGCGCCCGGACCAAAGAACCGCTCCGCCAAAGCGCGGGGATGGGAGGAGTGGACGATCACGCCCGCCGCGGCCCGCAGGACATCGCCGTTCGCCGGCCAGTCCAGTACCGAGTCCACGATGCCGCGTTCCCCCGAACGGCTGTCCCGGACCGCGCCATAGCCGTGATCCTCCGCAAGCAACCGGGTGTAGCTGTCATGGCCCCGGATCAGCTGGGCGCCGGAGAGGTAGAAATCATGCAGCACCACCGTGCCGGGAATATCCTGAACCAGATCGAACATGCCGAGGTGAAAGCCGGAGTTGCCGAACTGGTAGAGCACACGGTCGAAGCTGCGGGCATTGGCGCGGAACCAGTCTACGCTCCGGGTCGGGAACCGGTCGAGGCCATCGACGCGGTCCTGCGCCACGATCAGGTCGATATCGTAGTAGCGGGCCAGATGGGGCAGCAGCTCGGCGGCATAGAAACTGATCCCGCTCCGTTCCGGCGGCAGGGGGGAGACGAAAGCGAGGCGGGGCTTGGTGAGTGTCACGGTGGCGGGCGGCGGCCGGGCCGCGAGAGCGCGGAGGGCACCCAGCGCACGCGCGGCAGTGTCGTTCCAGTCAAAGCGCGCGGCCTGCACCGGCGCGTGATCGCGCAGCGACTGGCGGAACGCGTCGTCCGTCAGCACGCGCAGGATCGCGCCCGTCATGGCGGGGACGGACAACGGATCGAAGAGCGCATCCTCGCGCCCGATCACCTCGGGTGTGCTGGAGGCGTTGGCCCCGATGACGGCCGCGCCGCAGCGCATCGCCTCCAGCACCGGCAGGCCAAAGCCTTCATATAAGCTTGGAAAGACGAATGCGGCGCAGTGGCGGTAGAGCGCCACCAGCATGTCGTCCGGCACGAAACCGGTCAGGATCAGGCCGTCGTCGGGCAGGCCCGATGTGTGGGCGAGCGCCATCAGGCGCGCTTTTTCCGCAGGCTCCACCCGGCAGACGATGCCCAGCTGGTGTGCGTCCCGCACCTCGGGCGGCAGGGCGGCGAAGGCCTCGATCAGGCGGTCGATATTCTTGCGATGGTCGATCCCGCCCGTGTAGAGGAGACAGGGACGGGTGAAGCCGAGGTCCGTGCCGATCCGCGCCCGCGTCTCTGCCGACACGGGATCGGGGCGGAACATCGGATCGACGTCCGAGCCGATGGAGACGACGCGCTCCGGGTCGATGTCGAGCTGCCGCACGGCATCGCGCGCGGAGCCGTCCGAGATCGTCAGCAGGCAATCCGCAGATTTCAGGCAGAGCACCCGGTCCCGATACCAGTCCCCGGTTCCGGCATGCGTCAGGTAGATCTCGGGATGGATCAGCGGGATCAGATCGTAGAGCACGACCGCCGTCGGGACCACCCCGATGCCCGTCACCGCATCGTCATGGAGCCCCTCGAAGAGGCTCGTCACCAGCACCACATCGGGCGAGCAGGAGGCGATGACCGCCTCCCGGATCGCCTCCGCGGCAAGGCGGTTGTCCTCATTTCCCGGACATGACACCGGCGGTGCCGCGGTCCAGACCCGAACCTCCGCATCGGGGCGGAGCGACAAAAGCCCCCGGCGCAGGCGCAGGTTGTCCGCACCGATCATGCCGTTCAGAAGCAGCGTGATGTGATCGTCCGGGGTCTGGCGCAACATCGCCTCCACCAGCCCCCGGCTATAGCGCCCAATGCCGCGGTTCGCGCTCCCGGAGGTCTGGAGCGCCTGAAGGTCTATGAGAATGCGCAAGCTCCGGTCCTTGCCTAGCTACCGTGCTGCGCGCGGCGGGCGGCGATACGGGTGTAGATGTGCTGCGCCTCCTGGCTGAGCGACGGCTGCGCGCCGAATGGCAGGCGCATTGCACGGGGAAGGGTCTGATAGGCCTCGCTCTGGAACCAGCGCAGGAACGGCTTGTAGGGGCGTCCGTCGGGGTGGAGGACGAAACCCTGAAAGATGCCGCGCGGCTTGCCGTTCTTGTGAAAGAGCACCCGGCGCAGGAGCTTCTTCGGCTTGCCCGACGGCCGGAACAAGAGCTGTATCCAGAGCGGATGCCGCGGCGCGGGAGGCGTTTCCGGGCAGCGCCGGACCGGACGGTTTGCAGCCATCATCCCAACCGACCTCCCATGCACGGCATAAAAGATGCCGCCCGCAGCGTGGCGGTTTTGGCATGGACCACGTGGGCCCGCAGCTGCGATATCCCGGCCCCGATCCGTTGGGCGTTGCGGGCGTCGGGATCGGCCCTCTGACCATGAGACACGGCGGCGGTCTGGCTTTCGTTCCGCGGACGCCCCGCGCGATGCCCGTGAAGCAGGCCGCCCGGACTGGATTTCGCAACCGGCGCCTTACGGACGCCCGTTTTTCCGAACCCGCCGTGGAGAGGGAGACCCGCCTCCGGCAACTCCGGCGTCCGCGCGTGATGATCGGGGGGCTGGCCCGTCGGCCTGACTGCCCCGGTCACGACGAGCCACGGGCGTTGGCGCGCCCGGTTACCGTTACGGATCATATCCGCCTCAGCGCCCTCAGCGCCCTCAGCGCCCTCAGCGCCCTCAGCGCCCTCAGCGCCCTCAGCACCCTCAGCGTCGAGCCCGAGGACATGGACCTTTAATCCTGCCTGCACATGGCCCTCGGCGAAAATGCGCGTCGGCACATGCCTCCCATCGTGGTCGCCCGCCTGTGCCGCGTCGGAAGCACCCGGACCTTGCGTGGCAGGGGACATGGCCACGCAAGGTCCGTCCTGCACGGCGATACCAGGATTGAGCGCGCCTGGCGTCCGGGCGCCCTCGACAAAGCCCGGCTCCACACCCCGACGCATCACGGCCTCGCAAGTCTGGGCGCAGGAGGTGAGGGTCATGGCAAGATGCGCCTTTCCGTGGCTTCGGGTCGGAATACGGGTGAGCCACGGGATACCATGCAGGCGGCGGCTTGCAACATTCGATCGTGATGCCCGGTTTCCATCGTGACGCCGGGGCCCGGTCAGTTGTCGTTGATGTCCCGGTCCCAGATCTTGACCTGACCCACGCGGGTGCCGAGCAGCCTGCGCATCGCGAACCACGCGCCGAGCGAGGCGAGCGCGAACACGAGGATCATCACCGCCACATGCCCCCCGAACGCGCCAAGCGCCACGAGGATGCCGGTCAGCACCGCGCCGGCCGCGAAACCGAGGAAGATGAACCCAGGCAGCAGCACCTCCGCCGCGCCGAGGATCACGCCGCCCGCGACCCAGACCCACCAGACCGACAGCCAGCTCATCCGCGGCCCTTGAGCATCCGGAACGCGTCGCCGAAAGCCTCGAGCGCCTGCGCGGGCACGATGATCGTCTGCTTGCCCGCGCCCTGACCGACCGCCGCCAGCGCCTCGACCTGCTTCAGCGCAACCTGATACTGCGCCGCCTCCAGCCCGTTTTCCTTGATCGCGACAGCGATGACGCCGGTGGCATAGGCCTCCGCATCGGCCAGAACGCGGCGCGCCTTGGCCTCCTGCTGGGCAGCGTAAAGCTCGCCGTCGGCGCGCAGTTCCACCGCGCGGCGCTTGCCCTCGGCCTCGGTGACGTTGGCGCGTCGCGCGCGTTCGGCGTTGAGCTGCTGGAGCATCGCGGCCCGCGTCGCCTCGTCGAGGTTCACGTCCAGAACCTCGGCCCGCGTCACCTCAATTCCCCAGTCGTCGACCATCGCCGCGACCTGCTCGCGCACCTTGCCGATCAGATCGGCGCGGTTGGACTGCACCTGGTCGAGCTCCAGCACCCCGATCTCCGACCGCACGATGCCCGCGACCGTGGTGGCGATGGCGGCATCGACGTCGCGGATCCGGTAGACGGTCTTTTCGGGCTCGGTGATGCGGTAGAACACGCTCGTCTCCACCCGCACCAGCACGTTGTCGGCGGTGATCGCGTCCTGCGAGGCGGTCGGCAATTGCCGTTCCAGCACCGAGACCTTGTGCGCGATCCGGTCGAGGAACGGCACCACGAAGTTGATCCCCGGCCCAAGGACCGAGCGCAGACGGCCGAAGCGTTCCACGACATGCTTCTCGCTCTGCGGGACGATCCTGACGCCGAGGAAGATGCACAGGATGATGAAGACGGCGATGGCCAGAAGGACCGCATTGCCGCCGATGAACTGCTGGATATCCATGGCTCCGCTCCTGTCGTCCGACCCTCGCGGACCATGGCGATAAAGACGCTTTTCCGCAAGGGCCGCGACCGCCGCAGGGGTCCGCTTTGGCCTCGGCTTGGCGCCGCGTGCCTGCTATGACCGGGCCATGCCAACGCTCTGCCGCGCCTGCCTTGTGCTCACCGAGATCGAGAGCGCCCGACGCTGCCCCGCCTGCCGGTCGCCGCGCGTGACCGCGCACCCGGAACTGACAGCCCTCGCCATCGCGCATATGGATTGCGACGCCTTCTACGCCAGCGTGGAAAAGCGCGACAATCCGGCACTGCGCGATCTGCCGGTGATCGTCGGCGGCGGCACGCGGGGCGTGGTCTCCACCTGCTGCTACATCGCGCGGATCCGGGGCGTGCGTTCCGCCATGCCGATGTTTCAGGCGCTCAAGCTCTGCCCCGAGGCGGTGGTGGTGAAGCCGCGCTTTGCCGCCTACGTGGAGGCGAGCCGCGCCGTCCGCGCGCTGATGGAGGCGCTGACCCCCGCTATCCAGCCGTTGTCGCTGGACGAGGCGTTCCTCGACCTCACCGGCACCGCCCGCCTGCACGGCGCGCCGCCGGCGCTGCTGTTGGCGCGGCTTTTGCACGACATGGAGGTGCAGGTCGGGATTTCCGGCTCCGTCGGTCTTTCGCACAACAAGTTTCTGGCCAAGATCGCGTCCGATCTGGACAAGCCGCGCGGGTTGTCGGTCATCGGGCGGGCGGAGACGGAGGCGTTCCTCGAGGCCCAGCATGTGCGGATCATCTGGGGCGTGGGCACGGCCACGCAGACGGCGCTGGAACGGTCCGGCATCCGCACCATTGCGGACCTGAAACGATGGGATCGCGCCGACCTCATGGCGCGGTTCGGCAGCGGCGGCGACCGGCTCTGGCACCTCGCGCGCGGGCTCGACCAGCGGCGGGTCAGCCGGGACGAGCCGGTCAAATCGATCTCCAAGGAGACGACGTTCGACGCCGACATCGCCGATCGCGAGCTGCTGGAGGGGCACCTCTGGCGGCTCGCGGAGCAGGTGTCGGACCGCGCGAAGGCGCGCGACCTCGCCGGACGCACGGTGGTGCTGAAGCTGAAACGCGCGGATTTCACCGGCCTGACGCGCCGCCATGCGCTGAGCGGTCCGACGCAGATGGCCGACCGGATCTGGCGCGAGGGACAATCACTTCTGGCGGCGGTGCCGGAGGCGGGCCCGTTCCGGTTGATCGGCGTCGGGCTGTCGGACCTCTGCGCCGATGCGGAGGCGGATCGGACGGGCGACCTCCTCGACCCCGACCGGGCGCGGCGAGCGGCGGCGGAAGCGGCGACCGACCGCATCCGCGCACGTTTCGGGGCGGAGGCGATCATCCGCGGCCGGGCGTTGCGCTAGCGACGCACCGTGCGCCCTGGCGCTCAGGCCATCGCCGCGTCGCGCGGGCTTTCCGAGACGCTCTGGGTCAGCGCCATGGCGTCCGGCGGAAGGTGCATCGTCAGTGCCTCCATGATCGCCGTCCGGCGCAGCGGCTTCGTCAGGTAGCGGTCGATCCCGGCTGCGAGGATATCGTCCGCGTCGCCGTCCATCGCATGGGCGGTCAGCGCCACGATCGGCACATGGCGCCCGGTCCCTGCCTCCATCGTGCGGATCGCGCGGGCGGCGTCCTTGCCGTCCATCTCCGGCATCGAGATATCCATGAAGATCATATCGGGGTCGAGCGTGCGATACATCTCCACCGCCTCGACCCCGTTTCCGGCGAAGGTAAGGTCGATCGCCATGTCGCGCACCATCTTGCGGAACACGAGCTGGTTGGTGCGGTTGTCCTCCGCCGCGAGCACGCGCATCCGGCGCAGCGCCCCGGGCGGGTCGGGCTGACGTTCGGGTGGCGGCACCGGGACCGGCGGGGCCGACAGCGACTGGAGCCTGCGGTAGAGGTCCGACCGCAGGATCGGTTTTTGCAGGACCGCCGCAAGATGCTCCGACCCGGGGTCCGACCGCGCGCCTACCGGGTTTGACGAGAGGAGCACGATAGGCATGGCAAAGCCCGCGGCCCGCACCCGGCCCGCCAGCGCGAGGCCGCTCATCTCCGGCATCTCGTGATCGGTCAGGACCACGTCGTAGCCGCCGTCCCGGGCCAGCACCGCCAGCGCCTCGGCCCCCGACCGGCACAGCGTCACCGCCATCCCGCAGGTCACGAGCTGGCGTTCGAGGATGGTGCGGTTGATGAACTGGTCGTCGATCACCAACGCGCGCGACAGGGTCACGGGATGGGGCGGCGGGGCCTGATCCTCGGACACCGGCAGGGCCACGCGGAACCCGAAGGCGGAGCCCTTGCCGATCTCGCTGTCGACCCAGACGGCGCCGCCCATCCGCTCGATCAGGCTGCGGGTGATCGCAAGGCCGAGGCCGGTGCCCTCGAACTTGCGGTTGGCCTCGCTCTCGACCTGGTTGAACTCGCCGAAGACATGGTCGAGCTGGTCGGCGGCGATGCCGATGCCGGTATCCTCCACCGTGATGTGGAGCTGGCGGATGCCGGGTTCCGTCTCCATCCCGACGACGCGGATCAGCACGTGACCCTCGGCGGTGAACTTGACCGCGTTGCCGACGAGGTTGATCAGGACCTGCCGCAGCCGCCCCGGATCGCCGACGAAGCGCGTCGGCAGGAACATGTCGAAATCCACCAGCAGATCGAGCCCGCGCGAGCGCGCCTTGGGCTGGAGCAGCATCGCCACCTCGTGGATCACCCGTTCCAGATCGAACGGCTCGGGATGCAGCGTCAGCCGCTCCGCCTCGATCTTGGAATAGTCGAGGATGTCGTTGATAATGACCAGAAGCGCCTCGCCGGAGGAGCGGATCGTCTCGGCGAAGAGGCGCTGTTCCTCGTTCAGTGCGGTGTCGCAGAGCAGTTCCGCCATGCCGACGACGCCGTTCATGGGCGTTCGGATCTCATGGCTCATGTTGGCGAGGAACGCGGATTTGGCGCGGTTCGCGGCTTCGGCGGCAAGGCGCGATTCCTCCAGCGCCGCCTGCTGGGCCTTGATCTCCGTGATGTCGACGCGCAGTCCCACGCGGCCGCCGTCCGGCGTGCGTTCGTCGATCACGCGCAGCCAGCGGCCATCTTCCAGATGCTGCTCGGTGGTGCCTTGCGCGGTCCGGTGCTGTTCCAGCCGTTCGGCCAGCCACGCATCCTCGCGCCCCACCGCAGCCAGATGCTGACCCTGCGCAAGCCCGTGGCGCAGGATCGATTCGAACGTCGCCCCCTCCACCATGGCGGGGGCGGAATGGGCATAAATCTCCCGGTAGCGGTGGTTGCAGGTGAGCAGCCGGTCCTCGCGGTCATAGAGCACGAAGCCGTCGGGAATAGCCTCGATCGCGGCCCAGATCCGCATCTGTTCGGTGATGTTGAGTGCGAGGCACACCGTGCCGCCGTCGCGCGCGCGCCGGTCCACGAGCCGGACCCAGTTGCCGGAGGAGAACTGAACCACGCGGGGCGTGATCGTATCCTCGTCCCAGCGTGCCAGCATCTCCGCGATCCAGACATCGGGATCGGCGCCGCCCGTTTCGATCAGGCCGGTGCGGGCGCACATCTCCACGATCTCTGCGTACCGGATGCCGGGGGCGACGCTGCCTTCGGGAAAGACCGCGAGATAGGCGCGGTTTGCCACGACGAGCCGCTGTTCGGCATCGAACACGCAAAATCCGTCATGGATCGTGTTGATCGAATCGCGCAGGCGCCGTTCGGCCATGACTGCAGTTGTGTGCGCGGTTTCCAGATCGGTCACGAAGCGGGTGTTCAGCCTCTTCAGCTTCTCCGCCTCCGACAGGGCGGCATGGGTCACGCTGCGCTGTTCCACGATCTGGTCGGAAAGCGAGCGCGTGTGCAGCGCCAGCCGTTCGTTCGCGGCAAACAACTCACGCTGCTTCTGGTCGAGCATCCGCTCCGCCGCGAGGCGTGCGCGCCGTTCCTTTGCGAGGCGGTCCATCATATCCATGCGGGGCGTGCCATTCGTCGTCAATGCCGGTCCACCCTTGCGGCGGTCATGCAACCTTAAGGCGTGCAAAGTGAAGCGCGTGTTAACACGGCGACGTGATCTGCGAACTTGCCGGGCGATGGTGCCGCATGGCAGTATGGGCGCGGGGCCGCAGGAGGATTTCGGATGCGCAACGCTCGTCTCGGCTTGGTTTTCGCGGCGCTTCTGATGGCCCTGCCGGCAGCCTCCGTGGCGCAGGACGACGTTCCGGCGAAGCGATTCGCGATGAGCGGCGACACCGACCGGCCCGGCGGCGACATAGCCTCGATGCTGGATACCACGGTCGAGGCCTGCCAGACCGCCTGCGCCACCAACGACCGCTGCACCGCCTTTACCTTCAACACGAAGGCGCGCGCCTGCTTTCTGAAAGCCGATCCCGGCGCGCCGAGCGATTTCGCGGGCGCGGTGTCAGGCACGCTTGTCACAGCGGCGGCCGGAGCGGACGCAAGGGCCACGGCGCGGGCGGAGGAGCTTGCATTCCTGCCCCCCTCCGATCTGGAGGCGGCGACGGCACAGGCCCGCGGGCTTGGCATGGCGCATTTCACCGGACCCTATTCGGCCGCGGAGCATATGGCCGAGGCGGCCCGGCAGGAGGCGTCGGGCAATCCCGGTCGCGCGTCCGACTTCGTCGGCGCCGCGCTGACCCTCACAGACGCGGCGTCGGGGTGGGAGGATTATGCGCGGCTCCTGCTCATCGTCTCCGACCGCGACAGCGACGCCCGCGACCGGCTTTTGAACCGTGCGTATCTGGCGGCGGTCAACGGCTATCTGCGGGCCGATGCGAAACCGCTGCGGCACACTCTGCTCGTCGACATGGGCCGCGCGCTGGAAGGGCTGGGGCGCGGCAAGGCGACGGTGCAAGCCTACCGGCTCGCGCAATCGCTGCAGGCGCGGGACGACACGCAGATCCTGCTCGACGGTGCGGCTGGCAAATACGGCTTCCGGTTGACTGGCGACGACGTGCAGGCGGATACGGCGCGGCCGCGCATCTGTGCCACCTTCTCGGACGATCTCCAGCCGACCGGAGTCGACTGGTCGAGCTTCGTGCAGATGCCGCAGGCCGGGTTGACGGTGGAGCGGACCGGCACGCAGCAGCTTTGCGTCGAAGGCGTGACACACGGGACACGCTATGCGCTGACCTTCCGGGCGGGGATCCCCGCGCAGGACGGGCAGGTGACAACAAAGCCGGTGACGATCACCGCCTACGTGCGCGACCGCGCCCCTGCCGTGCGCTTTCCCGGACGGGCCTTCGTGATGCCGATGACGGACGGTGCGGCCCTGCCGGTGCAGACGGTCAATGCAGGCACACTGGACCTCACGCTCTATGAAGTGTCGGACCGGAACCTTTTGCGCGCGATCCAGAGCAACCAGTTCGGTCAGCCGATGGCCTACTATCAGGAGGATGATTTCACCGGCAACGTGGGCGCGCAGATCTGGACCGGCACGGCGGAAGTGCCGAGCGAGGTCAACCGCGACATGACCACCCGGCTGCCGCTGGGCGACGCGCTGAAAGGCCGCGCGGCAGGCGTCTATGCGCTGAAAGCCGCGATTCCTGGCAAGGATGAGAGCGACACCGCGCCGGGCTGGCAATGGTTCGTGCTGTCCGATCTGGGCATCACCAGCCTGTCGGGCGTCGACGGCCTGCATGTCGTGGTGCGTTCGCTGGCCACGGCGGGGCCGAAGCCCGGCGTGTCGGTGCAGCTTCTGAGCCGGTCCAACGCGGTGCTGGCAACCGCTACCGCCGACGATCAAGGCCATGCGGTTTTTGCGGCGGCTTTGACGCAGGGCAAGGGGGGGCTCCAGCCCGGCATGCTGGTGGTGAAGGACGGCACCATCGATCTTGCCTTCCTGCCGCTCACCGACCCGGAGTTCGATCTGTCCGACCGCGGCGTCGAGGGACGCGAGGCGGCGGGTCCGGTCGACGTGTTCCTGACCACCGACCGGGGCGCCTACCGCGCGGGCGAGACGGTGCATGCGACCGCCCTGACCCGCGATCCGGGCGCGCGCGCCATCACCGGACTGCCGCTGACCGCGATCGTGAAGCGGCCCGACGGGGTGGAATACAGCCGCGCCGTCGCACAGGACGTGGGCGCGGGGGGCCATGTCTTCACGCTGCCCATCGCGGGATCTGCACCGCGCGGGGTGTGGCGGCTCGACGTGCTGGCCGATCTCGATGCCGCCCCGTTGCAGTCGAAGACCTTCCTCGTGGAGGATTTCCTGCCCGAGCGGATCGATTTCACGCTGGCGCTTCCCGATGCGCCGATCACGCTGGGGGACCGGCCTGACGTGACGCTCGCCGCGAAATACCTCTTCGGTCCGCCCGCCACCGATCTCGCCGTGGAGGGTGAGGTGGTGCTGCGCGCGGCCGAGGGGCTCGCCGCCTTCCCCGGCTATGTGTTCGGGCGCGCGGATGAGCCGTTCTCGACCCAGACGCAGGCGTTCGACGCGACGACGACCGATGACGAGGGCCGGGCGGTGATCCCGCTCATCCTGCCCGACGTGACCGATCCTGCGCGCCCGCTGGAGATCGAGGCCCGGGTGCGCGTTTCCGAAGGTTCCGGCCGCCCGGTGGAACGGCGCGTGACCAGAGCGCTGACGCCTGAGGCCCCGATCATCGGTGTAAAGCCGCTCTTTGACGGTGTGGTGGGCGAAGGTCAGGATGCCGCGTTCGACCTGATCGCGGTGGGCCCGGCGGAGGCGAGGGTGCCGATGGCGGTGACATGGCGGCTGACCCGGATCGACACGACCTACCAGTGGTATCAGGAATACGGCAACTGGAACTGGGAGCCGGTGACGACGCGCGAGGATGTGGCCGAAGGCAGCGCCGATCTGGGCGGGCCGGACCCGGTGCGGGTTTCGGGTGCGGTCACGTGGGGCCAATATGAGCTGTCGGTGGAACAGGCGCAGGGCGGGTCGGCCGCCACCTCCACCACCTTCTATGCCGGCTGGTATGCGCCCGCCGACGTGTCGGAGACGCCCGACACGCTGGAGCTTTCGCTCGACCGCGCGGCCTACGTGCCGGGCCAGACGGCAAATCTGCGCGTCGTGCCACGTGCGGCGGGGACGGCGCTGGTGATGGTGCTGTCGGACCGGCTGGTGGCGATGAAGATCGTGGATGTGACGGCGGGTGAGAACACCATTCCGCTGGAGGTCACGAAGGACTGGGGCGCCGGGGTCTATGTCACGGCCTCCGTCCTGCGACCGATGGACGTGGCGGCGGGGCGCAACCCGGCGCGGGCGCTCGGGCTGGCCCATGCTGCCATCGACCCCGGGGACAAGGCGCTTCAGGCGGCGGTGCAGGTTGCGGACGAGGTGGCCCCGCGCGGCCCGATGGACGTGGCGGTGAAGGTGGACGGGCTCGTCCCCGGCGACACCGCATGGGCCACCATCGCGGCGGTGGACGTGGGGATCCTGAACCTCACCGGGTTCGAGACGCCCGATCCGAAGGGCTATTACTTCGGTCAGCGCAAGCTTGGCGTGGGTATCCGCGACATCTACGGGCGGCTGATCGACGGGCTGAACGGGGCCATCGGCACCGTGCGGTCGGGCGGCGATGCGGGCGCGCAGGCGCGGATGGAAGCCCCCCCGCCGACCGAGAAGCTGATGGCCCAGTTTGCTGGACCCGTCACCGTCGGCGCGGACGGGCTGGCGCATGCGCACTTCGATCTGCCCTCGTTCAACGGCACCGTGCGGGTGATGGCCGTGGTCTGGTCCGGGACCGGCGTGGGGCAGGCCTCACGCGACGTTCTGGTGCGCGATCCGGTGGTGGTCACGGCGTCGCTGCCGCGCTTCATGGCGCCCGGCGACACCAGCCGCCTGCTGCTGGAGGTGGTCCATGCGACCGGGCCGTCGGGGCAGATGGCGCTGTCGGTGACGGGGAGCGGTGTGCGCCTCGGCGACGTGCCCGCGACCTTCGATCTGGCAGAGCATGGCAAGGCCACGATCGCGGTGCCGGTGACGGCGGGCCACGTGGGCGTGCAGGCGATCGACGTGGTGCTCACCACGCCCGACGGCAAGGTGCTCACCAAGCGGTTGATGCTGCCGGTGGAGGCGAACGATCCGGCCGTGGCGCACATGACCCGGCAGCAGCTTGCACCGGGGGGGACATTCACGCTCGACGCTGCCGTCTTCACCGGGATGGTGCCGGGGTCCGGCAAGGCCACGCTCGCCGCAGGTCCGATCGCGCGGCTGGATGCGCCGGGTCTGCTCGCGGCCCTCGACCGCTATCCCTACGGCTGCACCGAGCAGATCACTTCCAAGGCGCTGCCGCTGATCTATTACGATCAGGTGGCGAAAGCGATGCGCCTGAAGGGGGCGGATGGCCTCGGCACGCGGATCGCCGAGGCGGTGACGGAGGTGCTGACCAATCAGGATTCGAGCGGCGCCTTCGGGCTCTGGCGGGCATCCTCGGGTGATTTCTGGCTCGACGCCTACGTCACCGATTTCCTCAGCCGCGCACGTGCGCAGGGTTATGCCGTGCCGGACACGGCCTTCCGCGCCGCTCTCGACAACCTGCGCAATCAGGTCA
>JBBSVE010000043.1:0-22166 GCA_038233815.1 Rhodobacterales bacterium
ACGCTCCGGCCCGCCTCCGCCTCCGGCATCGGACGCAGCGGCGCGCAGGGCGGGGCGGGGCGGTCGGACCAGACCGGGCCCACGGGATCGGCCACATCTACGAAATCGACAAGCGGCGCATCCTGCCGCAGACGCGCACACTGGCGAACCGTCCAGTCCATCGGATCGAAGCCTACGCGGGTGCCGGGCACCTTCAGCCAGTATGCCAGGGGCGCGTCATGCAGATGGCCGCGCTGCCACGCCCCGCTCACCTCCCGGTCGGCCTGAATGGTGTAGCGACCGTCGACGAGGAGGATGGCACTATCGGCCGTCACGAGGACATGGCCCAACGACCCGGTGAACCCGGTGAGCCATTCGACGACCCGCCCGTGCGCCGGCGTCTCCTCGTTCTGGAACGCGTCTGCGGTGGTCAGGATCAGCCCGCCGAGACCCAGTCGCGCGATCTCTGCCCGCAGCGCGGGCAAACGGTCAGCCGGGGAGATGGTTGAAGCCCTCAAGCCCGTCCTCCATGGCAAAAAGATGCTCCAGAACCTTGGGGGACTGACGCAGGCCGTTGTGTTCGTATGCGCTGGTCTGCCAGAGCCGCACATTGCCCACAGCCCGCGCGGTGGCGAGCGAAAGGTCCGCATCGACATACATGTCGTCGGTATAGACGGCGGCCCAGACCGGAACCGCGTTTTCGGCCAGCCGGGCCGGATCGTAGAGCGGCGCGTCGAGCGGCATGGCCGCCAGCGCCTCCGCCGCGGCGCGGAAGGGGCGCAGCGCGCAGATTTCGTGAAACATCCACGGATAGATCATCTCTCCGGTAAAGAGCATCGGGCGCGCGTCGGGGCTGAATGCCGGGAACGCGTCCAGCAGACGCTCGGCCGCCCACGGGGTCTGCGCCCCTTGGGCATAGATCGGTTCGTGGATCGCGGCGAACAGCGGATTCTGGTCGAACGCGGTCCGGTCCCGAACCGCGCCGAGGAACGCGTCCGAGAGGTGCCCGTCGTCGCAGAACGCCTCGTCCAGCAGCCAGTGCACTGTCTCGAACCCGTCCGACATGCCGAAATCCATGCCGAGATACTGGAGCCTTCGAACACTCAACCGATCGCCGTCAGGCAGGCGCACGTCATGCGCCTCCAGATGGTCGGCGAGCCGATCCACCAGCGCACGGTCCTGCGGATAGCGGTTGAAAAAGAGCGCGTTCTTGTGCGCGACGCGGGGATAGGTGCGGCGGTAGATCTCCTCCGCCGGGGCCGCGATCCCCGCCATGCCGCCGGTGATGAAGCACCGCTCCAGCGCCTGGGGCGCGTGGGAGAGGTAGGAGAGCGTCAGGAACCCGCCGTAGCTTTGCCCCAGAGTGGACCAGCGCGCGCCGTCATAAAGCGTGCGGCGCAGATGCTCGCAGTCCTTCACGATGCTGTCGGCGCGGAAATGGCTGAGGTAGCGTGCGCCCGCGTCGGCATCCATCGCGGCCATCCGCCACCTCTGCACCGGGCTCGACCGCCCCGTGCCGCGCTGGTCCAGCAGCAGCACGCGATACCGCGACGCGGCGACCTTCAGCCAGCCCGGCCCCTCGTTCGGGCGCGGCGATTTGCCCCCCGGCCCGCCTTGCAGGAACACCAGCACCGGACGGTCCTCGCCCCCCGGCGCGGTGATCTCGCGGGCAAAGAGCGTGATCGCCTCGCCGTCCGGTTGGGCCCAGTCGAGGGGGACGGAGACGGCGTGATCGCGCACGCGAAAGCCGGGGATCGCATAGTCGGTCATGGGTGGGGCCTTTCAG
The DNA here is from genome assembly GCA_038233815.1 of Rhodobacterales bacterium. Taxonomy (GTDB): domain Bacteria; phylum Pseudomonadota; class Alphaproteobacteria; order Rhodobacterales; family Rhodobacteraceae; genus JBBSVE01. The sequence goes on from JBBSVE010000043.1 coordinate 1,766, forward strand.
CGCGTGCGGGGATCGAGGAGCGCATAGAGCAGGTCGACGACGATGTTGCTCAACACGATGAAAAGTCCGCCCATCAGCACCACGCCGATGATGATCGGGCGGTCCTGATTGCGCACGGCCTGCACCGCCAGCGCACCGACGCCTTGCAGGCCGTAGACCTGCTCGATCACGATGGCACCGCCCAGGAGCACCGCGATGTCGGCGCCAAGCTGCGTGACCAGCGGCGTCAGCGTCGCGCGCAACCCGTGGCGATAGACGACCCGACGCTCGCTCAGACCCTTGGCGCGGGCGGTGCGGATGTAATCCTCGCCCAGCACCGATAAAAGCTGTCCGCGCGTGAGGCGCGCATAGATCGCAGCCGTCACCAGTGCGAGCGTCGTCCAGGGCAGTGCCAGATGCCACGCCCAGTCCAGAACGCCACCCGTCAACGGTCTGTAGCCCCCCGGCGGAAACAGGGTGAAACCCGCCTGACGCGGCAGGAAATAAAGCGTGTAGAGCGACAGCATCCCCAGAACGAAGGTCGGAAACGACAGGCCCAGCAGGATGAACACCTGCCCCGCCCGGTCCTTCCACGTCCCCGGATTGCGCGCCGAGACGATACCGATGGGAATGCCCAGCGCCAGCCAGAAGAAGACACCCCCCAGCACCAGCGACAGGGTGACGGGAATGCGCCGCACGATGATGTCGGCCACCGGCTGCCGGTTGCGGTAGGAGAAGCCCAGATCCCCGGTCAGCGCGCGACCCGCGAAGGACAGGTATTGCGTCACCATCGGCCGGTCGAGGCCGAGGTTCTCACGCACCTGCGCGAGCTGCGCCGCACTCGCCTTTTCGCCTGCCACGATGCGCGCGGGATCGCCGGGCGCCACGAAGAACAAAAAAAACACAAAGACGCTGAGCGTGAACAGCACCAGCACCCCGAACCCGAGCCGTTTGGCAATGAAGGCCAGCATCTCAGCCCCCCGCCTTGGCGCGCCGCACGACCCGGTGGCCGGGATCGAGCGCATCGCGCAGCCCGTCGCCCAGGATGTTGAACGCGAGCGTGGAGCCCAGAAGCGCCAGCCCCGGAAACAGCACCATCCACCATGCCACCAGATACATCGAGTTCGCCCCCGCATCCGCCAGCATCCCGCCCCAGGACGGCGTCGGCGGCACGATTCCCATGCCGAGGAACGACAGCGTCGCCTCGAACACAATGGCGTTGGGGATCATCATCGTGGTGTAGATGATGATCGGCACCGACAGGTTCGGCAGGATGTCGCGGAGCAGGATGGAGCCGTGCGAAGCCCCGAGCGACCGCCCCGCCTGCACGAAATCGCGGCGCGCGAGGGAGGCCGTCTCCGCCCGGATCACGCGGCCCATCGGCGTCCATGTGAAGAACACGATCACCGTGACCGACAACAGCAGCGACGGCCCGAACACCGACACCAGCGCCAGCGCGCAGAGCAGGAACGGGACCGACATCACAAGGTCCATGACCCGCCCCAGCACGGTGTCCACCCAACCGCCGAAATAGCCCGCGAGCATCCCCACGCTGACCCCGATGGAGGCCGCGATGACGGAGGCCAGCAACCCGACCAGCAGCGACACCCGCGCGCCGTAGGCGATCCGCACCAGACTGTCGCGGCCAAGCTGGTCCGCACCGAAGAGGAAATCCGCGTTGGGGCCGACCGGAATGCCGACCGGCGACAGCGCCGTCTCACGGTATTGCGTGATCGGGTTGTGGCCGGTCCATGTCTCCACCAGCGGCGCGCCGGCGGCGAAGGCGAAAAGCGCAAGAATCATCACGAGCGCCGCGATGCTCGCCGGATCGCGCGCGAGGCGGCGAAGCGTGAGGGACGCCGACGACCGTTGGATAACACTCGGCGCGTCGGTTTCGGCACTCATGCGTCCGCCTCCAGCACCCGGTCGACGCTGCGACCCGACGCGGGCGGCACATGGCTCGCCGCGAGCAGTTTTTGCGTGAATACCTCGCGGGGCGCGCGGAAGATCTCCTCCGCGCCGCGCAACTCCACGATCCGGCCGCCCTCCATCACCGCGATCCGGTCGCACATGTGCCGCACCACGGTCAGGTCGTGCGAGATGAAGAGGTAGGTCAGCCCCAGCCGCGCTTGCAGGTCCTGCAACAGGTTCAGGATCTGCGCCTGAATGGAGACGTCGAGCGCCGAAACCGGCTCGTCGAGGATCAGCAGGTCGGGGTTCAGCGCCAGTGCGCGTGCCACGCCGATGCGCTGGCGCTGGCCGCCGGAAAACTCGGACGGGAAGCGGTTGTAATGCTCGGGGTTGAGGCCCACGAGTTCCATCAGGCGGCGCACCTCGGCCTTGCGCTCCGCGCCCTTCGCGAGACCGTGAATGCGGAACGGCTCCCCGATGATCGACCCCACGCGGCGGCGGGGGTTGAGTGCCCCGAACGGATCCTGGAACACCACCTGCACGCGCCTGCGCATCGCGCGCCATGCGGCGGGGGTGAGGCTGCCCACATCCTCCCCGTCAAAGGACACGGTGCCCCCGTGATCGGGGTCAGCCCCGCCACCGCGCGGGCAAGGGTCGATTTCCCGCAACCGGATTCGCCGACGATGCCCAGCGTTTCCCCCCGTGCGACTTCGAGCGTGATGCCTTTGAGCACCTCCAGCGCCCGCGTCCTCCCGAAGCCGGACCGGACGGTATAGGTCAGCGCCAGGTCGTGGATGTCCAGCAGCCGCGCGCCGCTGGCGGTCCGTGCGCTCTCGGTCCGCGCCGCACCGGCGCCGCCCTCCGGCGGATCGAAATGGCACAAAGCCTCCACCCCGTCGCTGTAGCGGCGCAAGGGGGGCTGCGTGGTGCGGCAGATTTCCTGCGCCGCAAAGCAGCGCGGCGCGAAGATGCAGGCGTTCGCGTGGACCAGAAGGCTCGGCGGGCGGCCGGGGATGGAGGCCAGCGTCTCGTCCTTGCCCGCCGCTCCGGGGGAGGAGCGCAGGAGCCCCAGCGTGTAGGGATGCGCCGGCGCGCGGAACACGCTGGCCGCCGGGCCGGTCTCCAGCCGCTGGCCCGCATACATGATCATCACCCGGTCCGCGATGGACGACAAGAGCCCCAGATCGTGCGTGATCATCACGATCGTGACGCCCAGCTCGCGGCGCATCCGGTCCAGCAGCTCCATGATCTGCGCCTGCACCGTGACGTCGAGCGCGGTCGTCGGCTCGTCCGCGATGATGAGCGATGGCTCGAGCACCAGCGCCATCGCGATCATCACGCGCTGCCGCATCCCGCCCGAGAACTGGTGCGGGTAGTCGTCGAGCCGCGCGGTCGCATCCGCGATGCCCAGAAGGTCCAGCATAGCCGCCGCCCGTCCGCGCGCGGCGGCGCGGCTCGCCTGCTCATGCGTGTGGATCACTTCCGTGATCTGGCTGCCGATAGTGTAATAGGGATGCAGGCTCGACATCGGGTCCTGAAACACCATGCCGACGTGACGTCCGCGCAGGGAGCGCAGCTCCGCCTCCGGCATCGAGAGCAGGTCGCGGCCCTGGAACAGGCATTCGCCCGCCACCTCGACCCCCGGCAAAAGGCCCATGATCGCCTGCGTGAGCACGCTTTTGCCCGACCCCGACTCCCCCGCGATGCCGAAGACGCTGTGCGCCTCCACGGAAAATGAGATATCCCGCGCGGCATGGATGATGCCATCTTCCGTCGGGATGCGGATGGAGATGTTGCGCGCCTCGAGCAAGGGCGCTGCTTGCGAAGCGGTCGCGCCGCCGGTCGTCCCGGCGGCGCGCGGGTTCACCGGTCCAGCCAGATGTTGGTCCAGTCGCCGTTGGCGCTGAGCGCATAGGGCTGGAAGTTCTGCACCGCCGCGCTGCGATAGACCACCACGTTCTGCGAGATAAAGGGTGCCACCGGCGCGTCCGCCATCACCATCGCATCGACCTCGCCCCAGAGGCGGGCCACCTCATCGGCGCTGGTGGCGTTGATCGCCTCGGTCGCTGTCTTGTTCGCGGCATCGTTGTTGTAGTCGGTGTAGTTGTAGGTCTGGTGCCGCCCGTCATAGCTGAACTGCGGCTGGAAGACCGAACGCGCCGCCCCGCCCGCCCAGTCCGGCGACCAGCTGACCGGGGCGATGTCCCAGCCGCCGGATTTGGTGTTCTCCGGGTTGGTCATGTATTTGGAATAGTAATCCCCCGCCGACACCGGGATCAGCTGCAGCTCGATCCCCGCCTTCTTCATCGCCGCCTGAATGGTCTGCGCAATCGCGGGCTCGTTGTTGAGATCGCGGAACGGCATCTTGAGCGTCAGGCCGTCCTTCAATCCGGCCTCCGCCAACAGGGCCTTGGCCTTATCCGGGTCGCCCTTGTCGCCCTCGGACGGATAGGGCGCGAAGTCGTGGTAGCCGAGGATGCCCGGCCCGAAGATCCCGTTCTGCGGCGCGGCTACGTAAGGTCCGCCGAGCTGCTGCACGATGGCCGCCTTATCGAGCGCGTAGTTGATCGCTTGGCGGACCTTCACGTTTTTCAGGATGCCGTCGTTGTTGTCGCTGACCGTGTTGATGAACAGGAATGAGGTCCGCCCCACCGCAATCGCCGTCAGCTTGTCGTCGCCGGTCGCCTGCAGCGTCGGGATCAGCGCGGGCGGCACGAGGATGTCGAACAGCATGTCCGCATCGCCCGCCTGCAACTGCTGGATCGCGGCATCGGCCTGCAGCCCGAAGGTAAGGTCGATCTCATCGACATAGCCTTTGCGCAGGGGGTCGCTCTCCGCCTTCCACGAGGGATTGCGGACCAGTTGCAGCGACGCATCCGGCACATAGGCACCGATCTTGTAGGGCCCCGAAGCGATAAAGTTGGCGCGGTAATCCGGGCCGTCGGGCATGTAGTCGTCAACCTCAATCGGGGCGGGGGCCGCGGCGGACAGCGACAGCATATAGATGAAATCGCCGGCCTTTTCCTTCAGATGGATGCGGACCGTCTTGTCGTCGGGCGTCTCGATCCCGGAAATGTCGGTCGTTTCCAGATAGTCCTTCATCGCAGCGACCGTCGGCTCTACCTTGGCGAACCCGTCGCAGAACGTGTCCATCCCCTCGATCAGCGAGACATAATAGGTCAGGAACGGCGAACCGAGTGCGGGGTTGCACATCCGCTTCATGCCCCGCTCGAAATCGGCCGACGTGATCGCCCGCGCGCCCGAGGGCGCATCCCACGTCACCCCGTCGCGCAACGTCAGCGTGTAGGTCAGCCCGTCGTCGGTCGGTTCCGGCACGTCTGTCGCGAGGTCGCCCTTGGGCGCGATGCGGGCCTTCTCGTCGGTGGAGGCCTCGTAGCTGATGAGCGTCCGGGTGGTGGCGCGCAGGAATTGTTCGCCGTCACCGTCCCGACGCTGGTGGGGTCGTAATGGTCGAGATCACCCGCGCCGAGGATCTTCAGCGTGCCGCCGGTCTGGCCGTCGGCCTGTGCCATGCCCATCGACAGACAAAGCACGCCTGCACTGACCGTCGCCATCAACCGCATCGTCGTCATCACCACTCTCCCCCTTGGATTCTTTGTGTCGACAGACTTGCAGGACCGTTTCGCCCTGTCAATCAGCGCGCCCCCCAGGTGTCCGACAGCCGGTAGCCGCCCGGCCAGGGGTCGCTGGGATCGAGCATGTGCTGGTGGATGCCGGTGATCCAGCCCCGTCCCGAAATCTCCGGCACGATGGCCGCGCGGTCGCTGACGCGGGCCTCCCCCACGATCCGCCCGCTAAAGGTGGAGCCGATCACGGACACGATGGTCAGCCGGTCGTCGGTCCCCATCTCTCCCTTCGCATGAAGCACCGCCATGCGCGCCGAAAGTGCTGTGCCGGTGGGGGAGCGGTCGACCTTGCCGGGCTGCACCGCCACCGCCGATCCGGCACGCAACGCGTGGCCGTCCCGCGTGACCTTGCCGGCAAAGAGGCAGAAGGAGAAATGCGTCCAGTCCGGGTTCTCGGGATGGCTGAAGCGAAGCTGCGCGTTCGCGGCGTTGGTGATCGCGACGCCGGTTTTCGCGATGAAATGGGCCTCGCTCTCATCCAGTCGCAGTCCCGGCGCATCGGCATCGACGATCACGAAACTGTCGCCGCCGTAGGCCGTATCGACGGTAAGCGTGCCCAGCCCCTCCACCTCCAGCGCGACGCCGAGGTCGGCGGCGAAGCTCGGCAGGTTCTGCACATGGATCCGCTCCGCCTTGCCGCCCCGACATTCGGCGCGGACATGGACGAGGCCGCCCGGCGCCTCCAGCACGATATGCGTCTCCGGCTCGGTCATCGGGACGATCCCCGCATCCAGCAGCACCGTCGCCACGCAGATCGAGTTGGAGCCAGACATCGGCGGCGTATCTTCCGGCTCCATGATGATGAAGGCGGCGTGGGCGGCCGGGTTCTTCGGCGGCACCAGAAGGTTGACGTGGCGAAAGACGCCGCCGCGCGGTTCATTGAGCACGAAGTTGCGGAGCGTCTGGTCCTTGGCGATCCAGCGCGACTGCGCCCACAGCGTGTCGCCCGGTGGGGGCAGGACGCCGCCCACGATCACGTCGCCGACCTCGCCCTCGGCATGGGCGGAAATGACGTGGACAGTTTTGGTACTACGCATCGGGAGCTTCCTTCAGCCAATCCGGGATGACGGGTGCCTGCCCCGTGCGCGCGGCCTCCATGCAGGCGGCGAGGCTGCCGAACCGCACCGCCCGCCCGCTGAGGCCGGGGGCATAATGCGCGTATTTGCCGGAGTTGGTCATCAGGGTGCGGGCGCCGGGGGGGAACAGCGGCTCGGTGATGGAACACCAGCAGAGATCGGGGATGACGCGCGCACCGAACGCCTCCAGCGCCGCGAGGGTGCCGTCGGCGCGTGCTTCGTTCAGCACGGTGCGTCCGACGGTGACGATCACGTCGGTGCCCTCGGCGCGCTTGCCGTCCGCCAGCGCCGCGATGGCGCGGCATTCGGTGAGCGAGGCATGCGGGCTGCCGAACGCCACGAGGTCGATCCGCGCGGGCCCCCGGTTCAGGTCCGCCCAGACCTGCGCCAGATCGGCGCGGGTAACGGCGACGCGCGCCTCGGGTTCGGGGAAATCCGCAGCCTCCGGCGTGATCCCCGCGACATGCAGCATGGGTGCCGCCGAGGTGGTGCCGAAGGCCGCACACATCGCCTTCAGATCATCCACGGAGGATGCAGTGTCCTCCAGCCCCACAAGCACCGGGATCCGGTCCGGCGCCAGTTGCCCCGCGAGGTAGCCCAGCATCGGCCAGAGCGCATCGTCATGGCCCTCCGGCCGCTCCACATGCAGCGCCACCCTCGGCGCGCGGTTGGCGGTGAGATAAACCCCCGACAAAGGCGCGCGCCCGGTCATCGCGATGAAGAGGTCGAGGTAGTCCGGGTGCTTCACCGTCCGCGCCGCCAGCACCGAATTGGCGTAGATCACGGCGTTGGATTCCGACCAGCCGATGGCCTCCCCGGCCTGTGGTGCGCTGTCCAGCAGATAGGGCGCGCAGGTGAAGGTGGGCTTAGCCCCCATCGCCACATAGGCATCCGCCAGCCGCGCCGCGCGAAGGCCGAAATCGGGGGCCACGCCTTGCGTGCGCCAGCCCGCATGGTCGACCGAGATCGCATTCATCGTGGTGGGGATCGCGACGCGGCCCCCCATCTCGGCCATCCGCTCCGCAAACCGCAGGTTGGCGGCGTTGGCGAGGATGCAGCCGTCGATGTGTCCCTGTGTCACATCCGTCAGCGCCTCCGCCCCCTGCAGTGTGGCCATCGCACAGATCACCTCCATCGCAACCCTCAGTGCGGGCGCGCCCGCCAGCATTGCGCGGTCGCGTTCGGTCAGGTCCAGCATGCCGACGGCCAGCGGGTCCAGCACCCATTCCACCCCGTCGGCCACCAACTCACCGTCGCCGAGGTCGGCGCGCGCCGCCCTCGCGACCTGCGCGAAGGCCGCCGCCCCCAGCCGCACGACCGGCACGGGGCGGTCGAACATCCGCCCCGCGATCATCGCACCCAGCGTCACCACATCCTCCGCCTCGCGGAAGACGAGGGCAGCGGGTGCCAGCCCGTTCAGCGCCAGATCGAGGATCACCCCGCTGCCGCTGCACGACCCGCGCGTTGTGGGCATCATAAGCACCCGACCCGCCACCGATTGCCCGCAAAGCGGATGATGCGCGTCGATCACCACGCCGGTCAGTGGATCGACCCCGCCCCAGAAGCTCAGCCCCTCCTCGCAAGACAGCACCGCACCGGACGCGGTGCCAGGAATGACCGCCGTGCCGGTCATCGGACGACGAAGCCGTGGGCCAGCGGGTCGCGGTCGTCGATGAAGATCGTGTTGAACCCCGTCACCCGCGCCCAGCCTGCAATGGAGGGCACGATGGCGGGGCCGTTGCCCACGGTCGCCGCCGCCTCCACCCGGCCTTTGAAGAGCGTGCCGATGATGGATTCGTGGATATAGTCGTCGCCGATGCTCAGTTTCCCTTTCGCCGCCAGCTGCGCCATGCGCGAGGATGTCCCCGTCCCGCAAGGCGAGCGGTCGATCGCCTTGTCGCCGTAAAGCACCGCGTTGCGCCCATGCGCCAACGGATCGCGCGGCGCACCGGTCCAGAGGATATGGGAAAGCCCGTTGATCGCGGGCTTCTCGGGATGCACGAACTCGTATTTCGCATTCAGCGCGTCGCGCAGCGTGCGGCCCAGATGCACCAGCTCGCCTGCGGAGAAATCCGCCATGTCGCGGTAGGTCTTCTGCGGCTCCACGATGGCATAGAAATTGCCGCCGTAGGCCACGTCGACGACCACCTCGCCCAACCCTTCGACGTCAGCCGTCAGCCCCTCGGAATGGAGGAACCCCGGCACGTTCGTGAGCCGCACCTCCTCGATGAAGCGACCCTCCTGCCGGTAGGTCACGTCGACCCGGCCCGCGGGCGTGTCGAGGCGCAGCGTGCCGGGAGCGGACGGATGGATCAGCCCATTTTCCAGCGCGATGGTGACGGTGCCGATGGTGCCGTGGCCGCACATCGGCAAGCACCCAGATGTCTCGATAAACAGCACCGCGATGTCGCAATCGTCGCGCGTGGGCGGATAGAGGATCGCGCCCGACATCTGGTCATGGCCGCGCGGCTCGAACATCAGGCCGGTGCGGATCCAGTCCCAGTGGGCGAGGAAATCGGCGCGCTTTTCCAGCATGTCGCGGCCCTTGAGCAAGGGCGCGCCGCCGGTGACAAGGCGGACGGGATTGCCGCAGGTGTGGCCGTCTATGCAGGGGAAGGTGTGGCTGGTCATGGGGATCTCGAAAAGCGGGAGGGGGCGAAGGGGGACAGGTCGACGGGCGGCGGCTCGCCTGTCAGCAGGTCCGCCACCAATGCTGCCGTGCCTGCCGATTGGGTGAGGCCGAGATGTCCGTGCCCGAAGGCGCAGATCGCGTTTGGCGTTCCGGGCAGCGGTCCGATGGCGGGCAGGCTGTCGGGCAGCGAGGGGCGGAACCCCATCCATTGCGTGCCGCCCGTCGTGTCAAGGCCGGGCAGGAACCGCTTGGCCTTGGCCAGCATCGCATCCGCGCGCCGGAAATTCGGCGGCAGCGTCAGGCCGCCCAGCTCCACCGCGCCACCGACGCGGATGCCCGATGTGAGCCGCGACATCACGAAACCATGCCCGCCGAAAGTGATCTGGCAACGCAGATCGACCGCGCCTTCGGGCAGCGTGGTGTTGTAGCCGCGCTCCGTCTCCAGCGGGATCCGCACGCCAGCGGTGCGCGCCAGCCGGTGCGAGAAGGCGCCCGCCGCCAGCACCACGCGGCCTTTCATGGCGCCCGCCGACGTATCCACCCCGTCGGGCAGCATGTGGGTCGCCTCGGCCACCCGGATCTCGCCGCCGTTTGCGCGAAACCGCTCGGCCAGCGCCAGCGTGTAGTCCTTCGGATCGCTGACCGACCACCAGTCCGGCGTGAAGGTCGCATGGGTGAAGCGGGGGGAGAGGCCGGGCTGCTTTTCCGCCGTCTCCTCCGCCGAAAGGTGCCGGAACCGGATGCCCGCCGCCTCCCGCAACGCCCAGCCGGGGAGGTTCGCGTCGAACTCCGCCTGACCCTCGTAGACCTGCAACTGCCCGTCGCGCCGCAGCATCGACGTCAGACCGTGGGCCCGCAGAAACGGCTCCAGCGCGTCCTTCGACAGCGCCATCAGCCCGGTCTGCGCAAGCGTCGATGCGGTGACCCGCGCGGGCATGCTCGCCCGCCAGAAGCGCCACATCCACGGCACCATCCGGAGCGCATGTCCCGGCCGCACCGTCAGCGGCCCCAGCGGATCGAGCAGCCATTTCGGGGCTTGCCGCAGGATCCGGGGCGAGGCGAGCGGCAGGATATCGGAGAATGCGAACGCCCCCGCATTGCCCGCCGACGCGCCCGCGGCCGGTCCCTCCCGGTCGATCACGCGCACGCAGAGGCCGCGCGCCTGCGCTTCCAGCGCCACGGACAGACCGATGACCCCGGCGCCCACCACGATCACGTCGACCGCGTCCATGGGATCAGGTGCGCACGTTGGCGAGGAAGGCCTGCGTCTCGGGATGCTCAGGCGCGTCGAAGAACGCCTTGGACGGCGCCACCTCCGCCATCACGCCCTTGTGGAAGAACGCAACCCGGTTCGACACGTCGCGCGCAAAGCTCATCTCGTGCGTGACGCAGATCATCGTCATGCCGTCGTCGGCCAGAAGCTTCAGCGTGTCCATGACCTCGCCCACCAGCTGCGGGTCCAGCGCGGATGTCACCTCGTCGAAAAGCATGTATTCGGGCGACATCGCCAGCGCGCGCGCGATCGCCATGCGCTGCTGCTGCCCGCCCGACAGACGGCCCGGATAGACCTTCAGCTTGTCGCCGAGGCCCACATGCGTCAGCTGCTTCACCGCGATCTCGTCGGCCTCGGCCTTACCCATCCCCAGCACCTTGCGTGGCGCGAGGGTCACGTTTTCCATCACGGTCAGATGCGGGAAGGCGTTGAACTGCTGGAACACGATCCCGATCTTGCGCCGGAGCCGGTTGATGTCGGTCGATTTCGCGTGAACCTCGGTCCCGTCGACGAGGATCTTGCCGGCGTTGATCGGCTCCAGCCCGTTGATGCAGGTGAGCAGCGTCGATTTCCCCGACCCCGACCCGCCGATCACCGCCACAACCTCACCGTTCTTCACCGTGAGGTCGATGCCCTTGAGCACCTCGAGCTGGCCGAAGGATTTGTGGACGCCCTTGATCTCAATCATTTTCGCGCCACCTTTTTTCAAGCGCACCGCCCAGACGGGCGATGGGAAAGCTCATCAGGAAATAGATCGCGCCCACGATCATCAGGATCGTCATCGGCTCCTGCAGACGCGTCACGAGGATCTGGCCGGAGCGCAAAAGCTCGATCAGGCCGAGCCAGAGGACGAGTGCCGAGTCCTTCATCACCCCAAGCGTAAGGCCGATCCACGACGGCAGCGCCACGCGGAGCGCCATAGGAAAGACCACGTAGGTCATGTCCTGACCCCAGCTCAGCCCGAGACTGCGCGCCGCGCGCCGGGTCACGGCAGGCACCGCGTCGATGGCACCGCGCACGATCTCGGTGCAATAGGCGGAGGTGTAGAGCGCCAGCACGATGCAGGAGGTGGCGAAGGGCGGAAGCTGCAAGCCCGCAATGGCCTGGAACGCGTTCGCCAGCACCAGCTGGATCAGCAGCGGCACCGACCGGAAGATGTCGAGCACGAAGGTCAGCGGCATCGCCGCCCACGGATTGATCTGCGCCCGGACCACCCCGAAGAGGAGCCCCAGAAGCGTGCCTCCCGCCACCGCAAAGAAGGTGACGGCCAGCGTCATCAGCGCGCCTTGGCCCAGAAAAAGGAAATCGCTGGCGGTGAGAGCGGTGCCGAACATGCCTGACCCTCAATACCGGAACATGCGCCACGCCAGAAGGCGCGCGCAGATGGTGACGAATTTCGCGATCAGGTAGTAGATCACGGCGGCCAGCGCGAAGATCTCGAACGTGCGGAAGCTTCTGACGTTGATCTCCTGTGTGATCCCGGCGAGGTCGGTGTTCATCCCCACCGTCACGCCGAGCGAGGTCATCAGGATCGCCCAGACCATCTGGTTGGTGGTGGGCAGGAAGGCGATGCGAAACATCTGCGGCATGATGATGAGCCGGAACGCCTTGATCGGCCCCATGCCGAGCGAGCGGCCCGCGCGTGTCTGCGTCGCCGGAATGGCGCGCAGCGCACCGCGGAACGTCTCCGCCAGATAGCCCGCGTTGTTGAAGGTGATCCCGGCCAGCAGCGCCACATAGGGGCTGAGGTAGATCCCGAACTGCCCAAGCCCGAAATGCGCCATATAGATCTGGAACAGTGCAGGCGTATTGCGCGCCACCTCCACCCACGCGGTGGCGGGGGCAGAGATCAGGCGGGACTTCGAGTTGCGCGCGACGGCGAGGATCACCGCGAAGGCGATCCCCATCACCATCGACAGGACCGCGATCTGCAGCGTGACCAGCGATCCTTCGAGCAACCGGGGCAGGTTCTTGAGGGCCTGCCCCCATTGGAACGTGTAATTGAACATCTCGGCCCTTCGAGGTCAGGGGTCCGCGGGCAAGGGGGGGCAACGTGCCCCCCCGTCCCGTCGTGTTAACGCGAGATGCGGATCAGCGATACACTTTCTTGACCGTCAGATCCGGCGCCTCGCCGCCGACCCACTTCTCGAAAAGCTCCTGATAGCGCCCCGAGCGGACCTGCTGGTTGATGAAGAGGTCGAGGTAGTTCAGCAGACCGTATTCGTTCCGAAGCGCGATCAGGCCCACGTAATCGGGCAGGTAGGGCGCGTCGCCCTTGATCTCGAGGTTGGGATAGTTGCCGGTGGCGACGATGGCGGAGGCTACGGTGGAGGTCACGACGGTCGCGTCGATCTGGCCCTGCGACAGGGCGAGGAACACGTCCGCCTGGTTCTGGTAGGGACGGAAATCGCCCGAACCCCATTCCTTCACGTTCTTCTCCAGCGCGATGCCTTCATAGGTTCCGCCGACGGAACCCACGGTGTGGCCCTTCAGACCATCGAAGTCCGCGATGTTGGCTTCTTTCCGGGCCAGCACGACGTTGGTGAAGGCGAAATAGGGGATCGTGAAGCCCGCGGTCTTGGCCCGCTCCAGCGTGTCGGAGGTGGAGGCGACGCCCACGTCGACGCGGCCCGACACCAGCGCGGGGATGCGGTCGGGGAAGGTGGTCTCGACGATCTCCGCCGTGACGCCCAGTGCTTTCGCGAGGTCGTTGCAATAGTCGACGTCGAAGCCGACCGCGTTGTTGTCCTTGTCGCGCGACCCCATCGGCGGGAAGTCGAGCACCACGGCGCAGCGCAGCGTGCCCGACGCCATGATGTCGTCGAGCTTGTCGGCATAGGCGGCGGAGCCGAGGGTCGTCGCGGCCATCAGGCCCGCAATCAGGATGGATCTCGTCATTCGTGTCTCTCCCTGTTTTTTTATCGTTCGAGGATTCGCCTTGTGGCGCGATTATGTGATCCGATCACGCATCGCGCAAGCCGGATCACTTTCCTGCGCTGTCCGTCAGGCGTTGGGCAGCAGCGCGTCGGGCAGGTTCTGGTAGGCGACCGGGCGCAGGAAGCGCCGGATCGACAGCGTGCCCACGCTGGTCGCACCGAAGTTGGTGCTGGCAGGATAGGGACCGCCATGCACTTGCGCGTCCACCACCTCCACCCCGGTCGGGAAGCCGTTGACGAGGATACGCCCCGCCTTGCGTTCCAGCACCGGGAGCAATCGCTTGGCGGTCGCCATGTCACCGTCGTCCATCTGCAGCGTCGCGGTCAGCTGACCGGCGAACCCCTGCGCAACGCTCACCATCTCGTCGACCGAGCCCACCCGCACGACGAGGCCGAGGGGTCCGAAGACCTCCTCCGCCAGATTGTGGTTGGCGGCAAAGGCCTCCCCGCTCGTCTCGTAGAGCGCGGGGCCCGCATCGCGCCCGTCCGCCGGGGCGGCGTAGGTTTTCGTGACGCCCGAGGCCCCCGCCATGCGCGCCTCGCCCTTGTGGTAGGCCTCGGCGATGCCCGGCGTCAGCATGACCTGCGCGGCGGTGCCTTCGAGCGCCGCTTTCGCGGCGGCGGTGAAGCGGTCCGCGTCGGGCCCGTCGAGCACGACGGCGATGCCGGGGTTGGTGCAGAACTGACCCGCACCCATGGTCAGCGACCCGGCCCAGCCGGCACCGATGGTGTCCGCGCGCGCCGACGTGGCCTCGGGCAGCAGGAACATCGGGTTGACCGAGCCCAGCTCCCCGAAGAACGGGATCGGCTCGTCCCGCGCGGCGCAGAGGTCGAAGAGCGCGCGCCCGCCTGCGAGGCTGCCGGTGAAGCCCACGGCCTTGATCAGCGGGTGCTTGACCAGCGCCTCGCCCACGTCGCGCTTGCCGCCTTGCACCAGTGAAAACACGCCCGCTGGCATCCCGGTCTTTGTCACCGCAGCGTGGATAGCCTCGGCCACGATCTCTCCCGTGCCGGGGTGGGCGGAATGGCCCTTCACCACGACCGGGCAGCCCGCCGCCAGCGCCGCGGCCGTGTCGCCGCCCGCGGTGGAGAAAGCGAGCGGGAAGTTCGACGCGCCGAACACCGCGACCGGGCCGATCGGGCGCTGGAGCATCACGATCCCGGGGCGCGGGGCGGGCTTGCGGTCCGGCTGCGCCGCATCGTGCCTGCGGTCGAGGTAATCGCCCTTCAGGATGTGATCCGCAAAGAGCCGGAGCTGACCCACGGTGCGGCCCCGCTCCCCCTCCAGCCGGGCGGCGGGGAGGCCAGTTTCCTGCGCGCCGATCTCGGTGATGTCGGCGCCACGTGCGTCGATCTCGTCCGCGATGGAGTTGAGGAACGCGGCGCGGTCCTTGCGCGAGGTGGCGGCATAGGTGGCGAACGCCGCCTCCGCCGCTTTTGCCGCGCGGTTTACCAGATCGGGGGTGCCCACGCTGAAATCATGCGCCTCACCCGTCGCGGGTTCGGAGCGGAAGGTCTGCCCGCCGCCGATCCATTCGCCTGCGATCAGGTGCTTGCCATGCGGTTTGAATGTCATGTGCCAAAGTCCTTGCTGCTATCCATGCGGGGTCACGCTGCGCTTGCGTCCGCCGTTCGCACCTGCATACAATAAGTATGCAAAAATGCAACCCGGCCCCGCCCATGGCCGGATGACAGCCCGATCCCGAAGGAGCCTGCCATGCCTGCTGCCACCACCCTCACCCCCGCCGACCTGCAAACCCGCGTCACCGGCATTTTTGCCCAGGCGGGGTTCGCGGCGATCCATGCCGAGGCGATGGCCCGCGTGATCGTGAAGGGGGAGCGGGACGCCTGCACCTCGCACGGGATCTACCGGATCGAGGGCTGTCTGCGCACCCTGAAGGCAGGCAAGGTGAACGGCCATGCCGAGCCCAGGCTCTCGCAGGGCGAGGGTGCCATCGTCCGGGTCGATGCGGACGCCGGATTCTCCAACGCGGCGTTCGAGCTGGGCGCCCCGGTGCTGGCCGAACGGGCAAAGGCGCTTGGCCTCGCCGCACTGGTCATCAACGATTGCAACCATTTCTCCGCCCTCTGGCCTGAGGTGGAGGAGCTGACCGCGCACGGTCTGGCCGCCATCGCGATGTGCCCGAGCTATGCGACCGTGGCCCCCGCAGGCGGCACTTCGGCGCTGATGGGCACCAACCCTTTCGCCTTCGGATTTCCACGCGCGGGGCACGACCCTTACGTCTTCGACTTCGCCACCTCCGTCGCTGCGCGGGGCGAGGTGGAGCTGCACCGGATCGCCGGCAAGCCCTTGCCCGAAGGCTGGGGGCTCGATGCCGACGGCCAACCCACGACCGACCCCGCGGCGGCGCTCTCGGGGGCGCTGTTGCCGTTCGGCGGTCACAAGGGATCGGCGATCTCGATGATGATCGAACTGTTGGCGGGGGTGATGATCGGCGACATGACCAGCCCCGAAGCGCTGGAGTTTCTGGGCAGCACCACGATCACACCGCGCCACGGCGAGCTGATCCTCGCCTTTTGCCCGGAGCGGTTCGCCGCCGCGCGGGGCGGCTTCGACGGAGCGCGGGCCGAGGCGCTGTTCGATGCGGTGATCGGGCAGGGCGCGCGCCTGCCCTCGCAGCGCCGCTACGCAGCCCGGGTGAAATCCGAGGAGAACGGCATCACGCTGGCCGAAAAGGACATGGCGATGCTGGAGCGGCTGGAGACGGGCGGTCTCGACGCCGTGACCTGACGACGGGCCGATTTCCGTTTGATCTTCCGCCGGAGGTTGGACAAGGTTCGCTGACATCCATCTGATAAGGACCAGTGCCGTGACACATCCGCAAATCGAGGCCGACCTGATCCTGCATGGCGGCACGGTCTGGTGCGGCCATGACGACGGCATCTGCGAGGCGATCGCGGTCTGGCAGGGCCGCATCCTCGCCACCGGGACCGACGCGGAGATCATGGCGCTGCGGGGGCCGGACACGAAGGTCGTGGCGCTGGAGGGGCGCTTTGCCTCGCCCGGGCTGAACGACAACCACCTCCACCTCATGCCGCTCGGCATCTCGATGGGCTGGGTCGACGCAAGCCCCGCCGCAGCCCCGACGCTGAAGGCGCTGCAGGATGCGCTCCGCGCTCGCGCCGCCGAGACACCGGAGGGTGGCTGGGTCATGGCGCGCGGCTACGATCAGGTGAAGCTCGACATCGGCCGTCACCCGGACCGGAGCGAGCTTGACGAAGCGGTGCCCGACCGACCCGTCCTTCTGATCCGTGCCTGCGGCCATGTCTGTATAGGCAATTCGCGCGCCTTAGATCTGGCGGGCATCACGGCGGAGACGGAGGCCCCCGCCGGCGGCGTGATCGAGACAATCAACGGCCGCCTCACCGGCTTGCTGGCCGAGAACGCGCAAGGCCTGTTGCGGAATGCCACCCCCACGCCTTCGGTGGAGGAACTGATCGCGGCGGCGGAACGGGCGGGCACCTACCTTCTGAGCCAGGGCATCACGTCGTGCATGGATGCGGCCGTCGGCATGGCGGCGGGCTTCGACGAGATACGCGCCTACCATCTGGCACTGCGCGACGGGCGGCTTCCGGTGCGGGTATGGCAGGTGCTGCTGGGCGATCCCGACCGCTCCATCGTGGAGGAATGCCACGCGGCGGGCCTCGTCTCCGGCGTCGGCTGCGACATGCTGCGGGTGGGGGCGGTGAAGATCTTCCTCGACGGCTCGGCGGGCGGTCGCACGGCCTGGATGACCGAGCCCTACCTCGGCGAGGACAAGACCACCGGGGTCCAGATCGTCGAGACGCCGGTGCTGGAAAAAATGATCGCGGACTATCACGCGATGGGCTACCGGATGGCCTGCCACGCGATCGGCGACGGGGCCATCGGGCAACTGATCGGCGCCTACGAAAAGGTGCAGGAGCCGCAGCGCCACCACCGGATCGAGCATTGCGGCTTTTCCACCCCCGACCAGCACGACCGGATGAAGGCGGCGGGCATCATCCCGGTGCCGCAACAGGTCTTCGTCCATGATTTCGGCAACAGCTATATCGCCGTTCTGGGCGACGCGCGGGCGCGGTCGTCCTATCCGATGCGGACCTGGACCGACATGGGGTTCAAGCCCTCCACCGGATCGGACTCGCCGGTCTGCAAGCCCGATCCCTGGCCGAACCTGCACACCATGATCACGCGCCAGACATGGGACGGCACCGTGATGGATGAGGGCCAGTGCCTGACGCCCGCCGAGGCGCTGCGGGCCTACACCGAATACAGCGCGCTGTCGCAGGGGGCTGCGGGAGTGAAGGGACGCCTTGTGCCGGGGCAACTGGCCGACATCGCGGTCTTCTCGCGCAACCTCGTGGAGGCGGCGCCCGACGACATTCTGCACGACACCCATTGCGTGATGACCATCCTTGGTGGGAAGGTCGTCCATGAGATGAAGGGCTGAACCGGGGTCGATGAGACATCCCGGCATGCCCGCAACCGGGACGGCCGCCTCTGCGGGCGTTCCATCACGGAGGGACAGACGATGATGATGAGAACGCTCACGCTTGGCGCGCTGCTGCTGTCGGGAACGGCGCTGTGCGTGCAGGCGCAGGACGCCACGCCGAAATCCGGCGGCACGCTCGATTTCGTGGCGCCCTACGGATCCAGCTTCGGGACGCTCGACATCCAGTCCTCGCCCACCACGCAGGACGAGTTTCCCGCCAAGGCGATCCATCGCAGCCTCTATCTGTGGAACTCCGCCGACAGCAAGCCGGAGCTGGAGCTTGCGACCGACGTGAAGATCTCCGACGACCGCAAGACCTATACCTACGCGCTGCGCCCAGATGCGGTGTTCCATGACGGTCGCCCCTTCACCGCCGACGACGTGATCTATTCCTATGAGCGGATCGCCAAGCCCTCCAACGCCTTTCCCGGCGCGCGCTATTTCTCCAACGTGGTGGGGATCGGCGACTTTAACGACGGCAAGTCCGACCATATCGCGGGCCTGAAGAAGATCGACGACCACACGCTGGAGATGTCCTTCTCTGTGCCGACCGATCCCGGCTACGTGCTGATGAGCACCAACGCCGCGATCTATCCCAAGGGTGCGGCGGAGGAGAAGGATTTCTTCACCCACCCGATCGGTCTTGGCCCGTTCGAGTTCGTGGAGAATATCCCCGGCTCCAAGGTCGTCGTGAAGAAATTCGACAAGTTCTACAAGAAGGGCCAGCCCTACCTCGACAAGGTGAACATCATCCTGCTGGAGGATGCCTCCGCCCGCGACGTGGCCTTCCGCAACAAGGAGATCGACACCTCGATCCTCGGCCCGACGCAATATGTGGCTTATCAGGCGGACCCGGATCTGGCGAAGGGTCTTCTGGAGGTGGCGGAGGTCTATACAAGGCACGTGGGCTTCGACACCACCAAGGCGCCGTTCGACAAGAAGGAGGTGCGTCAGGCCTTCAACCACGCGATCAACACTGACCTCATCATCAAGAAGCTGGTGAAGGACAAGGCCTACCGCGCGACGGGCTGGCTGCCGCTTTCGTCGGCGGCCTACGACAAGGACGCCAAGCCCTATTCCTACGACGTGGACCTGGCCAAGAAGCTGCTGGCCGACGGTGGCTATCCCGACGGGATCGACGTGACGCTGACCGCGACGCAGAACGAGAGCTGGGGCCTCACCATCGTGGAGGCGATCATCCCGATGCTGAAGGACGCGGGCATCCGTGTCACCGCCGATCCGGTGGAGGCGTCGGTGCTGGGCGAAAAGGTTCCGGGCGGGGATTTCCAGTCCTGCATGTGGTCGAACCTTTCGGGGCCGAACGACTATGACGCGCTGAAATGCTTCTATTCCAAGACCGCGCAGTCGGCGTGCAACTACTGGAAGTTCAGCAACGCAAAGTTCGACAAGCTTTTCGACGCGGCGGGCGCGGAGGCCGACGCGGCCAAGAAGACCGACCTTCTGCGGCAGGCCAACGACGTCGTGCAGGACGAAGCGCCGAGCTGGTTCTTCAACTACAACAAGGCCGTGATGGCCTATCAGCCGTGGGTCCACGGTCTGCAGGCCAATGCCACGGAAATGGCGATCCAGAATTACGAGGATATCTGGATCGACGACTCGGCCCCCGCATCGCGCAAGTGACGCGGGCCCGCATGATTGGTCCGCGGTCCCTCTCCGGGGCCGCGACACCGGGAGGGGGGTGAGCGATGCTGCGTTTCGCCATCCGGCGCATCCTCCAGATGATACCCACGATCATCGCCGTGGCGCTCCTGATCTTCGTGATCTTCAGCGTCGTGCCGGGGAGCTTCACCTCCAGCCTCATGTCCGACGGCAAGACCGCTGCGGACCCGGAAATGGCGGCCCGGCTCAACGAGCAGTTCGGGCTCGACAAGCCGGTCTACGTGCGGTTCGCGGACTATCTGGGCGGGCTGGCAAAGCTCGACCTCGGCACGTCGTTTCGCACTCGGGAGCCGGTGCTCGACGTGATCGGGGACCGGGTGTGGGCGTCGCTCAAGCTCTCCATCGCGGCGATGGTGTTTGCCATCGTGGTCGGTGTGCCGCTCGGCTTCATAGCGGCGCTCCGGCCGGGGAGTGTGCTGGATAGCGTGACCATGATCGGGGCGGTGTCGGGGCTGTCGATGCCGCAGTTCTGGCTCGGGCTCCTGCTGATGTATTTCTTCGCGCTGATCCTCGGTTGGCTGCCGAGCTTCGGCTACGGCGGCGGGAGTTTCCGCTACCTGATCCTGCCCGCGATCACGCTGGGCGTGACGCCACTGGCGCTTCTGGCACGCACCACGCGCGCGGGCGTGCTGGAAATCACGAACGAGGATTTCATCCGCACCGCCCATTCCAAGGGGATGAGCAATGCCCGCGTGATCCGCTGGCATCTGGCGCGCAACGTGATGGTGCTGGTGGTCACGACCATCGGCCTTCAGTTCGGCTCCATGATGGGTC
>JBBSVE010000044.1:0-21803 GCA_038233815.1 Rhodobacterales bacterium
CGTCTCTTTCATCTACATGATGGTGGGGGCCACCAGCGTGCGCGTGCCACCCGCGGGTTGGCCCCCGGCGGGCGAGATCGCGCCGACTGCGGCAGGCGGGCTCGTGGCCTACGCCACCGTCCAGGTCAATCAGGCCCTCAGGCCGCGGCAGTCCTGGCTACTCTGGGGGGGGCTGTTCCTCAACGTGACGGCGGGGATTGGCGTTCTGGGTCAGGCGTCGCTGATGAGCCAGGAGATGTTTCCGGGCCTGATCACGGCGGCCGCGGCGGCAGGGTTCGTGGGGCTACTCTCGCTCTTCAACATGGGGGGGCGGTTTTTCTGGGCCACGATCTCGGACTACATCGGGCGGAAATGGACCTACACGATCTTCTTCCTGCTGGGCGTCGTCCTTTATGCCGTCGTCCCGACGACGGGGCAGACGGGGTCGATCGTGCTCTTCGTGCTGTTCTACGGGATCATCCTGTCGATGTATGGCGGCGGGTTCTCGGCGGCCCCGGCTTATTTGCGTGACGTGTTCGGCACGCACTATGTCGGCGCCATTCATGGCTGGTTGCTGACCGCCTGGTCGGCGGCAGGAATCGCGGGGCCGGTGCTGGTGAACTACATCCGCCAGTATCAGATCGACAGCGGGGTCGCGAAGGCCGACGCCTACACCGTCACGATGTATATCATGGCGGCCCTTCTGGTGGTGGGCTTCATCCTCAACGCGATGATGACGCCGGTGGACACGAAATATCACATGGCCGCCGATCCGGCCCGAACCTGAGGAGAGAGACATGACTGAAACCGAAAAGACGGGCAATGCGGCGGTCTGGATCGCATGGGCGTTCGTGGGCATCCCGCTTGTCTGGGGCGTGATCATGACGCTCGGGAACGCGCTGGCGCTGTTCCGCTGACGGCATGAGAGACGGGCGGCCCCGGTGTGTCGGGGCCGCCCGATCAGGACATCAGTCCATCGGCTTGAAGTTGAAGGCAGCACCCTCCTTCATGCCCTTCGGCCAGCGCGAGGTCACGGTCTTCGTCCGCGTGTAGAAGCGGAAGGCATCCGGTCCGTGCTGGTTGAGATCGCCGAAGCCGGATTTCTTCCAGCCGCCGAACGTGTGATAGGCCAGCGGCACCGGGATCGGCACGTTGATCCCCACCATCCCCACATTGACGCGGGAGGCGAAGTCCCGCGCGGTATCCCCGTCGCGGGTATAGATCGCGGTGCCGTTGCCGTATTCGTGGTCCATGGCGAGGGCTAGCGCCTCCTCGTAGCTTTGCGCGCGGACGGTGGACAGGACCGGGCCGAAAATCTCCTGTCTGTAGATGTCCATGTCCCTGGTCACATGATCGAACAGGTGGGCGCCGACGAAGAAGCCATTTTCATAGCCCTGCATCCGGAAATCGCGACCATCGACGACCAGTGTGGCGCCCTGGTCGATCCCCGACTGCACCAGCTTCAGGATGTTGGCCTTGGCGGCTGCCGTCACCACGGGGCCGTAGTCGATGTCATTGCCCGCGGTCCAGGGCCCGATCTTCAGCCGTTCGATCCGGGGCACCAGCCGCTCGATCAGCGCGTCCGCCGTGGCGTCGCCCACCGGCACCGCGACCGAGATCGCCATGCAGCGTTCCCCCGCCGCCCCGTATCCGGCCCCGATCAGCGCGTCCGCCGCCTGATCCAGGTCGGCGTCGGGCATGATGATCATATGGTTCTTGGCACCACCGAAGCATTGCACGCGCTTGCCGTTGGAACAGCCCCGCCCGTAGATATACTGCGCGATGGGCGTGGAGCCGACGAAGCCCACGGCTTGCACCGTCTCGTTGTCGAGAATCGCGTCCACCGCCTCCTTGTCGCCATTCACGACCTGCAGCACGCCGTCCGGCAACCCCGCCTCCTTGAACAGCTCTGCCAGCATCATGGGCACGGATGGATCACGCTCCGACGGCTTCAGGATGAAGGCGTTGCCACATGCGAGTGCCGGTCCCAACTTCCAGAGCGGGATCATCGCGGGGAAGTTGAACGGCGTGATCCCTGCCACAACGCCGAGGGGTTGGCGCATCGAATACATGTCGATGCCCGGTCCTGCGGCGTCGGTGAACTCTCCCTTCAGCATCTGGGCGGCCCCGATGCTGTATTCGATCACCTCCAGCCCGCGTTGCACATCGCCCTTGGCATCGGGGAAGGTCTTGCCATGCTCGCGGCTCAACGCCTCGGCCAACTTGTCCATGTCGCGATTGATGAGGCCGACCATCGCCATCATCACCCGACCCCTCCGCTGCGGGTTGGTGGCCCCCCATGCGGGCTGCGCCTCTGCGGCCCTGGCCACGGCGGCATCCACCTCTGATTTCGATGCAAGCGCCACCCGTGCCTGCACCTCGCCCGTCGAGGGGTCGAAGACGTCGGCAAAGCGTCCCGACGTACCTTTTGTTCGCGTGCCGTTGATCCAGTGGGCGATTTCTTCCATGACGATCCTCCTGCCGTTCGGGGGGCAGGCTATGCGAAAGTGCGGTCCGGCGGAAAGGGGTCACGGGCGGGTTGACAGGACGGGGCATCGGGGCCGACCCTCATGGGCAGCGGATCAGGGGGATGCCATGTTGGTGCAACAGATACTCGCGACGAAATCCGGGCGAGACGTCGTGACCATCGCGCCGGGATCGAGCCTCACCGAGGCAGCGAAGCTGCTCTCCGACAAGCGGATCGGCGCGCTGGTCGTGTCGGACGATGGGCGCCACGTCGCCGGCATCCTGTCGGAGCGCGACATCGTACGCGAATTGGGGCGGCGCGGCGTGTCCTGCATGACCGATCCGGTGGAGGCGGTGATGACCGACGATATCGTCTCTTGCACGGCGTCCGATACCGCGCTCGACGTGATGCGCAAGATGACCGAGGGGCGCTTTCGCCACATGCCGGTGATGGCGGGGGAGGAGATGACGGGCCTCATCTCCATCGGCGATGCGGTCAAGGCGCGGCTTTCGGAGCTTTCAATGGAAAAGGACGCGCTGGAAGGGATGATCAAGGGATTCTGAGCCCTTTCGCCTTGCCAAGCCACCGGCGCTCCTGTTGCGTGGCACCCGCATCTGACGGGGGTTTACCATGCGCATCGGCCTCTATCCCGGCACCTTCGATCCGGTCACGCTTGGCCATACCGACATTATCATGCGGGCCATGGCGCTCGTCGACCGGCTGGTGATCGGGGTTGCGATCAACCGCGACAAGGGGCCGCTCTTCGATCTGGAGGAGCGGGTCGCGATGGTGAAGGCCGAGGCCACGGAGATTGTCGCCCGGACGGGGGGGGAGATCGTTGTCCATCCGTTCGAGAACCTGCTGATCGATTGCGCGCGCGACGTGGGTGCCGGGATCATCGTGCGGGGACTGCGGGCGGTGGCGGATTTCGAATACGAGTTTCAGATGGTCGGCATGAATCGCGCGCTCGACGCTTCGATCGAGACGGTGTTCATGATGGCCGACGCGCGGCGTCAGGCGATCGCCTCGAAGCTGGTGAAGGAAATCGCGCGGCTGGGCGGGGATGTGTCGAAATTCGTGCCCCCGGCGGTCAGCACGGCGATGGTGGCGAAGTTCGCGTGAGCCGGGGGGGCCGAGCGCCCTCCCGGGATTGCTGTCGTCAGAGGAATTTGCCCATCGCAACGGCCGTATCGCCCATCCGGTTCGAAAAGCCCCATTCGTTGTCATACCAGCTCAAGACCCGGACGAAGCGGTTCGGAAGCACCTTGGTCTGGTCGCTCGCGAAGATCGAGGAATGCGGGTCATGGTTGAAATCGGTGGAGACAAGCTTGGCCTCCTCATAGCCGAGGATGCCCTTCAGCGCGCCTTCGGAGGAGGCGGTCTTCATCGCGGCATTGATCTCCTCCACCGTCGTCTCCTTCTCCAGGAGCAGGCAGAGGTCCACGCAGGACACGTTCGGCGTCGGCACCCGGATCGAGGAGCCGTCGAGCTTGCCCGCGAGGTCCGGCAGCACGAGGCCCAGCGCCTTCGCGGCTCCGGTCGTGGTGGGGATCATCGACAGCGCGGCGGCGCGCGCGCGGTAGAGGTCCTTGTGCATCGTGTCCAGCGTCGGCTGGTCGCCGGTGTAGGAGTGGATCGTCGTCATGAAGCCCGACACGATGCCGAAATTGTCCGACAGCACCTTCGCCACCGGGGCGAGGCAGTTCGTCGTGCACGACCCGTTGGACACGATGAGGTCGTCTTTGGTCAGCACGCCGTCGTTCACGCCCATCACGATGGTCTTGTCGGCCCCGTTCGAGGGCGCGGAGACGAGCACCCGGCTGGCCCCGTTTTCCAGATGGACCTTCGCCTTGTCACGGTCGGAGAAGATGCCGGTGCATTCCATCACGATGTCGACATGGTTCCACGGAAGCTCCGCCGGATTGCGGATCGCCGTCACCTGCATCGGGCCGCGGCCCGCGTCGATGCTGTCGCCGGTGGTCTTCACCTCGCCGGGAAAGCGGCCATGGACCGAATCGTAGCGCAGCAGATGGGCGTTCGTCTCCACCGGGCCCAGATCGTTGATCGCCACGATCTCGATGTCGGTGCGTCCACTCTCGATGATGGCGCGCAGGATGTTGCGGCCGATCCGGCCGAACCCGTTGATCGCTACCTTGACCGTCATTCCGCTTTCCTTCCCGAAGGTTACGTGTGGGCCGCGCGAACAGCGTCTTGCGGCGTCAGCGCTCCTCCTGCCACAATCAGCGCCAGAAGGACAGATACTCGATGAAGTCGGTCAATTTGCGGAGCATGAACATGTCCGCCGCACCGCCGTTAAACGCGTAGTCGAGCCCGATCAGCAGGACGATAGCCCCGAACAGGATCAGTGCCGTCCGGTCGCTCATGGTCCCGCCCCCCGTCCTTGGCCGCCCTCTGCAAAGCCCCGCGCGGGCGTGCCTGTCAATCGCAAAGCCGTCTTGCCGCGCGTGAGGCGTCCGCTAGTGTGGCCCTTCACGACGAAAGGGTGACGATGAGCGGACTTCTGGCCTTGTTCGACGATGTGGCAGCACTCGCGCGGATGACCGCGGCCTCCGTCGACGACATTGCCGGGGCGGCGGCCAAGGCCGGGGCGAAAGCCGCGGGCGTGGTGATCGACGATACCGCGGTGACGCCGACCTATGTCCAGGGGCTCGATGCGCGGCGCGAACTGCCCATCATCGGACGCATCACGCTGGGGTCGCTGAAGAACAAGCTGATCTATCTGCTGCCCGCCGCCCTCCTGATGGCGAACTTCTTGCCGCAGGCGGTCACGCCGCTGTTGATGATCGGCGGCGCCTATCTCTGTTTTGAGGGCGCGGAGAAGGTCTGGCACGTGATCTTCCCCCACACCGATCACGCGGCCAAGACCTCCCGTCCCACTCAGACCGAACAGCAGCTGGAGGAGAGCCGCGTCGCGGGGGCGATCAAGACCGACTTCATCCTCTCGGCCGAGATCATGACCATAGCACTGGCTGAGATCCCCGACAGCGGCTGGATCGTGGAAGCGATCACCCTCGCGGTCGTCGGCATCGGGATCACGCTTCTGGTCTACGGCACGGTCGCGCTGATCGTGAAGGTGGACGACGTGGGGCTGCATCTGGCGGCGACGGGCCGGCTGTCTGCCACGCGGACCTTCGGGCGGGGGCTGGTGCGGGGGATGCCATCTGTGATGTGGGCGCTGTCCACTGTTGGGACGGCGGCGATGATCTGGGTCGGCGGCTCGATCCTGATCCACGGGCTGGAGGCGTTGGGCGCGCCCGCACTCTATGACGCGATCCATCGTCTGGCGGTGGCGGCCGCGGCTGCGGTGGGCGTGACGAGGGGGTTCGTCGAATGGGCCGTGACGGCCGCGTGCGACGGGGTGCTGGGCCTCGCGTTCGGATTGCTGCTGATCCCGGTGGTCACGCAGGGGATCGCACCGGTCTATACCGGGGTCGCGACGCTGAAGGCACCGGCCTCGCCGACACTGTTTGCCGATCTCGCGAGCCTTGTCGGGCGAATCCTGATAGCACTCCTTTTCCTCGGCGGGGCCGCGCAAAAGGGCGTGGACCCGTCGGCGGTGGAGGGGCTGCTCGCCTCGCGCGGGTGGTGGGAATGGCTGGTCTGGCCGGCGCTGGTCTTTGATCTGGTGGCGGGGGCGGCGCTGGTGCTGGGCGTGCAGGCGCGGATCGTGGGACTGCTGCTCGCCGGCTACTGCATCGTCACGAGCTACTTCCATTTCCTGCCCGAAGACCCGTGGCAGATGACGATCTTCGTCAAGAACTGGGCCATCGCGGGCGGATGCCTGATGCTTGTGGCACACGGGGCAGGGCGTTTCGCCTGGGACAAGCGGGCGCTGCGGGCCTGAGAACCCGCCGCGCCCGGGCGTCTGTCAAAGGCCGAGCAGGGCCTTCACCTTCGCCACCGTCGCCTCCGGCGTGATGTTGAAGTGGCGGTAGAGATCCTCCGCCGGGGCCGAGGCGCCGAAGCCCTCCATACCGACGAAATCACCCTTGTCGCGACGCCCGCCCTCGCCAAAGAGCCAGCGGTCCCAGCCGAAGCGGGCGGCGGCCTCGATGCCCACGCGGACCGGACCGGGCGGCAGGACCTTGCGCCGGTAGGTGGCGTCCTGCTCCTCGAACAGCTCCCAGCAGGGCATGGAGACGACGCGCGTGCCGATCCCCTCCGCCTCCAGCATATCCTTGGCGGCCATCGCGATCTCCACCTCCGACCCGGTGGCCATCAGGATTGCCTGACGCTTGCCTACCGCATCGGCCAGAACGTAGGCGCCTTGCGCCACCTGGTTGCGAGACAGGTGCTTTTTGCGCATCGGTGCGAGGTTCTGGCGGCTCAGCGCCAGCATCGACGGCGAGCGTTTGGACATCAAGGCCAGTTCCCACGCCTCGGCTGTCTCCACCAGATCGGCGGGACGGAAAACCAGCATGTTCGGTGTCGCCCTGCTCATCGCCAGATGCTCGACCGGCTGGTGGGTCGGACCGTCCTCGCCCAGCCCGATGGAATCGTGCGTCATCACATAGATCACCGGGACGCCCATCAGGGCCGCCAGCCGCATCGCGGGGCGGGCGTAGTCCGTGAAGCACATGAAGGTGCCGCCGTAGGGGCGCACACCGCCATGCAGAATCATGCCGTTCATCGCCGACGCCATGCCATGCTCGCGGATACCGTAATAGATGTAGCGGCCGTCCCGCGTCTCCACGTCGAAGATGCCCAGATCGGAGGTCTTGGTGTTGTTCGATCCGGTGAGGTCCGCCGACCCGCCGATGGTTTCCTCCATCACCGGATTGACCACCTCCAGCACTTTTTCCGACGCGGAGCGGGTGGCGAGGCTTTTGGGATCCTCCACCGCCGCCTTCTTCAGCGCGCGGATGGTGGAGGCGAGCTTGCCCGGAACCTCCACCTCGACCGAGAAGATGCGCCGGAACTCCTTCTTGCGCCCTTCGCTCATCGCGTCGCGGCGCCCCTCCCACGCTTTGCGCAGATCGAGACCCTTGGCACCGATCTTTTCCCACTCGGCCTTGATACCGGGCGGGATCTCGAACGCAGGCGCGGTCCAGCCGTAGGCGGCCTTGGTGTCCGCGATCACCTTCGCGTCGGAGATCACGCCGTGGCCCTTCGCGGTGTCCTGCGCGGCCGATCCCAGTGCTATATGCGTCTTGCAAGCGATCATCGCCGGGCCGGGGGAGGCTTTGGCTTGCGTCAGCACGCGCTCGATCTCGTCGGGATCATGGCCGTCGCATTCGAACACGTCCCAGCCGGAGGCGGCAAACCGCTCCATCTGGTTGGTCCGGTCAGCGATGGAAACCTTGCCGTCGATGGTGATGCCGTTGTTGTCCCACATCAGGATCAGGCGCGACAGCTTCTGCCGCCCGGCGAGCGCCAGTGCCTCCTGGCTGATCCCTTCCATCAGGCAGCCGTCACTGGCCATGACGTAGGTAAAATGGTCGACGATCTTGGCGCCCCAGCGGGCGCGCAGATGCTCTTCCGCGATGGCGAAGCCGACCGAGTTGCCGATGCCTTGGCCCAAGGGGCCGGTCGTGGTCTCGATCCCCTCGGCATGGTGCAGCTCGGGGTGGCCCGCGGTGCGCGAACCGAGTTGGCGGAAGTTCTTGATCTCCTCCAGCGTCATGTCCTTGTAGCCGGTCAGATGCAGGATCGAGTAAAGCAGCATGGAGCCGTGGCCCGCCGAGAGGATGAAGCGGTCGCGGTCGGGCCAATGCGGATCGGTCGGATCGAAGCGCATGTGGTTGGAAAAGAGCACGGTGGCCACGTCGGCCATGCCCAACGGCATCCCGGAATGGCCGGACTTCGCCGCCGCCACCGCATCGAGCGTCAGGGTGCGGATGGCCGCAGCCTTCATCCAGTGGTCGGGGTGCTTTTCGCGCAGTTCTGCAATATCCATGACGTTCATCCTTTGCCGAAAGCGGTGACGCGACGGGAAAAGGGCCGCGCATATCCGTTGGTTCCCGTTTTCGCAGGCTCCGTGCTGCTGTGCAAGGGAGGCGCGGCGCGCGGCTTCGCGCCCGGGCGGCAATGCAGACTTGATAAACCGCGCGCAGTCGGGTCAAAAGGCGGAACATGCGCGGGGAGACGGAGCCATGCAGGACGAGCGCGATATCGAGGAACTCGAGCGGCGCATCGCATTCGCGCTGGAGCGGATGGGGCAGGCCGTGGCCCGCCTGCCGGACCGAAGCGCGGCGAATGCGACGTCCGTCGATACGATCATCGACGGGCAGGCCGACATCGCCCGACTGACCGAGGCGCTGGAGGCCGAGCGCGCGCGCGTGGTGCAACTGACCGGGCAGGTGCAGGGTCTGGAGGACCGCGAACCTGCCGCGACCGACCCTCTCGCGGCAAAGGTGGCGATGATGACCCGCCAGCTCGACGTGCAGGGGCTGGAGCTTCAGCGAATGCGCAAGGCGACGGTCCAGCTGCGCGAACAGCTTCGCGTGCTCCACGAGTCCGCGACCGAGGCGCTGGTGGAGCCGAGCCAGATCAACAAGGCGATGGCGGCGGAACTCGACGCGCTGCGCACGACGCGGGCCACCGAAGTGGCGGAGATGGATGAGATCCTCGCCGAACTGGAACCCCTGATCGAGGAGGCGCGGGCGCATGGCTGATCTCGACATCATCATCGGCGGGCGGAGCTTCACCGTCGCCTGTCAGGAGGGCGAGGAACATTTCCTGCGCACCGCTGCCGCCATGCTCGACAGCGAGGCGCAACCGCTGGTCGGCCAGCTCGGCCGCTTGCCGGAGGGACGCCTGCTGTTGATGGCGGGCCTCATGCTCGCGGACCGGACGGCGGCGGTGGAGGATGAACTCCGCACCCTGCGCGCCCGCCTGCAGGAAATCGAGGACCGCCCGGCGCCGAAACCTACGCGCGTCGAGGTGCCGGTGATCCCGCAATCCGTCACCGACACGCTGGCCGAAATGGCCGCCCGCACCGAGGCGATGGCCGACCGGCTGGAGGAGGCCGCGCGCTGACCGGTCGGGTCAGGCGTTGCTTTCGCGGATCTTGTCGGCGGCGTTCTTGTCGTAGGTCACGCCCTTGGCCTCGAAGAGCTGGTCCAGCTCGCCCGACAGTGTCATCTCGGTGATGATGTCGCAGCCGCCGACGAACTCGCCCTTGACGTAGAGCTGCGGGATCGTGGGCCAGTCGGAGAAATCCTTGACCCCCTGACGGATGGTTTCGTCCGACAGGACATTCACATCGGCGAACTCCACGCCCATGAAGTTGAGCACGCCTGCCACGCGGGAGGAAAATCCGCATTGCGGCATTGCCTTGGTGCCCTTCATGAACAGCACCACATCGTTCTTCGTGATCGTGTCGCGGATCAGGCTGGAGGCGTCGGTCATCGTATCATCCTTTCGTCGCGGCGGTGGCCGCGGGCATGTCGGGCGGGATCTTGGTGGTCAGCGCCAGCGCGTGAAGATCACCGCTGGCCCCATCCATCCGACCCTTGAGGCTGGCATAGACCGCGCGCTGCTGCTGCACGCGGTTGAGACCCCGGAAGCTTTCGTCGATCACCTCGGCGGCCCAGTGGTTTCCGTCGCCCGCAAGGTCGGTGATGGTGATCGCAGCGTCGGGAAAGCCCTCGCGGATCAGGGCTTCGATATCGCGGGCCTGCATCGGCATGCTCAAACGTCTCCCATCGGGGTCACTGCGAATGTAGGCGCCGCGTGCGGGTCGCGCAAGGTCAGCCGAGCGCGCGGGCAAAGGCGGTGCGGTAGAGGTGCGACAGATCGGCAAGCGGCGCCTCCTCCGCCCCGAAGCGCACGGTGGGGCCACCGAAGCACCCCACGTCGCTGACGGGAACCGAGGCCGCGCGACCGGCGGCCAGCAGGCTTTCGGCATCCTCCGCCGTGCAGGCGACGAGATAGCGCGCCTGATCCTCGCCGAAGAGCTGCGCGATGTCATCGGTCTCCAGGGCCACGCCGATCCCCGCGCCCTCCGCCATCTCAAACGCCGCGAGCGCCAGTCCGCCGTCGGAAAGATCCGTCGCGGCGCGGACCTGCGCCCGGTTGGCGCGCAGGAACTCGCCGTGCGCCCGTTCGGTGTGGAGATCGACACGCGGGGCGTCGCCCTCCGCCATCCCGAACGCCTCGGCCAGAAGCGCCGACTGGCCCAGATGGCCGCGTGTCGTTCCGATCAGGATGGCGCGGTCGCCGATCAGCGGCTGGCCCGCGATCATCTCGTCGGCTGAGGCCAGCAGCCCCACCGCGCCGATGGTGGGTGTGGGCAGGATACCGGTCCCGTCGGTCTCGTTGTAGAGCGAGACATTGCCCGACACGATGGGCATGTCCAGCGCCTCGCAGGCGGCGGCGATACCGCGGATTGCACCGACGAATTGCCCCATGATCTCCGGCTTCTCCGGGTTGCCGAAGTTCAGGTTGTCGGTGCTGGCCAAGGGCCGCGCACCCACGGCGCAGAGGTTGCGATACGCCTCGGCCACCGCTTGCTTGCCACCCTCTACCGGGTTCGCCTTCACGTAGCGCGGCGTCACGTCGGAGGTGAAGGCGAGCGCCTTGGCCGTGCCGTGCACCCGCACGACGCCCGCGCCCATGCCGGGGGTGCGCAGCGTGTCGGCCATGACCTGACTGTCATACTGTTCCCACACCCACGCCTTGTGGGCGTAGGAGGGCGAGCCTATCAGCGCCTCCAGCGCCGCGATGGCACCGATCTGCGGCACCTCGCCCAGCGGCGGGGCAGGGGGCGTTTCCCGCCACGGACGGTCATATTCCGGCGCGGTGCCGGACAGCGCCTTCAGCGGCAGGTCGGCCTTGACCTCACCCTTGTGCATCACGAGGAACCGGTCCTCGGCGATAGTCTCTCCCACCACTGCAAAATCCAGATCCCACTTGTCGAAGATCGCCCGCGCTGCGGTTTCCTTTTCGGGGCGGAGCACCATCAGCATCCGCTCCTGGCTCTCCGAGAGCATCATCTCGTAGGCGGTCATCCCCGCCTCGCGCACCGGCACCGCGTCGAGATCGAGCCGGATCCCCAAGCCCCCCTTGTCGCCCATCTCCACCGCCGAACAGGTCAGCCCCGCAGCACCCATGTCCTGAATGGAGATCACGGCACCGGATGCCATCAGCTCCAGACACGCCTCCAGCAGACGCTTTTCGGTGAAGGGATCGCCGACCTGCACGGTGGGGCGCTTGGTCTCGATCGTGTCGTCGAACTCGGCCGAGGCCATGGTCGCCCCGCCGACCCCATCGCGGCCGGTCTTGGCACCGAGGTAGACCACCGGCATCCCCACGCCCGACGCCACCGAGTAGAAGATCGCGTCCACATCGGCGATCCCGGCGGCGAAGGCGTTGACGAGGCAATTGCCGTCGTAGGAGGCGTGGAAGCGCACCTCTCCCCCCACGGTCGGCACGCCGAAAGCGTTGGCGTAGGCGCCGATGCCCTCCACCACGCCCTTGACGATATGGGCGGTGCGGGGGTGCGCGGGGCGGCCGAACGACAGGCTGTTCATCGCGGCTACGGGTCGCGCGCCCATCGTGAAGACATCGCGCAGGATGCCGCCCATTCCGGTGGCCGCGCCCTGATGCGGTTCAATGTAGGACGGGTGGTTGTGGCTCTCCATCTTGAAGATCACCGCCTGACCGTCGCCGATGTCCACGACGCCCGCATTCTCCCCCGGACCGCAGATCACTTGCGGGCCGGTGGTGGGCAGCGTGCGGAGCCAGCGTTTGGAGGATTTGTAGGAACAATGCTCGTTCCACATCGCGGAGAAGATGCCGAGTTCGGTATAGCTCGGAACGCGCCCGATGACGTCCAGCAACCTGTCGTATTCGTCGGGCTTCATGCCGTGGGCGGCGACAAGGTCGGGCGTGATCGCGGGGTCGGTCATGTCGGTCCTCGGGGCGCGCACGAAACGGTGCAGCGGTGATAGGACATGGGGGCCGGAAGGGGAAGCGCGGCGACGGGGGAGAATTGGTTCGGAGAGTGCCCGGGCATATGGGAGGGCGAACCGCCCTGAGGGGAGCTGACCCGCGCAAAAAAAGGCCGAGCTAAAAGCCCGGCCAGGTCCAACAGGGAGGTATGAAGGATGAGACGAACGCCTCGCCCTTCGCAACTTGAAGTAGCGTTGCCCGTCGACGGGTTCAAGTCTGCGGACGCTGCCCGATTGGCAAACCGGCCATGCACCGCCTGCATGGCTCGCCTCGCGTGATCATTCGGCCTGACGCTTGCGGTAGGCGAAGATCTCCTCGGTCACGAAATCGCGGAACGCCGACACACGCTTGGAATGGCGAAGTTCCTCGGGGTAGGCGAGAAAGACCGGCACCTCGCCCGATTCGACCTCAGGCAGCACGCGGACGAGATTGGGAAAATCCTCGGTCAGATAGTCGGGCAGAATGCCGATGCCAAGATGGCTCAGCACGCCCTGCAGGACGCCGAAATAGTTGTTGACCGTCAGCGTGCTCGGGATGTCGAAAGCCATGAGCTGCTGGACGAGGAGCGCCCCGGCCGTGACCTGAGCCGCACCGACATGCTGGCAGATCAACCGGTGACGCGCGAAATCCTCCATCGTGTGCGGGGTTCCGGCCTCGGCCAGATAGTCCTGCGTCGCGTAAAGCCGCATGCGGATGTTCATCAGCCGGCGCCGGATCAGGTCGGCCTGCGACGGCTCCTTCATGCGGATCGCCACGTCCGCCTCCCGCATGGGGAGGTCGAGGACGCGCTCCTCCAGCATCAGGTCGATTTTCAGCGCGGGATACTTCTTGTAGAGTGCCGGCAGACGCGGAGCGAGCCAGAGCGTGCCGAATCCGGTCGTGGTCGTGACCCGCAACTCACCGAAGATCTCGTCCTCGCTGTCCCGGATTCGGACGGCGGCGGCGTCGAGCCGCTTGACCATCGACTGCGTGGCCTCGAACAGCAGCTCCCCCTGCTCTGTCAGGATCAAGCCGCGTGCGTGACGGTGGAAAAGCGTGACGTTGAGGCTCTCCTCCAGCGCGCGGATCTGGCGCGACACGGCCGATTGCGACAGGTGCAGGGTGTCCCCTGCATGGGTGAGGCTTCCTGCATCGGCCACGGCGTGAAAGATCCTGAGCTTGTCCCAGTCCATGGTGAAACTCTGTGCGTGATGAAAGGCGTCTGTGCGATATCCGCCCTAGGTAGAGGCGAAGGGCCCTCAAGGAAAGACGCTTGCCGGATTATTCCCCCGCTTGGCCACGGAGACGTTGAAAGCCGGACGCGCCATCCGGCTTTCCAGCCCCGGCGCGGCACCCTAAGACTGGGGGCCAGAGGCGGGGGCAGGGGGCGTCATGGCGGTTGGGATGTTCGACAGCGGGATCGGCGGGCTCACGATCCTCGACGCGGTGGCGCGGCGCTTGCCGGACCAGCCGCTGGTTTATCTGGGCGACAACGCGAACGCGCCCTACGGCACCCGCACTGCCGACGACATCCTTGCGCTGACCTGCGCGGGGATGGAGCGGCTCTGGTCGCAGGGCTGCGATCTTGTGGTGCTGGCCTGCAACACCGCCTCCGCCTCGGCATTGCGCCGAATGCAGGAGACGTGGCTGCCCGACAGCAAGCGCGTGCTGGGCGTCTTCGTGCCGATGATCGAGGCGCTGACGGAGCGGCAGTGGGGCGACAACGCCCCCCCGCGCGAGGTTGCGGTGAAGCATGTGGCGCTTTTCGCCACCCCCGCCACGGTCGCGTCGCGCGCGTTCCAGCGCGAACTGGCATTCCGCGCCATCGGCGTCGATGTGGAGGCGCAGCCCTGCGGCGGCGTGGTCGATGCAATCGAGGCGGGCGACACCGCACTGGCCGAGGCACTGGTGCGCGGTCACGTCGAGGCGCTGCTCCGCCGGATGCCGCATCCCGAGGCGGCAATCCTCGGCTGCACGCATTATCCGCTGGTGGAGGAGGTCTTTGCCGGCGCGTTGGGCCCCCGCGTCCGGGTTCTGTCGCAGGCGCGTCTGGTGGCCGACAGCCTCGCCGACTATCTCGAACGGCACCCCGGCTTTGCAGGCACGGGCGGTGGCACGCGGTTCCTCACCACCGGCGACCCGGAAACGGTGTCGATGAAGTCGACCTTGTTCCTGCGACGCGGCATCGCGTTCGAGGCGGCGTGATGCCCATGGCGTTTCGCCGCACGCTCTTTCAACTTCGGGCGGAGGCGCATAGTCTGATCCCTGACAACCCGATAGCACTGCGATTGGACGTGACATGAAGGGTCTGAAGAAGCGGCGCCGGATCCAGATCATCGTGCTCGCCTTTCTCGCGCTGGGCCTGTCCACGGGTCTGATCGGCTATGCCATGCGCGACGGGATCAACTTCTTTCGCGCGCCCGCGCAACTTGCCGCCAACCCCCCGCCGCCGTCGGAGACGTTTCGTCTGGGCGGGCTGGTGGAGGAGGGCAGCCTCCAGCGCGGGCAGGGCAACCGGATCACGTTCCGGGTAACGGACGGCAAGGCCTCGGTCCCCGTGGCCTTTACCGGCGTGCTGCCCGATCTCTTTGGCGAAAAGCAGGGCATGGTCGGCACCGGCCGCTATGTCGGCGGCACCTTCGAGGCGTCGGAAATCCTCGCCAAGCATGATGAGAATTACATGCCCAAGGAGGTGATCGACGCGCTGAAGGAACAGGGCGTCTACGAGCCTCCGGGTGCAGGCGAAAAAGCCTCGGACGCGGCCGCGCCACGGGCACCGAACGGCTGATTTCCGCGTCCTTAACCGCTGCGGAGCATCTTGCGACCAAGGGGTGCGGCACCCCCAGGGAGGCGCAGGATGCAGACGGTGGAACAGATCGCGGCGGCCATCGTGGCGCGTGAGGGCGGCTTTGTGAACGATCCCGACGATCCGGGTGGGGCCACCAACCACGGCGTGACGCTGGGCACGATGAAGCAGCTCGGGATCGACCTCAACCATGACGGGCGGGTCGACGTGGCGGACGTCAAGGCGCTGAGTCCCGCGAAGGCGTCGGACATCTTCGTCACCCACTATTTCACCCGGCCGGGACTGGGCAAGCTGCCCGAGGCGCTGCAGGCGCAGGTCTTCGACATGGCGGTGAACGCCGGAACCAACTCCATCAAGATCCTGCAACGGCTGGTGTCCGAAATGGGCTATCCCTGTGCGGCGGACGGCGTTCTTGGCCCGCAGACGTTGGGCTGCGTGGACGGGGCCTGGAAAGTGGCGGCGGCCTTTCTGTCCGACGCCTACGCGATCGCGCGACGGAACTACTACTACGCGCTGGCCGATGCGCGCCCGGCGAGCCGCAAATACGCCCGCCGGCGCGATGGCGGCAAGGGCGGCTGGATCCTGCGGGCAGAAGAATACATGCAGCCGAAATACCGGCTGACCGACGCGCAGCACCGTGCGAGGGTGGCGAAATGGGCCTGATCGGACGCCTGATCGGCGGCCCCGGCGCGATCACCGCGATTGGCACCGCCGCCCGCGACGTGGCGGAGGTCTTTACCCCCTCGGCCACCAAGGGGATGGAGCTGTCTGCGCAGACCCAGATGGCCGCGATGAGCCAGTATGGCGCGGAGTTCGAGGGTGGGTCCGCCGGCCTCTTCGACAGCATCATAAACGGGATGAACCGCCTGCCACGCCCGTTTCTCGCCTTCGGGACGCTCGGGCTCTTCACCTACGCGATGATCGACCCGCGCGGGTTCGGCTACCGCATGACCGGCCTCAGCCTCGTGCCGGAGCCGCTCTGGTGGCTTCTGGGCGCGATCGTGGGCTTCTACTTCGGCTCGCGGGAGGCGTTTCACTACCGAAACCGCACGCAGGCCGTGGCGGTCGCCGCGACCGGGCCGGAGACGGAGGATGCGCCGGTCGGCAATTCCGCCCTTGACGACTGGCGCGCACAGCGCGGCTGACGGCCGCTCGCACGGCCCGGGTCCATTGACCCCGGCCGTGCCCTCTGGCATCGAAGGTCCGACCTCTGGGACCGGACCGATGAACCTCTTTTCCGACTTTCGCGATCTCGTTCTGGCCGAAACGCGGGCGATGATGCTGGCGGGGGACCTCCCCGACGGGCTCGCCCTCGATGCCGTCGCGGTGGAGCCGCCGCGCGACGCGAGCCACGGTGACATGGCAACCAATGCGGCCATGGTTCTGGCCAAACCCTCCGGCAAGGCTCCGCGCGCGATTGCTGATATGCTGGCGCGGCGCATCGCGTCTGACCCGCGCATCGCGGGCGTGGAGGTGGCGGGCCCCGGTTTCATCAACTTCCGCCTGAAGCCCCACGTCTGGCAATCGGTGGTCGCGGCGACGCTGCGCGACGGCCCGGATTTCGGGCGCGCGACTTATGGTGCCGGCGCTAAGGTCAACGTGGAGTTTGTGTCCGCGAACCCCACCGGCCCGATGCATGTGGGCCACGTTCGGGGCGCGGTCTTCGGCGATGCGCTGGCGCGGTTGCTCGCGTTTTCGGGCCATGAGGTCACGCGCGAATATTACATCAACGACGGCGGCGCGCAGGTCGACGTGCTCGCCCGCTCCGCCTATGAGCGTTATCGCGAGGCGCATGGCCAGACCCCCAACATCGCGGAGGGGCTCTATCCCGGCGACTACCTCGTGCCCGTAGGCCAGGCGATGCGCGACAGATGGGGCGACAGCCTGATCGATCGGAGCGAGGACGAATGGCTCCCACAGGTCCGGGAGTTCGCGACCGGCATGATGATGGCGATGATCCGCGACGATCTGGCGCTTCTGGGCGTGGAGATGGATGTCTATTCGTCGGAAAAGGCGCTCTACGGCACCGGGCGGATCGAGGCCGCTATCGACGCGCTTCGCGCCCGGGGCCTGATCTACGAAGGCGTGCTGGACCCCCCGAGAGGCAAGACCCCCGAGGATTGGGAGCCGCGCCAGCAGACGCTCTTCCGGTCCACCGCGCATGGCGACGACGTCGACCGTCCGGTGCAGAAATCGGACGGGGCCTGGACCTATTTCGCGCCCGACATCGCCTATCATTTCGACAAGGTGCAGCGCGGGTTCGACCAGCTCATCGACATCTTCGGCGCGGACCACGGCGGTTACGTCAAGCGCATGAAAGCCGCCGTTTCGGCATTGTCCGAGGGGCGGGTGCCGCTCGAAATCAAGCTCATTCAGCTCGTGCGGCTCTGGAAGGCGGGCGAGCCGTTCAAGATGTCCAAGCGCGCGGGCACCTTCGTCACCCTGTGCGACGTGGTGGAGCAGGTCGGCGCCGACGTCACCCGCTTCGTGATGCTGACCCGCAAGAACGACGCGCCGCTGGATTTCGACTTCGAGAAGGTGCTGGAGCAGTCGAAGGACAACCCGGTCTTCTATGTCCAGTATGCCAACGCCCGGATCAACTCGGTCCTGCGCAAGGCGAAGGTCGCTGCGGATGATGCAACCTTGGCCGCGCTCGATCTGAGCACGCTCGACGATCCGGCGGAGATCGCGCTGATGCAGAAGATCGCCGAATGGCCGCGTCTGGTGGAGATCGCAGCACGGGGGGGGGAGCCGCACCGGGTCGCCTTCTACCTCTATGATCTCGCGTCGGATTTCCACGCGCTCTGGAACCGCGGGCATGACGATCCGTCGTTGCGCTTCGTGCAGGACGACCCTCAGGTGACTGCGGTGAAAATCGCGCTGGCAAGGGCCACGGGCGTTGCGATTTCCGCCGGTCTCGCTATTCTGGGCGTGGCACCGGTCGAGGAAATGCGCTGACACACGATCCGCGCCCACCGGCGTCGGGTCGAGGCAGCGAAGGGCGCTCGCGGGGTCTGACCTCCGGCGCGGACAGGCAGGATATGGGCAATTCGGGCTTCGGTCCTGCGGAGACGGGACCGGGTAAGCGCGCCGGCGGCATTGTGAACGTGCTTGCGGCGCTGGTGTCGCTGGTTCTGCTGGCGGGTGCGGCCTGGTGGGGGTTTCGGCTTGCGGTGCGGGACGTGAGTGGGGTGCCCGTGGTGCGCGCGCTGACCGGCCCGATGCGCGAGGCACCCGCCAATCCGGGCGGTGATTTCGCGGCCAATCAGGGTCTGTCGGTCAATCGGATCGCAGCCGACGGCTCTGCCGCCCCGCCGGCGGACGAGTTGATCCTGGCGCCCCGGCCCGTCGACCTCGACGGTGGCGACGCGCCGAGTGCGGCGGGTGAGACTGCGCCGACGGCCGTTCCCTTGGTGGCCGCAGGCCCGACAGCGCCGGTGGCGGAAAAGGACGCCATCGCCGACGCCGTGGCGGCCGCCTTGCAGGATTCCGGTGCGGCCCTCGACGATACGGACGAGACGGCGGCACCGGACCCCGAGATTGCCCCCGAGGCGGAGCCGGAGACCTTCGCCGACGGCGCGCCCGCGCAGTCCCCGCGTCCGATGCCGCGTCCTGGGTCGGCCCCGATGCTGACGGCCGCCGCAGCCTCGCCCGCGATCGATGCGCCAGAAACCGACGGTCTGGCACTCGCCTCGGGGACGCGGCTGGTGCAGCTCGGCGCCTTCGACTCGCCGGAATTGGCGCGGGCGGAGTGGGCGCGTCTGGCCGGACGGTTCGGCGATCTGTTGCAAGGCAAGGCGCGGATCGTGCAGGCGGCAAAGAGCGGCGGGCGCGACTTCTGGCGCCTGCGCGCACAGGGCTTCGCCGACGAGTCCGACCAGCGTCGCTTCTGCGCCGCGCTGTCTGCGGAAAACGCGGCCTGCATTGCGGTGACGGTGCGATGACGGGCGCCATCGGGGCCACGATCTTCGGGGTTGCCGGACCCGTTCTCAGCGATGCCGAGGCCCGTTTTTTCCGCGCGGCAAACCCGTTCGGCTTCGCGCTCTTTGCCCGCAACGTGGAGGATCCGCGCCAGCTTCGCACGCTGACCGCAGCTCTGCGGGAGGCGGTTGGGCGCGAAGCCACGATCTTCGTCGATCAGGAGGGCGGGCGCGTCCAGCGGTTGCGCCCGCCGCATTGGCGCGACTGGCTGCCCGCGCTCGACCTCGTGGACCGGGTGACGGCGACCTCCGGGCTGGAGGGGGCGGTCCGCGCGATCTGGCTGCGCTACCGCATCATCGCGAGCGAACTTGCCAACGCAGGGATCGACGGCAACTTCGCGCCCTGCCTCGATATAGCGACCGACGCCACCCATAGCGTCCTTCGCAACCGCTGCCTCGGGCGCGATGCGGGAAGCGTCACCGCGCTGGGACGAGCCGCCGCCGAGGCCTGTCTGGCCGGCGGCGTCCTCCCGGTCATCAAGCACATGCCGGGTCACGGTCGCAGCACGGTCGACAGCCATGTGGGCCTGCCCACCGTATCCACGGACCGCGACGTGCTGGAGGCCACTGATTTCGCCCCCTTCCGGGCGATGGCAGACCTGCCCTTCGCCATGACCGCCCATGTCACCTATGTTGATGTCGACCCGTCCGGGCCTGCCACCACCTCCGCCCCCATGATCCGCCTGCTGCGCGACGGGATCGGGTTTCGGGGCCTCCTCATGACCGACGATCTGTCGATGGAGGCGTTGTCAGGCACTCCTGCGTCGCGCGCGTCGGCGGCTCTTTCGGCGGGCTGCGACCTGATCCTGCATTGCAGCAGCGATCCGGCCGAGATGCAGGCGGTGGCGGATGTCGCCGGAACCTTGCCCCCCGACCGCGCCATTCCTGCGCGGTCCATCGCGACCCCGGCCGACATGGCAGCGCTGGAGGCGGAACTGGCGAGCCTTCTCTCCGGGCGCGCGCGTGTCTGACGGCCCGGCCCCGCACTCCTGCACGGCGGAGCGGCTGGCGGGGGAGGCGCTGATCGTTGATGTGGAGGGATACGAGGGTCCGCTCGATCTTCTCCTGACGCTGGGACGGACGCAGAAGGTGGACCTGCGGCGCATCTCCATCCTCGAACTGGCGCAGCAATATCTGGCCTTCGTGGAGGAGGCGCAGACGCTTCGGATCGAGCTTGCGGCGGATTACCTTGTGATGGCGGCGTGGCTCGCCTACCTCAAGTCGCGGCTGCTCTTGCCGCCGGATACTGCTGCGGATGGACCGAGCGCCGACGATCTGGCGGCACACCTCGCCTTCCAGCTCGAACGGCTGTCGGCGATGCGGGAGGCGGCGGCAGCACTCATGGCGCGCGACCGGCTCGGCCGCGACGTCTTTGCGCGCGGTGTGCCGGAGGATGCGTCCCGCACCCGGCGCGTGGTCTGGAGCGCGACCCTCCTCGACCTCATGCGCGCCTATGCCCGGATCCGCACCCGCGACGAGTTCCGCCCTTACGTGATGGACCGCACGGACGTCTTCACGATGGAGGCGGCGCTGGACCGGCTCCGCCCGCTCGTCCCCTTTGCGGACGGGTGG
Organism: Rhodobacterales bacterium; assembly: GCA_038233815.1. Lineage (GTDB taxonomy): Bacteria > Pseudomonadota > Alphaproteobacteria > Rhodobacterales > Rhodobacteraceae > JBBSVE01. The sequence continues at coordinate 20,699 of JBBSVE010000044.1, forward strand.
CGCGCGCTTGCCACCTGGCTGCCGGAGGGCTGGACGCATCCCTCCCCGCGCCTGCGCTCCGCCACAGCCGCGCATTTCGCGGCGATGCTGGAACTGGCCAAGGCGGGTCAGATCGAACTTCGGCAGGGCGCCACCTTCGCGCCGCTCCACATCCGGTCGCGCGGGGCCCGGGCATGACGATGGAGGCGTCCTTCGCGCCGACCCCGATGGCGGAGCAGGAGCGCCGGGTGGAGGCGCTGCTCTTTGCCTCCGCGACGCCGGTAACGCTGGCCGATCTCGCGACCCGGCTGCCGCCCGACTGCGACCCGGCGGAGGCGGTTGCCCATCTCAGGCGGCGCTATGAGGGGCGGGGCGTCGCGTTGGTGAAGGTGGGCGATGCGTTCGCGTTCCGCACCGCCCCCGACCTCGCCCCGCTGTTGCACGCGGAGTCGGTGGAGCCGCGCAAACTCTCCCGCGCGGCGGTGGAGACGCTGGCGATCGTGGCCTATCATCAGCCCGTGACGCGCGCCGAGGTGGAGGAAATCCGCGGCGTCGCCGTGTCACGCGGCACCATCGACCTGCTGCTGGATCTGGACTGGATCCGATTCGGTCGCCGCCGCATGACGCCGGGGCGGCCCGTCACGCTGGTCGTGACGGGGGCGTTTCTGGATCACTTCGGGTTGGAAAGCGCGCGCGACCTGCCGGGGTTGCAGGATCTGCGCGCGGCCGGTCTGCTCGACAACCGGACCCTGCCGGAGGGTCTGCGCCGTGACCCGGACGATGACGACGCGCCAGCCGACGGACAGACCGCATTCTTCGAGGATTGAGAGATGAACCGCATCATTCGCCTGATCATGAACCAGCTCCTGCGCCGGGTCGTCAACCGAGGCGTCACCATGGCGCTTGACCGGACCTTGCCCAAGGCGGCGACGCCGGTGCCGCCGGGTCAGAACCGGCAGGCGCGCGAGACCGCAAAGCGCGCGCGTCAGGCGGCGCGGATGACGCGGCGGCTTGGGCGCTGACGCGTCATGGCTGGAAGTGTTTCGACAGCTTCAGGCCCTGACCCTGATAGTTCGACGCGATGCCCCCGCCGTAAAGCTGGTCGGGAACTTCCGACATCTCCTCA
>JBBSVE010000045.1:0-21771 GCA_038233815.1 Rhodobacterales bacterium
TCGGGTCGATTGCGGGCGGTGCGGTCTGCGCCATCCCCGGCGACACGAACGCGAGAGCCACGAGAAGGGCCGCAAGGGCGGGATTGAGTAACCGGAGATGCGCTTTCATAAGGGGCGAGTGTAGCGTCGGGCGGACAAAAGACCAGCCGCCCGAGGCCGCATCGAACGGAATGAAACGAAGGGGACGGCGATGAGTGCGGTAATCGACGAGGCGGTGAAGCAACTTTCCGCCAAGGTGCAGGAGTTCGACGGGATCGCGAAGTTCGTGGTCAACGGCGAGGGGTCGATCATGATCGACCGCGCGGGCGTGCGCGAGGGGGACGAGGAGGCCGACGTGGTGATGACCGCCGATGCGGATGTGTTCCGCGCGATCCTCGACGGCGCGATGGACCCGACGAGCGCCTTTCTGTCTGGCAAACTCGCGGTCGAGGGGTCGATGGCGATGGCCATGCAACTCGCCGCCGCTCTGTCGTGACCCCGGACGCCCCCTTTCATGCCGGCATCGCGGAGGGGCCGGAGGGGGGCCATGCGGTCTGGCTCCGCACGCGGGACGGGGTGCGTATCCGGCTCGGCCTCTGGCCCGAGGGCGCGAAGGGCACGGTCCTGATCTGCCCCGGGCGCACCGAATACGTCGAGAAATACGGCCGCACGGCGGCGGCGCTGGCCGCGCGGGGCTATGGCTGCGTGGCGGTGGACTGGCGCGGTCAGGGGCTGTCCGACCGCCCCGCGAAGGAGCGGATGCTGGGCCATGTCGCGCGCTTCACCGACTTCCAGACCGATCTGGCCGCTGTCACGGCGTATCTCGCCCCCCGCCCCCCGGCCTTCCTGATCGCCCACTCCATGGGGGGCGCCATCGCCCTGCGCGCGATGATCGCGGGGCTGCCGGTGCGGGCCGCGGCCTTCAGCGCGCCGATGTGGGGGATTGGGCTATCGACCCCCATGCGGATCGGCGCGCGCGTGCTGTCGGGCGTGGCGCGGATTTTCGGGCAGGGGGAGCGGTTCGCGCCGGGAACCGGGCTGCGGAGCTATGTGAAGAGTGCGGCGTTCGAGGGCAATCTGCTGACGCGGGATGCCGAGACCTACGCATGGATGCAAAGCCAGCTGACCGCCGAGCCTGCGCTGGCCCTCGCGGGGCCGTCGATCCATTGGTTGCGCGAAGCGATGGACGAATGCGACGCCCTGCGCCCCATGCCCTCGCCCGACATCCCCGCCTTCTGCGCGCTGGGGTCTGCGGAACGGCTCGTCGATCCGGCGGCGATACGGACGCGGATGGACGCTTGGCCCGGCGGCACGCTGGAAATCATGGCGGATGCAGAGCATGAGGTGATGATGGAGATCCCGTCGGTGCGGGAGGCGTTCTACGACCGGGCAGCGGCCCTGTTCGATCGCGCCTGACGGTCAAGCCCCCACGACGATATGGGCCGGCGCGGGCCTGCCGTCGAAGAAATCGAGGATGTTCTGCGCCGCCATCATCCCCATGCGCCGGAACGACGCCTCCCCCATTGCCGCCGTGTGCGGGGTGAGGATCAGGCGCGGCGCGCGGCGCAGGGGATGGTCGGGCGGCAGCGGCTCCTCCTCCGTCACATCAAGCGCCGCGCCGCCGAGATGCCCGCTCTCCAGCGCCCGTACCAGCGCCGCCTCCTCCACCAGCCCGCCCCGCGCGCAATTCACGAGGAGCGCGCCCGGAGGCATCAGGGCTAGCGCGTCCGCGTCGATCATATGGCGCGTGGCGGGCGTCAACGGGCAGTGCAAGGAGACCACGTCGACGCACGGCAAGGCATCCTGCAACACGGTCGCGGTCGGAAACGCCGTGTCCTGCGCCTTGCGGACCAGCACCGTCACCTCCATCCCGAACGCGGCACCGAGCGTCGCCACGCGGCGTCCGGTGGACCCGAAGCCCACGACCAGTAGCCGCAAGCCCTCCAAACCGCGCACGGCGACAGTGCGGTGGGCAGCGCTCTGTCCACCCAGATCGCGGGCCAGCGCCAGCATCAGCATCAGCGACTGCTCGGCCACGGCGCCGGCATTGGCGCCGGGCGTGTTCATCACCGCGACCCCCGCCGCCCGCGCGACCTCCAGTGGGATGTTGTCGATCCCCGCCCCGTGCTTTGCGATCAGCCGAAAGCCCGCGACTTCCGCGTCCGTGAGGCGACGGGTGCGGACGAGGCAGGCGTCGGCAGGCCCCACCTCCGGCCCCGCGACCGTCCAGCCTGCATCGCGCAAAAGGGCGACCGCGTCGGGATGGACCGCCTCCGTTACCACGACGCGGCGCGTCACAGTGTGATCTGAGTGAACCCGTCCCGAAGTGCGCGCGACCAGGCGTCGGACATTTCGCGGAACTGGTCGTCACCGGCCTCGATCCGTCGCCGTTCGGTTATCCGGCAAGTGTCCTTCTCGATCACCGCGAGATCCAGCGGCATCCCGACCGAGAGGTTGGAGCGCAGCGTCGAATCCATCGACAGCAGCATCGCTTTCTGCGCGTCCTTCAGCGAGGTCTCGGGCGTCACCACCCGGTCAAGGATCGGCTTGCCATATTTGTGCTCGCCGACCTGAAGATAGGGCGTGTCGTCGGTGGCCTCGATGAAATTGCCTTCGGGATAGATCAGGAACATCCGCATCGCCCCCCCTTTCCTCTGCCCCGCGACGATGAGGGACGCCGACGCCCCCTGCGACATCGCGGCGAGCTTGTCGTCAATCTCGCGCCGCACACGGGCCAGAAGGTCGCCCACGATCTCCGCCACCTTCAGCATCGTGGGCGCGCGCATGATGGAGGTTTCCTCGCTCGCGTCCGGATGCTCGATCGCGTCACGCAGGCGTGCCATCGCGGTCTGCGTCACCGACAGGCTGCCCGCCGTCATGATCGCGATGACCCGCTCGCCCGGCTCCTCGAAGACGAACATCTTGCGGTAGGTCGCGATGTTATCGAGGCCCGCATTGGTCCGGGTGTCCGACAGAAGGACGATGCCCTTGTTCAGAAGAAGGCCGACGCAATAGGTCATGGAAATTTCCGTTGGGGTTGGGTGCGGCGGACCTTATGGTCCGGACTGGCGCACCGCAACCGTCACGTCGAGCCGTTCCTCCGCCTCGCCGCGCGCCGTGCCCTTGATGGGTGCCGCGTCATGCGCGTCCATCCCCGAGCCGAGCCGGATGTAGCGTGCATCGGGACAGCAGGCATTTGCGGGATCGAACCCGACCCATCCCAACCCTTCGACATGGACCTCCGCCCAGGCATGGGCGGCCCCCCCTGCCGGAGTCTGGCCCTGGCTCTGGCTTTGTCCGCCGCCACCCTGACTTTGGCTCTGGCTCTGACTCTCGCCGGCATCGCCCGCCGCCGGAGCATCGGCCCGCAGATCGCCGTCCATGTAGAGATAGCCCGAGACGTAGCGCGCAGGCATCCCCAAATGCCGGGCGCAGGCAATGAGGGCGTGCGCGTGGTCCTGACAGACGCCCTCGCCCTGCGCCAGCGCCTCGGCCGCCGTGGTCGCGGCATTTGTCGTGCCGGGCACCCAACGGATCGCCTCCGCGATCGCGGTCGCGAGCCGGTGCACCGCATCGAGCGTCACCTCCCCGCCCGACGCCTCCTCGGCCAGCGCACCCAGGGCGCTATCGGCATCGGTCATCGGGGTCCGGTCGAGATAGCAGAGCGGATGTGCCCCCTCGCGGTGGCCGCGCAGGATGCCGGCGAGGTCGGTGGTCTCCACCTCGCCCCGCACGGTGACCACGATTTCTTCCACCGGGCCCAGCACGGACCAGCTTTGCACCGCGTCGCCGGCACCGTCGCGGTAGTGTCCGCCGCGTAGCCCGTCCGTCACGCTTATGTCCCAATCGAGCATCCGCTGCCCGTCGAAGACCGACGGCGTCAGGCGGTGGCTCTGAACCACGCCCCGGACGGGCTGGGAGTAGCGGTAGCGGGTCACATGCTCGACCGTCAGGCGCATCAGCGAACGTCCCCTGTGAGATAGCCCGCGAAGACCTTGAGCGCGAGAGAATGGGTCCGGTCCACGAAGCGGGTCAGGAACTCGTGCAGCCCTTCCTCGAAGACATCCTCGACCGTCAGGTTGCCGAGGCTCGCCTGCAGATCGCGCGCATAGCCCCGCGCCTCCACCGGACGGTCATAGCGCCGCCCGAGCCGGTCGAGATGCGTGACGAGCCCGTCGATGCAGGTAATGAGAGAGCGCGGACAATGCGGGTTCAGGATCAGGAAATGCGCGATCTTGGCCGCCGTCACATCGCCCCCGTAGGCCCAGTGGAACGACCGGTGCGAAGACATCGCCCGCAGCAGCACCGTCCACTGGTAGTTGTCGAGACCGGAGCCGACATATTCGATCTTCGGCAGCAGCACGTAGTATTTCACGTCGAGAAGCCGCGCCGTGCTGTCGGCCCGTTCCAGATAGTAGCCGATGTTGATGAAATCGTAGCCATCCTGACGAAGCTGCGTCGCCTCGAACGCGCCGCGCATCAGCGCGGTGTTGCGCATCGTCCATTCCGTCAGGCGCGACAGATCCAGTTCCGAGCGCGGCGTGCGTTCCAGCTGGCGCATCTCCTGAAAGGCCGAGTTGATCGCGTCCCAGACCTGCGTCGTGAGAGCGGTCCGCACGATCCGCGCATTCTCCCGCGCCGCCGTGATGCAGGAGCAGACCGAGTTGGGGTTGTCGCGGTCGAAGAACAGGTGGCTCTCGATGTTTCTCTGCACCGGGTCGCCGTATTTCCGGGCGAAATCGTCCGACGTGCCGATCGCACGCAACAGGCTGTCCCATTCGGATCGGTAGCCATGAGACGACGGGATCAGCGAGATCCGCGCCCCCACCTCCAACAGTCGTGCCGCCGTCTCCGCCCGCTCCATGTAGCGCGCGATCCAGTAGAGGTTGTCTGCGGTCCGGCTCAGCATCCCATCACTCCGCCAGCACCCACGTATCCTTCACGCCACCCCCCTGCGATGAATTCACCACAAGGCTGCCTTCGGTGAGAGCAACCCGCGTGAGGCCCCCCGGCACCAGTTCGATCCGCTCCCCCACGAGGCAATAGGGCCTGAGGTCCACATGCCGGGGCGCAATCCCCTGCTCCACGAAGGTCGGCGTGGTCGACAGCGCCAGCGTCGGTTGCGCGATATAGTTGCCGGGATCGGCCTCGATCCGCGCGCGGAACGCGGCGACCTGAGCGGCCGAGGATTTCGGCCCCACCAGCATACCGTAACCGCCCGAGCCGTGCACCTCCTTCACCACCAGTTCAGCCAGGTGATCGAGCACGTAGCGCAGGTCGTCCGACTTGCCGCACTGCCAGGTCGGCACGTTCTTCAGGATCGGCTCCTCGCCCAGATAAAAGCGGATCATTTCCGGCACGAAGGTATAGACCGCCTTGTCGTCGGCCACCCCCGCCCCCGGTGCCGAACAGATCGCCACCCCGCCGGACCGATACACATCCATCAGCCCCGGTATTCCCAGCATGGAATCGGGCCGGAAGCAGAGCGGGTCGATATGGCTGTCGTCGATCCGCCGGTAAATCACGTCGACGCGTTTCGGCCCTTCGGTCGTGCGCATCCAGCAATATTCGCCCTCGACGAACAGATCCTGCCCCTCGACCAGCTCCACCCCCATCAGGTCGGCGAGAAAGCTGTGCTCGTAATAGGCCGAGTTGAAATGCCCCGGCGTCAGGATCACCACCACGGGCTCGCCGTCGCACTTGTTCGGCGCGACCGAGGCCAGCGTGCGGCGCAACAGGGCGGGATAGTTTTCCACCGGCTCGATCCGGTTCTCGCGAAAGAGGTCGGGGAACATCCGCATCATGATCTCGCGGTTTTCCAGCATGTAGCTGACGCCCGACGGCGTGCGGCAATTGTCCTCCAGCACGAAGAACTCGTCTGGCCCGGTGCGCACGAGGTCGATGCCGACGATGTGGCTGTAGACCCCCTTCGGCGGCACGATCCCCACCACGGCCTTCTCATAGGCCTCGTTGCGATAGACCAATCGTGCCGGGATACGCCCGGCCCGCACGATCTCTCCGCGCCCGTAGACATCGACGAGGAATGCATTGAGCGCCCGCGCCCGCTGCTTGATCCCGCGCTCCAGCCGCGCCCATTCGGCGGCGGTAAAAACCCGCGGGAACATGTCGAACGGGATCAACCGGTCGGGATCGCCGCCCTCGCCGTAGACCGCGAAGGTGATCCCGATGCGCCGGAACAGCGTCTCCGCCTCGGCCTGTTTCATCTGGCGCAACTCGGACGGCATGGCCTTCATCCAGTCCTGCAGCCGCAAATAGGGTGCCCGGGCCTCGCCGTCCTGATACATCTCGTTGAAATAGGTCGTCATTCCGCTCCCTGCCCGGACCGTACCGAAAGGCCATTGTCCGTAGCGCCACTAAATCAGGCGGCGCGGGTCAAAGAAAGGGGGCGCGTCCGTTTTATCCCGAACCAACCCGGCACAGACCGCTCGACGCCCGTCTCCATGACGCTAACTTCCAGACCATGACGCAGGACCCGCTCCTCACCTTTACCGACCGGGGCATCTTCTGCCCAGAGGGCGGATTTCATATCGACCCCTGGCGCCCGGTGGATCGCGCGCTCATCACCCACGGCCATTCCGACCACGCGCGCTCCGGCATGGGCCGCTACCTCGCGACCGAGGCGGCCCTCCCCGTCATGCGCCACCGGCTGGGGGAGATCGACGCGGCGGCCCTCCCCTACGGCACGCCGCTCCGCATCGGCGGCGTCACGGTGTCGTTCCATCCCGCGGGCCATGTGCCCGGCTCGGCCCAGATCCGGGTGGAGCGTGGCGGCGAGGTCTGGGTCGTCTCCGGCGACTACAAGACCGCGCCCGACGGGTTGTCGGAGCCGTTCGAGCCGGTGCCCTGCCACACCTTCATCTCCGAATGCACCTTCGGCTTACCGGTCTATCACTGGCCCGATCAGGCCCAGGTTGCGGTCCAGATCGCGGACTGGTGGCGGACCAACGCGGCGGCTGGCCGCATCAGCCTTCTGGGCGCCTACGGTCTTGGCAAGGCCCAGCGCATCATGGCGATGTTGGCGGTTGAGGGGGCCGACGGCCCGATCTTCACCCATGGCGCGGTGGAGGCCACGACCGCGATCCTGCGCGACCAGGGCTACCCCCTCCCCCCCACCACCCGCGTCTCGCCCGACGCCCGCCCGCCACCAAGCGCACTGGTGGTGGCTCCACCCTCCGCCCTGGGCTCCGCCTGGGCCAGCCGCCTCGGCCCCCGGTCAGAGGCGTTCGCATCCGGCTGGATGGCCCTGCGCGGCGTGCGCCGCAGACGCGGTCCAGGCACCGGCTTCATCCTCTCCGACCATGCCGACTGGTCCGGGCTGAACGCGGCGATCCGCGCCACCGGCGCCACCCGCATCTTCACCACCCACGGCTATACCTCCGTATTCCGCCGCTGGCTGGAATCCGAAGGTTACGACGCGGGCGTCGTCTCCACCGAATGGACCGACGACGATCACGACGCCGACGCCGACGCCGACGCCGAGCCCACGGAATGACCCTACTCACCTTTTTCTGTCCAAAACTATCCTCGGGGGGCGGTGCGGCACGCACCGTGGGGGGCAGACAGCCCCCCGCGCCGACACCGGCGGACAACGCGCCATGAACCGCTTCGCCACCCTCTTCGCCACACTGGACACCACGACGAAAACCAGCTTCAAGACCGAGGCACTCGCCGCCTATTTCCGTGCCGCGCCCGAACCCGACCGGGTCTGGACCGTGGCCCTCCTCTCCGGCCGCCGCCCCAAACGCGCCGCGAACTCGACCGAACTGCGCATCTGGGCCGCCGAAAAGGCCGCCCTCCCCCTCTGGCTGGTGGAGGAGGCCTACCCCGTCGTCGGCGATCTGGCCGAGACGATCGCCCTAATCCTGCCCGAGCCCACCACCCACGACGATCGCTCGCTCACTCACTGGATCGAAACGTTGATCCGCCTCACCGGCCAGCCCGCCGCGGTCCGTCGCGCAGGCATCGAGGCCGCGTGGGACAGCCTGCCCGCGGACCAGCGATTTCTCTTCAACAAGCTCATCACCGGCGGTTTCCGGATGGGCGTCAGCCGGGGTCTGATGACCCGCGCGCTCGCACAGGCGACGGGGGTGGAGGAGGCCGCCGTAGCCCACCGCCTGATGGGCGACTGGGACCCCGCGCGGATCGCCTTCGCCGATCTCGTGTCCGACAGCCATGAGGCCTCCGCCGCGCGCCCCTATCCGTTCGCCCTCGCCTCGCCGCTGGACGGCGGCACGGCCAGCCTAGGCGCGCCGTCGGACTGGCGCGCGGAATGGAAATGGGACGGCATCCGCGGCCAGCTCATTGTCCGCCCCGGCGCTTTCGCGCTCTGGTCGCGGGGCGAGGAGCTGATCACCGACCGCTTCCCGGAGTTCACGGCGCTTGCCGATTTCCTGCCCCCCGGCACCGTGATCGACGGCGAGGTGCTGGCTTGGGGTGACGACGCACCCCGTCCCTTCGCGCACCTGCAACGCCGCATCGGCCGCAAGACGGTCCCGAAAAAACTGCTGGAGGAGGCCCCGGCCCGCATCCTCGCCTACGATCTTCTGGAGGCGGGCGGCGAGGATCTGCGCGCCCAGCCCTTCGATGCCCGCCGCGCCCGGTTGGAGGCGATCCTCGCAGCCCTCCCCCCCAACCTGCCGATCGGCCCCTCCCCCCTCGTCGCGATCGAGGACTGGTCATCCCTCGCCGCGATCCGCGAGACGGCGCGCGGACGCGGCGCCGAAGGTCTGATGCTGAAACGCGGCACCAGCCTCTATCACGTCGGCCGCAAACGCGGCGACTGGGTGAAATGGAAGCTCGATCCCTGGTCGGTGGACGCCGTGATGCTTTATGCGCAATCGGGGTCGGGGCGACGGGCCACGCTGTTTACGGACTTCACCTTCGCGGTGCGCGACGGCGACGATCTCGTGCCCTTCACCAAGGCCTATTCCGGCCTCACCGACAAGGAATTCGGCGAGATCACCGCATGGGTCCGCAAGAACACGCTGGAAAAGTTCGGCCCCGTCCGCCGCGTGCCCCCCGATCTGGTGTTCGAGATCGGCTTTGAAGGCATTCAGGCCAGCCCACGCCACAAATCCGGGATCGCACTGCGGTTTCCACGCATGCTGCGTTGGCGCCACGACAAGCCCGCGTCCGAGATCGACACGCTCGACAGCCTGAAGGCCCTGCTCGCCGCACAAGGGTAAGACCGCCACACCAGAGGAGATCCGATCATGCACCGACAGACGATTTCACGACCTCTCATCGACAAGGCGCTCCGCTCGATCCTTGTGCTCGGCCTGTCCGCTTTGTCGTCCCCCGGGCTGGCAGCCTCGGCGCTCGGACACGACAAGCCGGACCGCTTTGAACCCGAGGCCCCGGTGCAGCGCGTTGCCTGCTGCCTTCCGCCCGCGGTCGGTCCGGGTGCGCCCTCGCTGCCCGCGCCCTACCTCGGCGCGCCGGCACCCGCGCCGGACCGCACCGCGCCGTCCCCCTCGGTCTCGGAGTGTGCGGCGCAACTGACCCTGCAGGCCCCCGCGCCCGGTGCACAGGTGACCTGCGTGCCGTCCCCCGGCGCACCGGACGGCAGCGGTGCCGTGACCTGCCTTCCCTCCAGCCCCGACGCCTCGCCAGAGGCGCGCACGCGGGGAGACCTCGCGCGCGCCCGTGCCCATGCGCTGGGGTGCCGCTGACCGCAGGGTTGAAGGCGCGCCCCCTTACGCCCTAGATTGATCCCGACCCCGCCCCCATGCAAAGGCCGCCTCATGTCCGGAATGCTCCCCCTGCCCCACCCCGTCCGTGATGCCGCAGAAAAAGGGTCGGGCAGCTTCGGCGATCTCCCCTCGTGGGATCTGAGCGACCTCTACAAGGCCCCCGACGCGCCCGAACTGCGCCGCGATCTGGAATGGCTGGAGAATGCCTGCGCCGACTTCGCCATCGAATACGAGGGCAAGCTTGGCCTGCTTGACGCACCAGCGATGCTGAAATGCGTCAAGGATTACGAGGCGATCGACGTGATCGCGGGCCGCATCATGTCGTTCGCCGGGCTGCGCTACTACCAGAACACGCTGGACGCCGACCGCGCCAAGTTCAACGCCGACATGGGCGACCGGATCACCACCCTGACCACGCCGCTCGTGTTCTTCAGCCTCGAGTTCAACCGCCTCGACGAGGCCCATCTGGACGGGCTCCTGAAGGCCAGCAAGGATCTCGCCCGCTACCGCCCGGTAATGGACCGGATGCGCGCCATGCGTCCCTACCAGCTGTCGGACGAGCTGGAGAAGTTCCTCCACGACCAGTCCTCGGTCGGTGCGGCCGCGTGGAACCGGCTTTTCGACGAAACGATGGCGGGCCTCACCTTCGATCTGCCGGGGGAGGAGGCGCCGCTCAGCCTCGAGGCGACGCTCAACCTGCTGACCGACCCTGACCGCGACCGGCGCGAGGCGGCGGCCCATGCGCTGGCGGAGGTGTTCCGCCGCGACATCAAGCTTTTTGCCCGCGTCCACAACACGCTGGCCAAGGAAAAGGAGATCTCCGACCGCTGGCGCAAGATGCCCACGCCGCAGACCGGGCGGCACCTCTCCAACCACGTGGAGCCGGAGGTGGTGGAGGCGCTGCGCAATGCCGTCGTCGCGGCCTATCCCAAGCTCTCGCACCGCTACTATGCGCTGAAAGCCCGCTGGCTTGGGCTGGAGAGGATGGAGGTCTGGGACCGCAACGCGCCGCTGCCCATCGACGACCCCAGACCGGTGGACTGGAAGACGGCGCGCAAGACCGTGACCGACGCCTACCGCGCCTTCAGCCCGGAGATGGCGGACCTCGCGCGGCCCTTCTTCGAGGAGGGCTGGATCGACGCGGACGTGAAGCCCGGCAAGGCGCCGGGGGCCTTTGCGCATCCCACCGTCACGACCGTGCATCCCTACGTCATGCTCAACTATCTGGGCAAACCGCGCGACGTGATGACGCTGGCGCATGAGCTGGGCCACGGCGTCCACCAGCGGCTGGCGGCGGGTCAGGGGGAGCTGCTGTCCTCCACCCCGCTCACGCTGGCCGAAACGGCGAGCGTCTTTGGCGAGATGCTGACCTTCCGCCGCCTGCTGGCCGGGGCAAAGACGCCAGCCGAACGCAAGACCCTTCTTGCGGGTAAGGTGGAGGACATGATCAACACCGTCGTCCGCCAGATCGCGTTCTATGATTTCGAATGCAAGCTCCATGCCGCGCGACGTGACGGTGAGTTGACCCCCGACGCGATCAACGCGCTCTGGATGAGCGTGCAGGCCGAAAGCCTCGGCCCCGTGTTCGACTTCATGGACGGTTATGAGACCTTCTGGGCCTACGTCCCCCATTTCGTTCACTCGCCCTTCTACGTCTATGCCTATGCGTTCGGCGACGGGCTGGTGAACGCGCTCTATGCCGCTTACGAGGAAGGGCTGCCGGACTTTCAGGCGAAATATCTCGACATGCTTCGCGCGGGCGGGTCCAAGCATCACAAGGAACTGCTGGCACCCTTCGGCCTTGATGCGTCGGACCCGAAGTTCTGGGACCGGGGCCTCGACATGATCGCGGGCTTCATCGACGAGCTGGAGGCGATGGAGGACTGAACGCCCCCGGTCAGATGATATCGGCCGTCTCGAACACCCGGTCGATCATCGCCTGTGTCCCGCGCGAAAATTCCAGCGGGCAGGCGTAGGGGGCGCCGCTGCGGACCGAATGGCAGAAGGCCGCGACCTGCGCTTCATACTGGTTCACGCGTGGGAATCGCTCCACCGTCAGGTTCGTGCCGCGGTGAACCTCCACCCGCGCCTCGCCAAAGAGGCCGGCGTTGAACGGCGCGGTAAGCTTCACGAGCCCGTCGTCGCCCTGAAACACCGCCTCCTGCCGGTTGGCCATGCGGGTCGAGGTGATGCCCACATAGGTGAAATCGGCGGCCACCCCCTGCCCCCGGAAGGTGCCGGTCGCCAGCGCCCATGTGTCCACGCCACCCTCCATCCGCAAAAGCGCGTGAAGGTCGTCCGGCTCCGCCCCCGTCACGAAGCGGGTGCAGCCATAGGCATAGACGCCAATATCGCGGACCCCGCCGCCGCCGGTCTCGACCCGGTTGCGGATGTTGGCGGCGTCGGGATTGTTGAAGCTGAAGACCACATCGACATGCCGGAGCGTGCCGATAACCCCCTCCTGCACCAGCTTGCGGGCGAGGATCCATTGCGGATGGTGAACGATCATGAACGCTTCGGCCACGACCAGGCCGGATGCGTCGCGGGCCGCGATCAGTCCGTCGATCTCTCCCGCACGCATGGCCACGGGCTTTTCGCACAGGACATGCTTTCCAGCGGCGATGGCCTTCAGTGCCCATTCGACATGGAGACTGTTGGGTAGCGGGATATAGACCGCTTCGATCGCGTGATCGGCAAGAAGCGCGTCGTAGCTTTCATGCTCACGGAGCCCGGGGCGCAGATCGTGGAATGCGGCGGCCTTGTCCCGGCTGGAGGTGGCAAGCGCCGCAAGGTCCGCCGAAGGGGAGGCAGCCAGCGCAGGCCCCATATGTTCCCGCGCGAATCTGGAGGCGCCTAGGATGCCGAATGTCACCGGTTTGGTCATTGGAATGGTTCCCTCCCTGCCCGCAAGACCCCTTTCTAGGCCCGCCGGCTCGGATCAGGCAACCCGCGCCCGCAGATCAGTCGCGGATGAAGCGAAGGACGCCCTTCACCGGTGCGGCATGGGGGCTGTCCTTCGAGTGGTTGATCCCGTCCGTCACGACAACCTCGGCAAAGTCGAACGGGCTGATACCCTCCAGACAACCGGCATTGACACCGTATTCGTTCGGGTTGGACCGGCGCCGGTGGTGCGTGTAGATGCCGCACCGACTGCAGAACCAATGCTCCGCCACATGCGTGTTGAACTGGTAGAGCGTGAGCGCCTCGGCCCCCTCCACGATCCGCAAACCGTCGAGCGGCGCCGTCACCGCCACCGCGCCCCGCATCGCGCAGTAGGAGCACGAACACCGCCGCGCCGAGGCGAGACCGCCCGTCAGCGCGACCTCGAACCTCACCGTGCCGCAATGGCAGGCACCGCGATAGGTGTCCGACATCTCCGAACTCCCTCAGGCCGGGATCATCATGCCCTTGCCGCGGGCAAGCTCCCGCATCTTGGCCTGCAACTTCTCGAAGGCACGCACCTCGATCTGGCGGATCCGCTCGCGGCTGACCTTGTAGCTCTCCGACAGCTGTTCCAGCGTCACGGGGGCCTCCGACAGGCGACGCTGCACGAGGATATCCTTCTCGCGGTCGTTCAGGACCGACATCGCGGCGGTCAGCATCTCGCGTCGCGCGTCGAGTTCGTCCTTCTCGGCATAGTCGTTGGCCTGATCGCTGCTCTCATCCTCCAGCCAATCCTGCCATTGCGTTCCGCCGCCGTCGTCCGACCCCACCATCGCGTTGAGCGACGCATCACCCCCCGACAGGCGGCGGTTCATGGAGACGACCTCGGCTTCCGTCACGCTCAGATCATGCGCGATCTTGGCCACGTTCTCGGGGCGCAGGTCGCCCTCCTCCAGCGCGCCGAGCTTGGCCTTGGCCTTCCTGAGGTTGAAGAACAGCTTCTTCTGCGCCGACGTGGTGCCGAGCTTCACGAGGCTCCAGGACCGCAGGATATATTCCTGGATCGAGGCACGGATCCACCACATCGCATAGGTCGCGAGGCGGAAGCCCTTTTCGGGGTCGAACCGCTTGACCGCCTGCATCAGGCCCACGTTCGCCTCGGATATCACCTCGGCCTGCGGCAGGCCGTAGCCGCGGTAGCCCATGGCGATCTTGGCGGCGAGCCGCAGATGGGACGTCACCATCCGGTGCGCGGCCCCGGTGTCCTGATGATCGACCCAGCGTTTGGCGAGCATGTATTCCTCCTCCGGCTCCAGCAGGGGAAACTTGCGGATTTCCTGCATGTAGCGGTTGAGGCCCTGCTCGGGGCTCGGTGCCGGAAGATTTGCGTAGCTGCTCATGTCGTGGTCCTTCCTGCCACCCTCCGGGCCCGATGATGCGGGGACCGAAAAGGAGCGGATCAATCTATGCGTCGTGCCGCCCGGCTGCAAGGCACGCGAGGCAGCGCCGCGGGTCCGGGTCTATCAACACAGAATGAACGCCGCATGAACGAGGTTCCGTCGCACCGGGGCGCCAATTGTCGCAAGCATCACGCAACCGTCATGTCGGCACCGCGCAGGGCGGTCAGCAAGGCCTCCATGTCCGCGGGCAGCGGGGCCGCGAAGAACAGTGCCTCGCCAGTCACGGGATGCACGAAGCCGAGATTCGCCGCATGGAGCGCCTGACGCGGGAACCCCGCCACCGCCGCGCGCGCGGCCTCGCCCAAGGCGCGGGCGGCGATCCGCCGGTTGCCGCCATAGGTCGGATCGCCCACCAGCCCATGGCCCACATGGGCCAGATGCACCCGGATCTGGTGCGTGCGCCCGGTTTCCAGCCGGCAGGACACGAGGCTGGCGGCAGGCGGCATGCCGAACCGCTCCTCCACCTGCACCCGCGTCACGGCATGGCGCCCGCCCGACGCCACCACCGCCTGCCGCTGCCGGTCGGTCCGGTGCCGCGCAAGCCGGGCCGCGATGCGGAGCGTGGTGCCGGCCTCGAACGTCACCCCCGCGATCCCGCGCAGACGCGGGTCCGCCGCATCGGGCGCGCCGTTGGCAATCGCCAGATATCGCCGCTCCGCCGTGTGAGCCTCGAACTGTGCGGCGAGCCCGTGATGCGCGCGGTCCGACTTCGCCACGACCAGAAGGCCGGAGGTGTCCTTGTCGATCCGGTGGACAATGCCGGGCCGCTTCTCCCCCCCCACGCCCGAAAGCGCGCCCCCGAAGTGGTGGAGGAGCGCATTCACCAGCGTTCCGGTCCACGATCCCGGCGCGGGATGGACGACCATGCCCGCGGGCTTGTCCACGACGACGAGGTCCGCATCCTCCCAGATGATCGAGAGCGGAATATCCTCGGCCACCGTCGCCACCTCCCCCGCGGGTTCGATGGCGAGGCGGTAAACCTCCCCCGCCGCCACCGTGGCCTTGAGGTCGGTGACGGGGGTGCCGTCCTTCGTGACCGCCCCCGCCGCGATCATCCGTCCAAGGCGGGTGCGCGACAGGGACGCTTCTTCTGGCACATCGCGCGCCAGCGCCTTATCAAGGCGCTCGGGCGGGGCGTCACCGATGATGACGTCGAGCCGCGTTGCGGGATCGGGATCGAGAGGGTCGGCCATTGGATGAGGCTCCGTCAGATGCCGGGCTGCCGCCGGGACTGCGCCTGCTGAGGGGACTGGTGGTGGCACTCACGCTCACCATGATCGGCGGGGTCATAACGGTCGTGGCGCTGCTTGTCACGCGGATGCCGGACTTCCAGCGCCCGCTGCCCGTCCTGCCCGCGTCGGTCCAACTGCCGGAGGGGGCGACGGCCGCCGCCATCACCTTTGGGCCGGGCTGGTTCGGCGTCGTGACGAATCGCGGGCGGATGCTGGTCTATGGCGCCGACGGCGCGCTGATCCGGGAGGTTGCCGTCGATGTGCCGTAGCGCCCGGCCGCTTCCATGACGGCGGCATTGATATCCCGCGCCCCGCTGGCGCAAGACTTTCCGGTGCCCGAGATCACGGCGCAACTGGCCACGATCTGGCGCGAGCGGCGGATCCGCCTGCCGCTGACCGCCCTCGGGATCGGGCTCGCCGCAATCTTCCTGCCGGTCTGGGTCTGCGTCGTCGCGATGACAGGCACGATCGGGTTTGACCTCGCGAGCATGATCCTGATGCGCGGCGTGACGTCCGGGGCGCACCGGACACGCTACCGAATGGCGATGGTCTGCCATTTCGTCATGGAGCTGTTCTACGGCGGTGTCGCGGCGCTGGTCTGGCTGTCGGACGATCCCTCCTCGGCCCCGTTCGCGGTCGGCATGGTGATGACCACGCTGCTGCATCTGAGCACGGTGCGGGCGATCCACCTTCCTTTCGGCCTCGCCGCACTTGCGGGCGTCGCGATCCCGGTGCTCGGTGGCAATGGGTGGAGCTGGATCCGGGACGGCAACATGCCCGGGCTCGCGCTGTCCACTCTTTGCGCGCTGGTCGGGCTGTCCTACGCGCTCACCGCGATGGTGGCGACCAACCGGCTCTACCGCGAGGCGGCGCTGGGCCGTGCCTCCGCGCAGGCCGGATATGAGGCGAAGAACCGGTTTCTGGCCCAGATGAGCCACGAGCTGCGCACCCCGCTCAACGCGATCCTCGGGATGGGCCATGCCGAGATGCGCCGCAACCGCGACGAGCTGAGCCGCGAGCGGCTGTCGGTGCTGATCACGGCCGCCGAGGGGTTGAGCACGATCCTCGACGACGTGCTCGACATGGCGGCGGTGCAGGAGGGGCGGCTGCCGATCCGCCCCCGCATCGCCCATCCGCTGGAGGAGATCCGCACCACGGTGGCGCTCTTTCGCCCCGGCATCGAGGCGGCGGGGCTGGACCTGCATACCGATTATGCCCCGACGCTGGAGGCGCCGGCGCTCTTCGACACCCAGCGGCTGCGCCAGTGCCTGTCGAACCTGCTGTCCAATGCCCTGAAGAATACGGCCACAGGGCACATCGACGTCGCGGTCGACCTTGTGACGGAAGGGAGGACGGGGCGTCTGCTGCGGATCGCCGTCACCGATACCGGCCCCGGCATCGCACCGCATCTGCGCGGGACGATCTTCGAGCCGTTCCAGCGCATGGCGCAGTCCGGGCCGCGCCGGATCGCGACCTCGCCCGGCAGCAACGGGCTCGGCCTCTCGATCTGTCACGCGCTGGCGCGGCAAATGGGGGGCGATCTCGTGCTGGCCGATGCGCCGGGCGCTGCACAGGGTGCCGCGCCGGGGGTCCGGTTCATCCTCACCATCGCCATCGAGGCCAGCGCGTCCCCCCATCTGCCCGCGACGCCGCCTGTTCGTGCGCCGGTTGCCGACGTAGCCGTCGATGCCGGTGGCGGCATCGCCGGGCTCCGGGTGCTCGTGGTCGATGACATCGCGACCAACCGGCTGGTCGCGATCACCTATCTGCGGATGCTGGGCGCGCAGCCGCTGGTGGTGCCGGGCGGGGATGCGGCGCTGAAGCGGCTCGGGACCGAGGACATCGATCTGGTGCTTCTCGACATGAACATGCCGGAAATGGACGGGATCGAGACCTTGCGCCGCATCCGTGCGCTGCCGGGACAAGCAGGTCGCAGCCTCGTGATCGCGATGACCGCCGACGCGGGCGAGGATCACCGTGAGCGTTACGGCCGCGAAGGGCTCGACGGCTATCTGGCCAAACCGATCAACCCGGACCGGATCGAGGCCGAATACCGCGCCGCGGTGCGACGGCGGGCGCGGGCGGACGCAACCGACAGCGAGGGAGAGGACAGCCGACATGACGCATGAATGGGCCGGAATGGACGCGGTGGCGCACGCGAGGCTGGTCGCCTCGGGCGAGGTCGGCGCGGAGGAGCTGCTCGACGCGAGCCTTGCCGCGGTGGAGGCGTTGAACGGCACGCTGAACGCCGTGGTGCTGGTGCAGGAGGAGACCGCGCGGCGCAGGATTGCGGAGGGCCTGCCGCGCGGCCCGTTCCGCGGGGTGCCGTTCCTGCTGAAGGATCTGGGCTGCGAGGCGGTGGATTTCCCGTCACACAACGGCTCCCGCCTGCACCGCGACACGGTCTATTCCGGCGATTCCAGCATCTTCCGCCGCATCCGCGCGACCGGCGTGGTGACGTTCGGGCGCACCACCGCGCCCGAGGGCGGCGTCGGCCCCGCGACCGAAAGCGCGGTCTATGGCGGACCGACGCGCAACCCGTGGGACACGGACCGCACACCGGGCGGATCGTCGGGCGGTGCGGGGGCGGCGGTGGCGTCAGGGATCGTGCCGTTCGCGCACGGCTCGGACGGGGGCGGGTCGGTTCGGATCCCCGCGTCGTCCTGCGGCCTCTTCGGCTTCAAACCGACGCGGGCGCGGTTGCCGGACGGGCCCTATTCCGGCGAGGGCTGGGCCGGCATGGCGATCGACGGCTTCCTAACCCGCTCGGTCCGCGACACGGCGGTGATGCTGGATGCCTGCGCGGGCGCGGATCTGGGCGCGCCCTATGCCGCGCCGCCGCTGATCCGGAGCCACGCCGATGCCATTTCGCGCCCGCCGCGCCGCCTGCGCATCGCGGTCTGCGACACGCGCTTCACCGGCGATCCGATCCACCCCGATTGCCGTCGCGCGGTCACGGAGGCGGCGCGCATGCTGGAAAGTCTCGGCCATCATATGGACCCGGGCCTGCCGAAGGCCGATTTCCGCGGCATGATGACCGCCTGGACCGATATCGTGGCGATCGGCACCGCACTCTCCATCCAGTCCTCGCTCGGCGGTCGCGCCCTTTCCCCCGATCTGGTGGAAGGCATCGGGCGCGGAGCCGTAGCGCACACCGCGACGCTCGCCCCCACGCGATATCTGGAGGCGGTGGGCCAGATCCATGCCTTCGGTCGCGCCATGGCAGCCTTCTTCGATCCCGAAGTAGGCGATGGCCCCGACATCCTCCTCAGCGCCACACTGGCGGAGCCCCCGGCGAAGATCGGGCGGTTCGCGCACGGGTCGGAGGATTTCGTCGACTACCGCACCGGGCCGGGACAGGTCTTCGACTATTCCCCCTTCTGCGCCGTCTTCAACGCCTCGGGCCAGCCCGCAGCATCTGTCCCGCTGGGACAAAGCGCGGAGGGCCTGCCCATCGGCATCCACCTCGCCGCACGGTTCGGCGCGGACGAGGATCTGATCGCGCTCTGTGCGGAGCTGGAGCGCGCCACCCCGTGGCAGGGTCGCCACCCCCCGCTCTGGGCCGGGCCCACGGGCTGAACCCTTGCCACGGGTCGTGCCCTCCGCCTAGCATGACCGCGACAGACCGGAGTAGGCCATGCCCCAGACCCCCACCGCCGTCGAGGCGCGCCATGCCATGAAGGCCTTCGGTCAGGGCAAGGCGGCGGTGCGTGCGCTTGATGACGTGTCGGTGACGATCGCGCAGGGCGAGTTCTTCACGCTCCTGGGACCGTCGGGTTGCGGCAAGACCACGCTTTTGCGCCTGATTGCCGGGTTCGACACGCCGACCTCGGGGCAGATCCTGCTCGGCGGGGAGGATATCACCCATCTTCCGCCCAACAAGCGCCCGGTGAACACGGTGTTCCAGAGTTATGCGCTGTTTCCCCACCTGACGGTTGCGCAGAACATCGGCTTCGGCCTTCAGATGCAGAACCGCCCGCGCGCGGAGGTGGCGGAGACGGTGGCCCGGATGCTGGCGCTCGTGCAGCTGGAACCGATGGCCGACCGCAAGGTGGCGCAGCTTTCGGGCGGTCAGCAGCAGCGCGTGGCGCTGGCCCGCGCGCTGGCGCCCTCGCCCAAGGTGCTGCTGCTGGATGAGCCGCTGTCGGCGCTCGACCTGAAGCTCAGAAAGGAGATGCAGATCGAGCTGAAGCGGCTCCAGCGCGAGACCGGGATCACCTTCGTTTTCGTGACCCACGATCAGGAGGAGGCACTGACCATGTCGGACCGGATCGCGGTGATGCAGGCGGGCCGCATCCAGCAGACCGGCGATCCGCGCGAGATCTATACGAAACCCGCCAACCGCTTCGTCGCGGGCTTCATCGGCGAGACGAATTTTCTGCAAGCCACCAGCGACGGGGCGACCCTGACGCTGGGCGCCGTCCGCCTGCCCGCCCCGGACGGGGTGGCGCGGGGGCCCGTGCACCTCGCCATCCGGCCCGAGCAGATCCGCATCGTGGCGCCCGATGCCGACGGTGCCGTTCCCGCGACGGTGGAAAGCTGGGTCTATTTCGGCACCGACACGCATTGCCATCTGCGCCTGCCCGACGGTGCGCCGCTGGTCGCGCGGCTGCAAAGCCCCGCCTCGGGAGAGACCGGGCTGGAAGCGGGGGCGCGCGTCGGCCTCACCTTCGCCCCCGGTGCCATGCAGGTGGTGGGGGAATGAGCCCCGACGCGACCTTCCAACACCGGTCGAGGGCTCTGACCGGAGGCCGGGGCGCATGACCCGAACCCCCGAGGAGGGCGCGCGCGCGGAGCGCGTCCGGTCGGGCTGGCTCCTCTCCACCCCCGCGCTGGTCCTGCTGACGGTGGCGGCTGCGGGGCCGCTTCTGGTCATGGCGGTCTATTCGTTCCTGCAGGCCGGCGACTATAGCGGCGTGAAATGGCATCTCTCGGGCGAGGGCTGGTTTTCCGTCCTGTTCGAGCGCGACATGTTCGACGGCACGCTCAGCATGGCCGACGCGCATCTTACGATCTTCTGGCGGTCGGTGAAGCTGTCGCTGCTCACCACGCTCATCACCTTCGTCGTGGGGTTCCCGACCGCGTGGTTCATCGCGACGCGACCGCCCAACAGCCGGGCGCTCTGGCTCTTTCTGATCACAATCCCGTTCTGGACCAACCTGCTGATCCGCACCTTCGCGATCAATGAGCTGATCCGCAACGAGGGCCTGCTGAACACCGGGTTGATGAAGCTGGGCCTGATCGCCTCGCCGCTCCAGATCCTCTATACCGACACGGCGGTGCTGATCGGGATGACCTATGTTTATCTGCCGCTGATGGTGCTGCCGCTCTTTGCCGCCATCGACCGGTTCGACATGCGGCTGCTGGAGGCGGGCTACGACCTCTACGCCAGCCGTTGGCAGGTGCTGCGGAGGATCGTCGTGCCGCTGGTCAAGCCGGGGATCGTCGCGGGCTCCATCCTCGTCTTCGTGCCGTCGCTGGGGGCCTATGTGACGCCGCGCGTGCTGGGCGGCGGCAAGCAGATGATGATCGGCAATTTCATCGAGCTGCAGTTCGGGCAGGGGCGGAACTGGCCGCTGGGGGCGGCGCTCTCGATGGTGCTGCTCCTTGTCGTGATGGCGGCACTCCTTTTCTACGTCCGCGCGACGCGGGTGGAGGACCGGCATGGCTAGACCGTTCTCCGTGACCGCGCTGCCGGGGTTCGCGGGCATCGCGATCCTTGTGTTCGTGGTGCTTTATGCGCCGATCGTTACGCTGGTGGCCTATTCGTTCAACGCGGGCTCCTCCGTCGGGCTGTGGGAGGGGCTGTCGACGCGCTGGTATCTCAAGGCGTGGAACAACGTGGCCGTGCAGGACGCGACGCTCAGGAGCCTCGTGATCGCCGTGTCCGCCGCCGTGGTGGCGACGGTGGTGGCGACGATGGCCGCTTTGGGCACCACCCGGCGCGGCGCGTTCCGGGGGCAGACCTTCATCTACGTGATGATCAACCAGCCTCTGATGGTGCCGGAGATCGTGACCGCCGTGGCGCTTCTGATCGTCTTCGCCTGGGTCAAGGTCGCGACCGGCTATCAGGGGCTGGGCTATCTGATCCTCGCCCATTCCGCGTTTTGCGTGCCGTTCGCCTATCTGCCGATCCGCGCCCGGCTGGAGGGGATGGACCTGAGCCTCGAGACCGCCGCCGCCGACCTCTACGCGACGCCGTGGCAGACGTTCCGGCGGATCACCCTGCCCCTCCTGATGCCCGGCATGATCGCGGGCGCGATGCTCGCCTTCGTCATCAGCCTCGACGATGTGGTGATCACCGAGTTTGTAAAATCCGCGGGGCAGGATACACTGCCGACCTACATGCTGGGCCAGTTCCGCCGCGCCATGACGCCGGAGGTCAACGCCATCGCCACCGCCCTTCTGGGGTTTACCGTGGTGCTGCTGACGGCGTTCTTTCTGCTGACGCGCAACCGCGGCTGATCCGGTTAGCACGCTTTCCAAGAAACCATCCAAGGGAGA
>JBBSVE010000046.1:0-20634 GCA_038233815.1 Rhodobacterales bacterium
ATGACATGAAAAGCTGGCAGACCTTCTTCGATCTGAGCGAGAAGATCGGCCTCACGAAGACCCGCATCGTGGCCGAGGACGTCTGCACCAATCAGTTCATCGAAACCGCGAACGATTTCGACCATGACAAGGTGAAGGCGGATGCCGATGCAGCGGAGCTGAGCGCCGATATGAAGGCGGTCGATGTGGACGATCTGCGCAAGACCCTGTTCGCGCAGGCAATCTGACCGCTTTCACACCATTGTGTCCGGCACCCCTCACGGTTCCAGACACTTTCGCAACGCAGGCCCGATCAAAGGAGCAGGCCCGATGACCGCAAAGGTTCGCATTCTCGTGGTGGGGCTGGGAAACATGGGCGCGTCCCATGCCAGCGCCTATCACCGCAACGACGGGTTCGAGATCGTGGGCCTGATGAGCCGCTCGATCAAAAGCCGCGATATCCCCGAAACGCTGCGGGACTATCCTCTTTTCGACGATTTCGGTACTGCCCTGCGGGAGGCCAGGCCCGACGCGGTATCCATCAATTCGTGGCCGAACAGTCATGCCGACTATGCCGTGCGCGCCTTCGCGGCGGGGTGCCATGTGTTCATGGAAAAGCCGATCGCCACCACGATCGAGGATGCGCAACGCGTTGTGGCAGCAGCGAGGGCGGCAGACCGGAAGCTGGTCCTCGGCTATATCCTGCGGGTCCATCCAAGCTGGGTGACGTTCATCGAGAAGGGCCGGGAGCTTGGCAAGCCTCTGGTGATGCGGATGAACCTCAACCAGCAAAGCTCCGGTGCGGCATGGTCGTGGCACAAGAACCTGATCGACAGTCTTATCCCAATCGTCGATTGCGGCGTGCATTACGTCGATGTGATGTGCCAGTTGACGCGTGCAAAGCCGGTTCGCGTCCACGGTATCGGCGCGCGGCTCTGGGCGGAGGCGGAAAAGCAGAATTACGGCCATCTGCATGTTACCTTCGATGACGGATCGGTCGGTTGGTATGAAGCCGGATGGGGCCCGATGATGAGCGAGGAGGCGTTCTTCGTGAAAGACGTCGTCGGGCCGAAGGGGGCAGTCAGCATCACCGCCCGGCAGGGTGCGCGCGACGGCGTCGATCTGTCAGACAGCGCCGATATCGACAAGCACACCAAGACCGACGCGATCCGCATCCACTACGCCGCCGTCGGCCCGGACCGGGAGTTCCTGAAGCCCGACGAAATCCTGTCGATGGAGGACGAACCCGACCATCAGGAGCTTTGCGACCGCGAGCAGGCCTTGTTTCTGCGCGCGATCCGCGCCGATCTGGACCTGACAGAATCGATAGATGCGGCGGTCAATTCGCTCCGCATCGTGCTCGCCGCCGAACAGAGCATCAGGGAGGAGCGGGCGATCACGCTCGACTGACAGCATGAATGACATTCGCAATTTCTACACCTCCTCCGACGCCACGGACATCGCCGCCGCTGTCGGTAAAGGCGACGTGACCGCTACCGAGATGGCCGAAACCGCCATCGCGATCTGCGAGGAGCTGAACCCCAAGCTGAACGCGGTGGTTCACAAGACCTATGACATGACGCGCCAAGCGGCTGCGCAGACGGCCAAAGGTTCCGACGCGCCCTTTGCCGGGGTGCCGTTTTTGCTGAAGGAACTGGCCTCGTCGTGGAAAGGCGCACCGGTGACGAATTCGTCGCGCTTCCTGCGCGACATGGTGGCGCCCGAAGACAGCGGGGCGGCTGCGCGTCTGCGCAAGGCGGGCCTCATGCTTTTGGGTAAATCGAACGCTCCGGAAAACGGTTGGTCCATCGCGACGGAGCCGGTGCTTTACGGCGCGACGGTCAATCCATGGGATGCCGCCATCACACCCGGCGGCTCGTCCGGCGGTTCGGCGGCTGCGGTCGCCGCTGGCATCGTTCCCGTGGCGGAGGCGAGCGACGGCGCGGGCTCGATCCGCATTCCCGCCTCCTGCTGCGGGGTCGTCGGCTTGAAGCCCTCGCGGGGGCGGGTCAGCCTCTGGCCGCTGGCGGATTACTGGGCGGGCAGCGCGTATTTCCTGTGCGTCAGCCGCACCGTCCGCGATACCGCGCGATACCTTGACGTGCTGTCCGGCGCCACGCCGGGGGAACCCTATACGCCGCCCCGGATCGACAGCAGCTACGTCGACGCGCTGCGCGACCCTGTGAAACCCCTACGGATCGGGCTGGTCACCACCGGACCGCATGGTGTCGATGCCGATGTTGTGGCCGCTCTCAATGCCACCGGCCGCGCCTTGGAAACGCTTGGCCACAGGGTCGAGCCGTTCGCGATGAGCCTGGATTTCGACGCGCTCTGGCGCACCTATACCGACATGACCTGTGTCGAGACGGCGGCCTTTTATGACTTTATGGGCGGGCCGGTGGGCCGGCCCGTTACCGAGGCCGATGTGGAGCCGATCACCTGGGCCATCATCGAACGCGGCCATGCGACACCCGCCACCGCCCATGCGGGCCGGATCGAAAGCCTGCGCCAGGCCGGGCGCGCCATTGTCATGGACCTTGATGCTTTCGATATCGTCGTGACGCCAACTCTGACGCAAAAGCCGCGCCCGCCGGGGTTCTATGACATGTCGATGACCGATCTCGATGCCTACAACGCGCTTTGGGCCGATGCGTCCTTTGCCTTTCCGTTCAATATCTCGGGCTTGCCTGCGATGTCGGTGCCAACAGGTCACGCAGGACCGGTGCCGATCGGCGTGCAGCTTGTCGGGCGCTACGGCGCCGAGGATGTCGTCCTGTGCGTTGCAGCGCAGCTGGAGGAAGCCTTGCCATGGCGCGACCGTCGGCCGAAGATCCGGGCATGAATGGAAATCTCATCCTGCGGGGCGGGCGCGTGATCGACCCCGCAAGCGGTCGCGACTCTGTGGGCGATGTCTGCATCACGGATGGCGTCGTCGCGGACAGGCCCACACCCGGCGCGCGGGAGATCGACGCGGTGGGGAGCATCGTGACACCGGGTCTGATCGACCTGCACACCCATGTCTACTGGGGCGGAACCTCGCTCGGCGTCGATCCCGGCCTCTATGCCGCGAAGGCCGCGACGCCGACCGTGGTCGATGCGGGCAGCGCCGGCCCCGGCAATTACGCGGGCTTTGCCGCCCATGTCATCGCCCCGGCCTTTCCCCGCGTGCTCGCCTATCTCCATGTGAGCTTTGCCGGCATCTACGCCTTTTCGTCGCGCGTCATGGTGGGCGAAAGCCACGACATGCGCCTGATGGCTTCGCGCGAAGCGGTGGAGGTCGCGCGCGCGCATCCAGATACAGTCGTGGGCATCAAGGTCCGCCTTGGAGCCAATGCCAGTGGCAATTCCCGCGCGGCACCGCTCGATATCGCACTGGAGGTGGCGGACGAGACGGGATTGCCGCTGATGGTTCATATCGACGAGCCGCCGCCCACTTACGGGTCCGTTGTTGCCCGGCTTCGCAAAGGCGATATCCTGACCCATTGCTTCCGCCCATTCCCGAACGCGCCGATGGACGGCAAGGGCCGCGTGCGCCCCGAGGTCGTGGAGGCGCGGGCGCGGGGGGTTCTGTTCGATATCGGTCACGGCATGGGTTCCTTCTCATGGCGGTCCGCGCGGGCGATGCTGGATGGCGGGTTTCTCCCCGATGTGATTTCGTCGGACGTCCATTCGCTTTGCATCGATGGACCGGCCCACGATCTGCCGCATGTGATGACGAAGTTCCTCGCACTCGGTCTGCCCCTCGCCGATGTCGTGGCCATGGCGACCACCGCCCCCGCCCGGGCGCTGATCCGCCCCGATCTGGGCCACCTCGGGATCGGGGCGCCGGGCGATGTCAGCTTGCTGCGGCTGCTTCCGGGCGCTGTCGCCCTCGCGGATGTGGAGGGCGCGGTCGTGACTCATGACGAGACACTCGCGCCCCTCGGCTACGCTCGCGCGGGCGTCTGGCAGGACAGCCCTGGCCACAAAGCGCAATGAATTCGATCTGGGCCTATCCGTGGGACCTGCAAGACGATCCCGGCGGCGTTGCGGCCATTGCGGCGACCGGTGCCGACGCCATCAGCCTTGCCACATCCTACCATGCGGGGCGGTTCCTGCAGCCCGGCAATCCCCGACGCCGGGTGGTCTTTCCCGAGGATGGGACGGTCTATTACCGGCCCGATCCCGCCCTGTGGACCGACGCGGAGATCGTGCCGCAGATGGCCCGGATCGTCGCAGCGGAAGGCGACTGGCTCGACCGGATCGCGCGTGGGCGTGAGGCGGGAGGTCCTGCGCTGTCGTGCTGGACGGTCTGTCTGCACAACCTTCGTCTCGGCATGGCTCATCCTGCCCATGCCTTGCGCAACGCCTTTGGCGACCCGGCGCCCTACGGTCTCTGCCCGTCCAGCCCCGCCGCGCAGGACTATGTGGCCGGGATGGTGGCCGAGATCACGCACCGTTACCGGCCCGAGCGGATGGAACTGGAGAGCCCGTCCTTCATGGGGTTTGACCACGGGTTCCATCACGAGAAGGACGGGATGGGACTTCTGGCGGAGGATCGCTTCCTGCTCGGCCTGTGCTTTTGCAGGCATTGCGTCGATGCGTCGACGGGCGCCGGTGTGGATGCCGACGCCGCCCGTCACGCCGTCACCGGGCTGCTCGCTGCGGCGTTCGCGCGCGAACTGCCCGAAGCCCGATTCCCTGCTTTCGCCGGGGCCGGACTTTCCGCCTTCGACGGCATTCCCGCCCTCGCCGATTTCCTGCGTTGGCGAAGCACGCCCGTGACTGCATTGGTCGCGCGCTGCCGCGAGGCCGCGCATCCCGATACTCAGGTCCTGCTGATCGACGCCGAGGCGAGCTGGTGGGACGGCGTCGACCGGCGTGCGGCTGCTGCTGCCTGCGACGGTCTTCTTTACTGTGCCTATGACACGCCGGCGGATCGCTTGGGTGCGGAGCTCGCCACCGCCCGCGACGCTCTGGACACCGGTGCCACCCTCGTCGCTGGCCTGTCCCTGTTCCATCCTATGGTTGCCAATGGCTGCGATCTGAAAGCGCGGGCGGATGCCGCGTTCACGGTGGCGGACGGCCTGAACTTCTACAATTTCGGCCTCGTTCCGGCGGCACGGCTGAACTGGGTGCGCCGTGCGCTGGGGCGTTGATGGATCGATAAGGCGGGACGCGCACAGGACGGTCGTATCGGTCGATGGCGGTTGACACCTTGTCCGATTTGTCTTGCACTACGCCGGTTCGCGCGGAAGAAAAATCAAATGAACCAAGGTCAACGCGATAAACCGGGAGGCTACACATGACGATCCTTTGGAGAGCACTGACGATGACCGCGGCCCTGGGGCTGAGTGCCGGGGGGGCGATGGCCGACGGGTCGGTGACTGTCTATACGGCGGTCCCGCAGAACTTCATCGACGCGCTGGTGCCGCTGTTCGAGAAGGAGACCGGCACAAAGGTTGATATCATCAAGGCCGGTTCGGGTGAGCTGTTGAACCGCCTGACCGCCGAGGCCGCCAGCCCGAAGGCAGATGTGCTGTGGAGCGTCGACGGGACCGTCGTCGATTTCAACCCGGCGATTTTCGAGGCTTATACCGCCAAAGGTGCCGACAAGCTGGCAAAGGGGATGAAGCAGAGCGATCTGTGGACACCCTTCACCGCCGTCATGATGGTCACGATCGTCAACGAGGGCAAACTGGACGGCAAGCCGGTCCCTGAAAGCTGGAAGGCGTTGGCCGATCCGCAATACAAGGGGCTGATCTCGTCGGCCAAGGCGAACTCCTCCGGCTCCGCTTATATTCAACTCGCGGCTGTTCTTCAGGCTTTTGGCAGCGAGGATACAGGCTGGGATGTCTACAAGGGGATGCTGTCGAATTTCGTCCTTTCGGACAGTTCCGGCGCCGTGCCACGCTTTGTCAACGACGGTGAACTCCCCATCGGTCTGACGCTCGAGGATGCGGCACTGCGCTACGTCCAGGGCGGCGGACCGGTCAAGATCGTCTATCCGTCCGAAGGCACCGCCATCGCACCCGACGCCATGGCGCTGGTGAAGGGCGCGCCGGACACGGACAATGGCAAAGCCTTCATCGACTTCATGCTATCCGAGGAAGGCCAGAAGATCGTCGCCGAACAGGGCCGTCGCCCCGTCCGGTCTGATGTCGCCTCGAACCCGGCACTGAAGCCGCTGGCCGAAGTAAAATCGCTCGACTACGACGCCAAATGGGCCGCTGACAACCGCGAAAAGATTGTGGCGAAGTGGCAGGACATGCTGCTCGACGTGCAGTGAGACTTCCCGCCGGGCGTGTTCGTCGCGTCCGGCACCACTTTCGTTAATAGATCGGTTCAACGCATGGCCTCGGTGGAAATCTCCGGGCTCCGCAAGCTTTACGGCGATGTGGTGGCCCTGTCCGACATCAATGTGTCGATCCCGTCGGGCGCGTTCTACACGCTTCTGGGTCCGTCGGGTTGCGGCAAGACCACGCTGCTGCGCACAATCGCGGGCTTCCACCTGCAGGATGCGGGCACCATCGAGGTTGACGGCATCCCGATCGAAACCCTTCCCGCCTATCGCCGCGACGTCGGCATGGTGTTTCAGGATTACGCGATCTTTCCGCATCTGAGCGTCAGGGACAATGTCGCCTTCGGTCTGAAACAGCGCAAGGTCAAAGGTTCCGAGATCGCCCGTCGCGTGGCGGATGTGCTGGAGGTGGTGCAGCTAGGCGCTTTCGCGAACCGGATGCCGCACGAACTCTCTGGTGGCCAGCAGCAGCGCGTAGGCCTCGCCCGCGCCATCGTGATCGAGCCGAAGGTTCTGCTGATGGACGAGCCTTTGTCGAACCTCGACGCCAAGCTGCGCGTCGATCTGCGTGCCGAGCTGCGCCGCATCCAGCGCGATCTGGGCATCACGACGATCTATGTCACCCACGATCAGGAAGAGGCGCTGGCAATGTCGGACATCGTCTGCGTGATGTTCGGCGGCGTGATCCAGCAGGCGGCGACGCCTTTGGATATCTATATGAACCCGGCGAACCGGTTCGTTGCGGCTTTTGTCGGCGCAAACAATTTCCTCGGCCTCGAAGGTGCGCGTCTGGTCTCGGGCGGCGCTTCGGTCCCGGCACCCGCCACCGCCACCGCCTGCGCCGTCCGGCCAGAGGTGCTGCGGGCAGCCGCAGGGTCCGTGCCGCCCGCGGACGGCGAAATCGCCGTCGCCGCCAAACTGCGCGAGGTCAGCTTCATCGGCCGCGAGATGGAAGTGTTCGGTACCACCGACGCGGGCGAGCCTCTGAAAGCCGTAGCCCGCCCCGATCCGGCCATCGTTGCCCTGCGCGAAGGCAGTCCGGTCACGTTCACCGCCCCCCGCGCCGATCTGCTGTATTTCGCCGAGGGAGAGACGGGAGCGCGGGTGACATGAGTGCGTCCCTGCGTCGATTCCGGCCGGATTTCTGGACTATCGTCACCGGTCTGATCCTGGCCGTTCTGGCCGTGTTTCTGATCCTGCCGATTCTGCGTGTGCTGCTCCTGAGCTTCGTCGATGCCAAGACCGGCGGCATCACGTTAAGCAATTATGTCGAGGTATTTACCCGCAACTACTATCTGAGCGGTCTGCGCAATACGCTCTATGTCGCGTTCTTCGGCACCATCGGGGCCTGCCTTCTGGGCATTCCTTTGGCCTTTTTCGTATCGCGTTTTCATATCCGGGGTCGCTCCTGGGTTTCTACGTTGGCCATTCTGGTGCTGGTGTCGCCCCCTTTCATCAGCGCCTATGCTTGGATCATGATGCTGGGATCGAACGGTTTCATCACGAATTTTCTCAGGAGCATCGGGGTTGCGACGCCGACGATTTATGGCGCGGGTGGCATCATCCTCGTCTTCACGCTGAAGTTTTTTCCCTTCGTGTTCCTGATGACCCAGACCGCGCTGAACGCGGTCAACAAATCCTTCGAGGATGCCGCCGAAAACCTTGGCTGCGCCCCATGGGAGCGGTTTTTCAAGGTAACGATGCCGCTGGTCTTTCCCGCCATCTCCACCGGCGCGATCATCTGCTTCGTGCTCTCGGTCGCGGATTTCGGCACGCCCGCGATCCTCGGCCACGGGTTTCGCACGCTGTCCACCATCGCGCTGTCGGCCTACAAGTCGGAGCTTGGCGGCGCGCCCACGATCGCTGTCACAGTGTCGATCATCATGATGGCGATCTCGATGCTGGCGCTGGTGGCACAACGCCGGATCCTCGCGCGACGCCGCTATGCCTCGAGCCTGACCAACCTGCCGGTGAAGGCGCGTCTGGCGGGATGGCGCAACGTCGCCATGCATCTCTTCTGTCACGGTGTCGTTCTGGTCGCGATGGCCCCGTCGCTGGTGGTCGTCTATACCTCGTTCCTGCAGACAAAAGGCCCGGTCTTCACCGGCGGCTACGGGTTGGAAAGTTATCGTCGGATCCTCTACGACGCCCCCGAGGCGATCGCCAACAGCTTCATGTTCTCGATCAGTGCCGTCATCCTGATCACGATATTCTCGTCGCTGATCTCCTACGTCATCGTGCGACGTGAGACGGTGGCGTCGGGCGCCATAGATTTCCTCCTGATGGTGCCCTACCTTGTGCCGGGCGTCGTGATGGCCATCGGTTTCGTCACCACATTCCGCACCGGGTCGTTCAACCTTTTCGGCACGGCGGGGCTTCTGATCCTGATTTATTTCATCCGCCGTATGCCCTACGGCGTGCGCTCGACGACTTCGAGCCTGCGCCAGATCAAGCCCTCGCTGGAGGAGGCGGCGATCAACCTCGGCGCGCCGCCGCTGAAGGCGTTCCTGACGGTCACGATCCCGCTGATCCTGCCCGGCCTGATCGTCGGCTCGCTGATGAGCTTCATTACCGCGATCAATGAGCTGTCCTCGACCATTATCATCTATGACGGCGGCACGATCACCATGCCGGTGAAGGTCTATCTCGCTGTGCTGGACGGCGAGTTCGGGCTTGCCGCGGCGCTGTCCACGGTGCTTTTGCTTCTGACTGGCCTGTGCGTCTATGTCGTGTTCCGTTTTGCCGACAACCGCGATTCTTCCTTTCTGTGAGGTTCTGATGCGGATTGAGGTGCAGAGCGTCTCCAAATATCGCCGCGGCGGCCAGCCCGGTGACGACGTGGTTGTCGTGCTCCCCGGTGTCATGTTCGGCGTGTTCGATGGTGCGACGGACCCGCTCGGCACCGTGATCGACGGTATCGGGGCCGGCCGGTTGGCCGCGCTGACAGTGGCCGCAGCGATGGCGTCGCTGGCCCTGTCCGGGCGTGCCGCGCCGATGGCGGGCATTGAGATCGTGGCCCACCTTACCGATGCGCTGGCTCAGCGTTGTGCGCCCCTGGGGCTGGAGATCCCGCCTTCGACCACGGCAGCGGTGGCGCTTGATTGTGGCAAGAACTGGCGTTTTCTTTCTGTCGGTGACAGCGGATTTCGATTGAACGGAAAAGAGCTCTATATAAACACCAAGATAATCGATGCCGTCTCGACCGCAGCACGCGTGGCAGTTTTCAAGGATCTGGCCAAGCGAATGGATCTGGAGCATACAGAACGTGCAGCAAGACGCGCGGTGCTT
The DNA here is from genome assembly GCA_038233815.1 of Rhodobacterales bacterium. Classification (GTDB taxonomy): domain Bacteria; phylum Pseudomonadota; class Alphaproteobacteria; order Rhodobacterales; family Rhodobacteraceae; genus JBBSVE01. The sequence continues at coordinate 9,548 of JBBSVE010000046.1, forward strand.
CTGGGCTTTGACGTCGCGGTCGCGGACGGGATGGTCACCGCTCAAAGTGCGGATCGCATCATTGGCGAGACGATCCAGACCACGGGCCTTCCTGATCACGCCAAGGCCGTCCGTCTATTCCTCAAAGGAGGAATCAAGACCCAATTTCATTATGCCAATCGCGCCGACCATGTTCTAGGGTTCGACTCATTGAATGGAACTCTTCCCACGCGCAACGAGCGGATCGACGCCATCCGGTCGAAACCTGAGATCAGCAGCATCGAGATCTTCTCCGACGGTTACCCTCAGATTCCCGAGGAGATATCGGCCCGTGCATGGGAAGAAGCATTTTATCAAGCCGAACTCAACGATCCCCATAAAACAGGAGATTTTGCGTCTGTCAAAGGATCGACCGGCGAAGAATTCTTTGATGACCGTACGGTCATTGCACTGACTGATTTGTGAAGGTTTAGGCTCCAGACCAGCTTCGATAATGTAGCCGCCCCCCGACTGCATCGAGGTGTGACCTGCTCCCCTGAGAATTATGAGTTAGTTCTGTTGCGGTTTTGGCCTTCCTTTGACGGATCAGCATATTCGCGTGGTGTCGGGACGGCGAGGCTTGAGTGCGGGCGGTGATGGTTGAAGTCCTCGCGCCATGCTGCCACTAAATTGCGGGCATGGCGCAGGGTGTCGAACAGGTGCTCGTTTCGCAACCGGCTGTTGAAGCTCTCCACAAAACCGTTCTGCAAGGGCTTTCCGGATGCGCTGTCGTGCCACTCGACTCCTCGGTCCTCCTGCCACTTCAGGATCGCGTTGCTGGTCAGTTCCGTCCCGTTGTCCGAGACCGCCATGCAGGGGCAGCCTCGCATCTCGGCAATTCGGTCCAACTTGCGGGCCACACGGATGCTTGACAGTGATGTGTCATCGACAGCCGCCAGACATACCCGGCTGAAGTCGTCGATCACGTTCAGGATCCGGAACCGGCGTCCACAGGACAGGCGGTCGGACAGGAAGTCGAGGCTCCAGCGCTGGTTCGGTCCCTGCGGGATTGCCATCGGTGCTCTTGTGCCCAAGGCACGCTTTCTCCCGCCGCGTTTGCGTACTGTCAGGCCCTCCTCCTCTTTGTAGATGCGACACAGCTTCTTCCAATGCACCGCCCAGCCCTCCCGCCGCAAAAGTACATGCAGCCGCCGATACCCGAACCGTCGTCGCTCCGACGACAGATCCTTCAGTCGTGCCCACAAGTCAGTGTCTTCCGATCGCGTCGGCGGTCGTCGATACACACGCGGATCGATCTCCACCAAAGCGTAGGCTCGCCATTGTCGGTATCCCTTCTGTGTCATGGCCCAGCCCACGGCTCGCCGCCGCGCACCAAGCCTCAGAAGTTTTTCCCAGCATCTCCTTCAGCGTGGAAACATCCGTCGTCTGTTCGGCCAGCAACCTCTTGAGCGTGGCGTTCCCGACCTCAAGCGACCTCAGCTTCTTTGCATCCGAAATGTTCATGCCGCCGAACTTGGCACGCCATTAATAAAAGGTCGCATCGCTGACGCCGTGCGTGCGGCATAAATCCTTCGCGCCAAGCCCTGCCTGATGCTCCTTCAGAATGCCGATGATCTGTTCCCCCAGTGAATCTTGATCGCTTCATCGGCTGTCTTTGGCTGGACATGAGAGGGAAGGTCCCATCTTGGATATTGAGCGGCCTGACCATTCCATGTGCCCGGCGCTGCGTTCATTGAGGAAGGGCATACTTGCGAGAATCAACGCGTCGAAATGCGGTGAAGGTCCGCGTCTGATCGGCCTTGGGAGAGAGATACCTTCTCCGAAAGGGCGCGTCAGAGCGCCGGAGCCATCACACAAGGCAGCTCGAATAGGATCGACGCGCCTAGGAACGCGGTATTGCCCGAGGGATCGAAGGGTGGAGAGACCTCGACCACGTCGGCGCCCACGATGCATACGCCCGCGAGGTTACGGACCACCTCGAGCGCCTGAAAGCTGTTCGGTCCGCCAATCTCGGGCGTCCCCGTGCCGGGCGCGAAGGCCGGATCGACGAAGTCGATGTCGTAGGAGATGTAGGTGTCGCCGTCGCCCGCGATCGCCCCCGCCCCCGCCATCACGTCGGTCACGCCGCGCCCGTGGAACTCCTGGATTGGAATGACGCGGATGTCGACGCTGTCTGCGAAATCGCGGTCCTCGTTGTCGTAGGTCGTGCCCCGGATGCCGATCATGCAGACGCGCTTGGGGTCGAGAAGCCCCTCCTCCAACGCGCGGCGGAATGGCGTGCCGTGGGTGTATTTCGTACCGCCGAAATAGCCGTCAAAGAGGTCGGTGTGGCTGTCGAAATGGATCATGCCGAGGGGCGTTTTTTTTTCGCCATCGCGCAGGATCGGCAAGGTCTTCAGATGGTCGCCCCCGCCGTAAGCGGCAGGATCCCCGCCGCCATCACCTTGGCATAAAAGGCGGTAATCCGCTCCATGCTGCCCATCAGATCGGCCGGGTTGGGCGGCAAGGTTCGCCGCCTCGACGGGGCGCACGCCGGTGATGCCATTCTGCGCCCGGATCATTGTCGAGAGGTCGCGCAGCTGGCGCGGACCGTGCGGCGGGCAGGCCCGGTTGGTCGTGCCGCTGTCCCACGGCACACCGATCAGGCCGATCTGCACCTCGCCCAGCCGTGGATCCTCCAGCGCCACATGCGAAAGGCGCATGAATGTGGGAATGCCGGCGAAGCGCGGTAGATCGAGCCCGCATACGGGTTGAAAGAACGGGTCGCCCATCCCATTCCTTTCTGATGACAATGGCACGGCCGTTTTGCTGGTAAGGGCGTCCGTGAAGCACCTTTCAGCAGAAATTCTTTCCGAAGCAGCCCCGCTGTCACGATAGCGTGGGCGGGAGATTTCGGCACGACCGCAGGCGAAGATCCCGACGTAATCGTAGCAGTTGCAGGCGCGCTATCGAGCTGCACAGGATGCGGCACTTTATCTGCCCAGATCCGCCCTATTTCGGCAAGACCGATCGGCTTCATCCGACGACGGAACGCTTGCACTACCAGAATGGAAAAATACGTGACGTAGATGAAAACCGTCACCGACGTTCCACAAAAGTCGATCGAATGGTGAGCCGGTCGGGATCCGAACCCGAGACCTACTGATTAAAAGTCAGTTGCTCTACCAACTGAGCTACCGGCCCACGCGAGGCTGCTAGTAGAAACTTCGCCACAGAGGGTCAAGCGCAAAACGGCGCTACTGGCCAATGCGCGGGCGGACCGGTAGAACGCGACGCATGATGCGCCATGACACCAGGACTGGCCTTGCGTTCACGAAAATGCATGGGCTCGGCAACCATTTCCTTGTGATCGAATCGCGCGGGCGCGGGGCCGTGGCGACGCCGGACGTGGTGGGCGCGTTGGGCGACCGGCACCGGGGCGTGGGATTCGACCAGTTGCTGGAGATCCGTGATGCGGAGGGTGCCGATGTCGCGCTGGATTTCTGGAATGCCGACGGCAGTCGCGCAGGGGCCTGCGGCAACGGCACCCGTTGCGTGGCTGATCTGCTGATGCGGCAGGGCGGTGGCGATGCCGTGACGCTCCAAACGCGGCGTGGCATCCTCTCCGCGCAGCGGAGGGCGGATGGCCTCGTCAGCGTCAACATGGGGGCGCCGCAATTGGACTGGGCCGAGGTGCCGCTGGCCCGCGCCGTCGATCCGATGCATCTGCCGCTGCCCGGCGATCCGGTTGCGGTTGGCATGGGCAACCCGCACTGCATCTTCTTCGTGGGCGACGCGGACGGCGTGGACCTCTCTACTCTTGGCCCCCGTGCGGAGCACGATCCGCTTTATCCCGAGCGCACCAACGTGGAGGTGGTCAGCCTCTCCGCTCCGGACCGCCTGCGGATGCGGGTGTGGGAGCGGGGGGCGGGCATCACGCTCGCCTGCGGATCGGGGGCCTGTGCCGTCGGCGTCGCGGCGCATCTGCGCGGCCTCACCGGGCGGCGCGTCACCATCGACCTCGACGGCGGCGCGCTGGAGATCGACTGGCGCGACGACGGCGTCCACATGGCCGGCCCCACCGCGCATGTCTTTGACGGCTGGCTGCCCGAAAGCGGGCTTGTCCCATGACGCCCGTTTTTTCCACCCTCGGCTGCCGGCTCAACGCTTACGAGACAGAGGCGATGCGCGAGTTGGCCGCAGCATCGGGCCTGACCGACGCGATCGTGGTCAACACCTGCGCCGTGACCGCCGAGGCGGTGCGCAAGTCGCGTCAGGACATCCGCCGCCTCGCCCGCGAGCATCCGGGCAAGCCCGTCATCGTCACCGGCTGCGCCGCCCAGACCGAGCCCGCAACCTTCGCCGCCATGCCCGAGGTGACGCGCGTTCTGGGCAACGCGGAGAAGATGGAGCCCGCCACGTGGGCGGCGCTCGTCCCCGACCTGATCGGCACCACGGAGCGGGTGCAGGTCGATGACATCATGGCGGTGCGGGAAACGGCGGGCCACCTGATCGACGGCTTCGGCCGCCACCGCGCCTATGTGCAGGTCCAGAACGGATGCGACCATCGCTGCACCTTCTGCATCATTCCGTTCGGGCGCGGCAACTCCCGCTCCGTCCCTGCGGGGGTGGTGGTGGAGCAGGTGAAGCGGCTGGTGAACAAGGGCTTTCTCGAGGTGGTGCTGACCGGCGTCGACCTCACCTCCTGGGGTGCGGACCTGCCGGGGACGCCGCGTCTGGGCGATCTGGTGCGGCGTCTGTTGCGCCTCGTCCCGGATCTGGAGCGGCTGCGCATCAGCTCGATCGATTCGATCGAGGTCGACGACCGGCTGATGGAGGCGGTGGCGACGGAAAAGCGTCTGATGCCGCACCTTCACCTCTCGCTCCAGCATGGCGACGATATGATACTGAAGCGAATGAAGCGCCGCCATTCGCGCGACGATGCGGTCCGGTTTTGCACCGAAGTGCGCCGCCTGCGTCCCGACATGGTCTTTGGCGCCGACATCATCGCGGGCTTTCCGACCGAGACGCAAGCGATGTCGGACGCCTGCCTGAGTCTCGTTGCGGATTGCGGGCTGACGTTCCTCCACGTCTTTCCCTACAGCGCACGCACGGGCACGCCCGCCGCCCGGATGCCGCAACTGCCGGGTCCGGTGATCCGGGACCGCGCCGCCCGGCTGCGGGAGGCGGGCGTCGCAGCCCTCGCCCGCCATCTCGCGGCGCAGGCGGGGACTGTGCACTGCGTCCTTACGGAAAGCCCCCGCATGGGCCGCACCGAACAGTTCACCGAGGTGGCGTTTGCCGCTGACCAGCCCGAAGGCCGTATCGTCACCGCCCGCATCACCGGGCAAGCGGACGGCACGCTGCTGGCCTGATCCCGAACTAGCGGATCGTGTCGCCCCGCTGCAGCACGGGCGAGAGTTCCACCGCGCCGCGCCCGCGCAGACCGGCGACCATCTCCGCCGCGATGCGCCCGATCTCCTCCCGGCAGGCATCCATCGTCGCCAGGCGGCGCGGCAACCCATGCAGAAGCTCCACCCCGTTGAACCCGGCGAGGCCGACGCGTCCCGGCACGTCGATCCCCTCACCCAGACACCACAAGAGCCCCCCGGCGCCGATCATGTCGTTGGAGAAATACAGGAAATCTAGATCTGGCGAGCGTTTCAGGATTGCCTCCGTCATCTCGCGCCCTTTCAGAAGCGCCGAGCCGCCGGAATAGAACTCCCGGTCGGCAAGGGTCAGACCTTCGGCCGAAAGACCCTCCTCCAGCCCCTCCATCCGTTTGCGGGCGCGGTGGTCGTCGGGCATCATGGTGCCCAGAAAGCCGATCCGCCGGTAGCCCGCACTCAGGATCGCGCGCGACATCTCCCGCCCCGCGCGGCGATGCGAGATGCCGACCACCGCGTCGACCGGGGCACCGTCCACGTCCATGATCTCCACCACCGGGACGCCTGCATGCTCCAGCATCGCGCGGGCGGCGGCGCTGTGTTCCAGCCCCGCGAGGATCACCCCCGAGGGCCGCCACGACAGCATCTCGTAGAGCACCGCCTCCTCCCGGTCGGACCGGTAGCGGGAGACGCCGACGACGGGTTGTAGCCCCGCCTCCTCCAGAACGGTGGAGATGCCGGTCAGAACCTCGGGGAACACCATGTTGGACAGCGACGGCACGATGACCGACACCAGCTTCACGCGGTTGGAGGCGAGGGCGCCCGCGATCTTGTTCGGCACGTAGCCCAAGGCGCGTGCCGCCCGCATCACCCGCTCGCGTGTGGCCGCCGACACGTCGGCGCGATTGCGCAGCACACGGCTTACCGTCATCTCGCTGACGCCCGACGCCTCCGACACATCGCGCAAAGTCAGGGGGCGGCGAAGGGGGGCGAGATCCTGTCGCGTCACGGGGGGGCTCGCCTTTCCGGGATGATGGCACCCCTCCTTGCCGCATAAGTGCGGCCTCTGCAAACTGCCCACGCTATTGGGGCGAATGTGCGATGGCGGATCCCGGTTGCAAATCGCAAGCGTTGACCGCATGAAGGGAACGATCGCGAAGTCCCCGCCGCGACCGCGCAAGGCCCCGTGGCTCAACTGGATAGAGCAATCCCCTCCTAAGGGATAGGTTACAGGTTCAAGTCCTGTCGGGGTCACCATCGCTTTCTCGTGGTCCGCCTCGGCCCGTTGTGCTGCTGCCGGCAGTCGGTTTCCGGGTGCTGCAGATCAGGACCGCGTTGACTCGGACGGCGGACAGGCCTATGCCCCCCGCAATTCCCGGAGGCGACGTTGCTTCCGGTCCCTTGGCCCCGTGCCGGGATCGCCATCCGTCAGCGCGTTGCGCCCACGGGTGTCGTGGCACATTGGGCCGTTTGTCAGCCGGTCTGCCGAGGAGGCCCCGCGATGTTCGAGAATCTGTCGGAACGGCTGGGCGGTGTCTTCGAGCGGCTCACCAAGCAGGGTGCGCTGACCGAGGCCGACGTGGGTGCCGCCCTGCGCGAGGTTCGCGTGGCGCTTCTGGAGGCGGATGTCAGCCTGTCTGTCGCGCGCGATTTCGTGAAGCGGGTGACGGAAAAGGCGACCGGACAGGCGGTCACGAAATCGGTGACGCCGGGTCAGCAGGTCGTGAAGATCGTCCATGACGAACTCATCCGCGTGCTGCAGGGCGACGGGCCTGCCGATGCGCTCAAGATCGACAATCCGCCCGCGACGATCCTGATGGTGGGTCTGCAAGGGTCGGGCAAGACGACGACGACGGCGAAGCTCGCCAAACGCCTGAAGGACCGGCAGGGCAAGCGGGTGCTTCTGGCATCGCTCGACACCAACCGACCGGCGGCGATGGAACAGTTGGCGATCCTCGCGGCACAGGTCGGCGTCGACAGCCTGCCGATCGTCGCGGGCGAGCGGGCGCCGCAGATCGCGAAGCGCGCCAAGGTGCAGGCCGCGATGGGCGGCTATGACGTGCTGTTTCTGGATACAGCAGGCCGCCTCCATATCGATGAAGTGCTGATGGACGAGGTGCAGGCCGTCCGCGACATCGCGAGCCCGCGCGAGACGCTGCTGGTGGTAGACGGCCTCACCGGGCAGGACGCGGTAAACGTAGCGGCGGAGTTCGACGGCAAGGTCGGGATTTCGGGCGTCGTGCTCACCCGGATGGACGGCGACGGGCGCGGCGGTGCGGCGCTTTCCATGCGTGCCGTCACCGGAAAGCCGATCCGCTTCGTGGGTCTGGGCGAGAAGATGGACGCGCTCGAGACGTTCGAGGCGGAGCGGGTCGCGGGCCGCATCCTCGGGATGGGCGACATCGTGGCGCTGGTCGAGAAGGCGCAGGAAACGTTTGAGGTCGAGCAGGCCGAACGGATGGCGCGACGCTTTTCCAAGGGGCTGTTCAACATGAACGACCTCAAGGGCCAGCTTGAGCAGATGCAGAAGATGGGCGGGATGCAGAGCCTGATGGGCATGATGCCCGGCATGGGCAAGATGGCCAGGCAGGCCGAGGATGCGGGCTTCAGCGACAAGATGCTGGCGCGGCAGGTGGCGCTCATCAACTCCATGACCAAGCGGGAGCGGGCGAACCCGGACCTGCTGGCTGCAAGCCGCAAGAAGCGTGTCGCCGCCGGGGCAGGGCTCGAGGTGGCGGAGCTGAACCGGCTGATCAAGCAGCACCGTCAGATGGCCGACGTGATGAAGAAGATGGGCAAGGGCGGCGGCATGAAGGCGATGATCCGCCAGATGATGGGCAAAGGCGGGATGCCGGACCCCTCCAAGATGACGCCGGAGCAGTTGGCCGAGGCAGCCAAGGGCATGCAGCAGGGCATGGGCGGGGCCGGGATGGGGATGCCGCGCGGACTCTCGCTGCCGCAGGGCCTCTCGGGCCTCGGGCGCAAGAAGTGAACCTGTTCGCCCCCATACCGGCGATCCGCACCGGGCGTCTTGTGCTGCGCGCGCCAGCGGAGGCGGACTTTCCGGCGGTGGCGGCATTCATGGCGTCGGACCGGTCGCGCTTCATCGGCGGGCCGATGGACGCAGACATGGCATGGCGCGGATTGCTTGGCGTCATCGGGCACTGGGCGATCCGGGGCTACGGCTTTTTTTCCGTCGATACGCACGGCGGGGATTTCGTCGGGCGCGTCGGCGTTATCTGCCATCACGGCTGGCCGGAGCCGGAGCTTGCGTGGCAGGTTTTTGCGGGCGGCGAGGGCAAGGGCTATGCGGCCGAGGCGGCGACGGCGGCGCGGGACCATGCGGCAGGGCTGGGCCTCGGTCCGCTGATGTCGATGATCGACCCGGACAACGGACGCTCCCGTGCTCTGGCCGAACGGCTCGGCGCGCGGATGGAGCGGGAGTGGCAGCATCCCAAATGGGGGCCGGTCCTGATCTACCGGCATCCGCCCGGAACCGCACCCGCGCCGTTGCGGGAGCCCGATGCGATCCAGACGCTGACCGTCGGGATCGGAGCGGAGGCATGAGCGATGCCGCCATCCGCGCGCAGGCGTTGTTGAAGGACCACCGGGACAGCATTGACCGGCTCGATGCGATCCTCGTCTACACGCTCGCCGAACGTTTCAAGCAGACGCAGGCGGTCGGGCGGCTGAAGGCGGACCACGACCTGCCGCCCTCCGACACCGCGCGCGAGGGGCGGCAGATCGAGCGGCTGGAATGGCTGTCGAAAGAGGCCGACCTCGACTCCGAGTTTGCCCGGAAATTCCTGCACTTCATCATTTCGGAAGTGATCAGGCACCACGAGATCCTGCAGAAATGACCCCAACCGCCGCGTGACGCGGCACCCGAGAAACCGGCGATATCGCCGCAAACAGGAGACGACCCCATGTCCATGAAGATCCGCCTTGCCCGTGGTGGCTCCAAGAAGCGCCCGCACTATTCCATCGTGGCCACCGACAGCCGGATGCCGCGCGACGGCCGCTTTCTGGAAAAGCTGGGCACCTACAATCCGCTGCTGGCCAAGGACAGCGAGGAGCGCGTCAAGATGGATATGGAGCGTGTGCAATACTGGCTCTCCAAGGGTGCGCAGCCGACCGACCGCGTGGCACGCTTTCTCGAAGCGGCAGGCGTGACGGAAAAGAAGGTGCGCTCCAACCCGAAGTCGGCGGTCCCCGGCAAGCGCATGACGGAACTGGCGGCCAAGAAGGCCGCGCGCACTGCGGAACCCGAAGCGGCAGCCGCCGACGCCGGGTGATCTTTCCGTGCAGGGGCGCTATTCCGACGGCTTCCGGGCTGAATTGCGCGACCTGATGCGCTGGCGCCGCGATGTGCGGCGGTTCCGGACGGATGCGGTGGAGGCGGCGGTTCTGGACCGCTGCCTCGCGGCCTTCTCGCTTGCGCCCTCGGTGGGCCTGTCGGAGCCGTGGCGCGTGATCTCGGTGGAAAGCCCGACCGCCCGCGCGGCGGCGCTGGCGAACTTTGAGGCGGCGAATGCGGCCGCACTGGGCGGCTATGCGTCCGACAAGGCGGAGCTTTACGCCGGCCTGAAGCTCGCCGGTATGCGCGAGGCGCCGGTGCATCTCGCGCTCTTTTGCGACGACGCGACGGCGAAGGGTTCGGGTCTCGGCGCCGCGTCGATGCCGGAGACGCGGGCCTATTCGGTGGTGGGGGCGATCACGCTCTTCTGGCTTGCGGCGCGGGCGGAGGGGCTGGGGACGGGCTGGGTCTCGATCCTGGACCCGGTGCGGCTGGGCGCCGATCTGGGCGTGCCGGAGAGCTGGCGGCTTATCGGTTATCTCTGCGTCGGCTGGCCCGCGGCGGAGGGCGAGGTTCCCGAGCTGGAGACAGCCGGATGGGAGGCGCGCGCTCCCGACCTCTGGATGGAGGCACGATGACGGACCGCATCTGCGTCGGCGCCATCGCGGGATCCTTCGGGGTGAAGGGCGAGGTGCGGCTAAAGAGCTTTTGCGCCGAGCCGGAGGCGATTGCCTCCTACGGGCCGCTCTTCACCGAAGACGGCGCCCGCAGCTTTTCCGTGACCCTGACGCGCCCCGTCTCGGGCGGCCTCGGCGCGCGTCTGGCAGGGGTTGCGACGAAGGAAGCGGCGGACGCCCTACGCGGCACCGCACTCTATGTGGCGCGCGACCGGCTGCCGCGCCTGCCGGACGACGAGTTCTACCATTCCGACCTGATCGGGCTGGAAGCGCGCGATACCGGCGGCGTCCTTCTGGGCCGGGTCACGGCGGTCCACAACCACGGCGCGGGCGATCTGCTCGAGATCGGCGTTGCGGGGCGGGAGAGCCTGTTGCTGCCCTTCACCCGTGCTGCGGTGCCGACGGTGGACCTCGCCGCGGGCCGCATCGTGGTCGATCCGCCGGAGGACGCGGAGTGACCGATCCCGCACCATCGCGCAGCCACGGGCGCATCAGCATCTCCGCCTCTGCGACTCCCCGCGACCTGATGGCGGACGTCCGCGTCGCGGGGGCGTGGCGGGCGACGGTGGTGACGCTTTTTCCCGATGCGTTTCCCGGGACGCTCGGCCTGTCGCTGACGGGCAAGGCGCTGGATCTGGGGCTCTGGGCGCTGGACACGGTCGATCTGCGCGCCTTCGGGATCGGCAAGCACCGGACGGTGGACGATCCTCCGGCCGGGGGCGGGGCGGGCATGGTGCTGCGCGCCGATGTGGTGGCCTCCGCGCTGGA
>JBBSVE010000047.1:0-20438 GCA_038233815.1 Rhodobacterales bacterium
CCTGCTCGGCGCGGATGGCGACGACAGTCTCTATGGCGATGGGGGTGACGACACGCTCAATGGCGGCGACGGGGACGACCTTATCGTCGGCGGCGTGGGTGATGACAGCAGCGACGGCGGCAGCGGTGCGGACACGATCTTCGGCGACAGCGGCACCGGATCGCCTGAGACGGTCGAGGTTCGCGAGAGCTTCGAGTGGAGCAAGGCCCCCTCGCCGCGCCAGCCCGGATCTCCGGTGCGGGACAGCGACCTGCTGAACGGCGGCTTTGCGCAGAACACCGGCAATGTGGACGTGACGTTCTCGGTCCTGAATGCGCGCAACGACACCACGGCCTTTGCCACCAACGCGCAGGACGTGCAGGCGATCTCCGACGACGACCAGCCGGTCAACTCGAGAAGCTCGCTGGCGTCGAACCTCGTCGATATCAGGGGATCGAAGGCGACCTACCGGCTCGATTTCTCCAGCGACGTGCAGGATGTGAGCTTCCGGATCAACGACATCGATCTCAAGTCCGGCGCGGTCGTGCGGGCCTATGATGCCGACGGCCGGCAGATCCCGATCACGGTGGAGTTCGGGAACGGCGTGACCGGCGCCGATCTCGACGGGGTGGGGGGGCGCGAGACGCTGATCTCCGACGGTCGGGATACCGAGGATACCAACCCGCTGCATTCGGCGCTGGTCAACATTCCCGGTCCTGTTTCGCGGGTGGAGATCGATCATATCGACCTCGGCACCTCGGCCAGCGCGTCGGGCAATTCGGGTATCAATGTCTCCGACGTTTATTACGATGTCACGGTTGCGAACACCGGCGCGGGCGGTGACGACCGTGTGAACGGCGGCGACGGCGCAGACCTGATCTATGGCGGTGGCGGCACGGACACAGTGTTCGGCGGCAACGACAACGACACGATATCGGGCGGGTCTGGCGACGACCTCGTCGATGGCGGCTCGGGCGACGACAACCTGTCGGGCGACGGCGGAAACGACAGGATCACCGGCGGGGCGGGCAACGATGCAGCCTTCGGCGGTGACGGCAACGACAACGTCTATGGCGGCGCGGGCGACGACACGCTGCAGGGCGGGCTCGGCGATGACCGGCTCTATGGCGGCAACGACCGGGACACGTTCATCGTTGGCCCCGCGGTGGAGGGCGGGCGCGACACGATCGACGGCGGCGAGGGCGGCGACGATTTCGACAGGCTCGACCTGACCGGGACGGGTCCGCACCGGATCAACTATTCGGTCTTGAACCGCGAAAACGGAACGGTCGATTTTCTTCAGCCTGGCGGCACGGTGTCCAGCACGCTGACCTTCGCCAATATCGAGACGGTGGTCTGCTTCACCCCCGGCACCCTGATCGCCACGCCGAAGGGCGAGGTTCCGGTGGAGGCCCTGCGCCCCGGCGACCGGGTCATCACCCGCGACGACGGCATTCAGGCGATCTGCTGGACCGGCCGCAAGGCGATGGACTGGGCCACGCTGACCGCCAACCCGCATCTGCGCCCGATCCTGATCCGTCGCGGTAGTCTCGGCCACGGCCTGCCGGAGCGCGACATGATGGTTAGCCCGAACCACCGGATGCTGGTCGCCAACGACCGCACCTCGCTCTATTTCGATGAGCATGAGGTTCTGGTCGCGGCCAAGCATCTGGTCGGCGCGAAGGGCATCGCGGAGGTGGAATCGATCGGGACCGCCTACATCCACTTCATGTTCGACCGCCATCAGGTCGTGCTGGCGGATGGCACCTGGACGGAAAGTTTCCAGCCCGGCGACCATTCGCTGAACGGTCTGGGCAATGCGCAGCGGTCCGAGATCTATGAGCTGTTCCCGGATCTGCGGACCGTGAGCGGGCTCGAAAGCTACCAGGCCGCGCGGCGCACACTGAAGAAGCACGAGGCGCGCCTGCTGGTCGGCTGACCCGGCGACGCGGGGATCAGCCCCGCCACGCCGCCCACGCCTCCGGTGTATCGAGGTCCGTCACGGCATGATCGTGGGGCAGGGCGACATGCAGCGTTCGCCCTGCCATTGACGCGATGAGATCCCGCGCGCCCGTGTCGCCGGTAAGCGTCAGAAGCGCGGGACGGCTTTCGGCGGGAAAGATGACCGGATGTCCCGGCTGACCCGCAGCGGAGGTGGCGCGGGCGATTCTCCCCGGCGCGCCGCGATGCTCCGCGATCATGGCGGCAAGGTCTTCGGTCGTCAGTTCCGGCATATCGGCGAGCAGGATCATCACCGCCCCCTCTGTCATGGCCTCCACCCCGGCCCGGATCGAGGCTGCCATACCCGTCGCCGCATCTGCCACCTCGACGATCCGCACGGAAAGCCCGTCCAGCGCCTGACGCCGCAAGGGGCGGTCCGGCGGCAGGGCGACATAAACCGGTGCGCCGAGCCCGAGCGCCGTCCGCGCGATCCGTCGCAACTGCGCCTCGCCATCGACGCGCTCCAGCAACTTGTCCGCCCCCCGCATCCGTCGTGACGCGCCTGCCGCGAGGATGAGGATGCCCGCGAAGCCCTCGGTCACGATGCGCTCCGCTGACCTCACCCCCGCATGCGGCTGGCGTCGGGATCGAAGAGCGGCGTCCTGACCAGCGTGGCGGGCACCCGCTCGCCCAGGATCTCGATCTCCACCGACAGGCCATCCACCGCGGCGTCGGTCGGAACGAACCCCATCGCCACGGATTTTTCCGCGAAATGGGAATAGCCGCCCGAGGTGCAGAACCCGGCCACCGCGCCGTCGATCCAGATCGGCTCCCACGCCACCACGTCGGCGCCGTTCGCCTCCACCACGAAACTGCAGAGCGTGCGTTTCGCCCCCGCTGCCTTCTCGGCACTGGCCGGACCCTTGCCGATCCAGTCCGCAGGCTTGTTCCAGCGCACGAAGCGGTCCAGCCCCGTCTCTCCGGGTGTGTAATCGGGGCTGTATTCCCGCCCCCAGGAGCCGAAGAACTTGTCGAGCCGCAGGGACATCATCGCCCGCATCCCGAACGGCGTCAGCCCCAGATCCTGCCCCGCAGCCCAGAGCACAGACCAGAGGTGACGCACCGACATGTGGTCGCAGTAGATCTCGTAGCCCAGATCGCCGGTATAGCTCACACGCTGCACGATGCAGTCGGCCATGCCCACCGTCATGCGTCGCACGTCCATGAAGCGGAACGCGTCCGCCGACACGTCGGCGCGGGTGACGCGCGACAGCAGCTCGCGTGCCTTCGGTCCCGCGATCTGGAACCCCGTGCGCGCGTCAGAGATGTTCTCGACCCGCACCCCGTCCTCGGCATGGCTTTCGAACCAGCGCCCATGCCAGCCCTGCGCGCCGTAGCTCGCCGTCAGCTGAAACTCGGTGCCCGAGAGGCAGGAGACGGTGAAATCCCCGATGATCTTGCCGGAGTCCGCCAGCATCGGCGTCAGCGACAGCCGCCCCGGTGCCGGAATCAGCCCCGCCATGATCCGGTCGAGCCACGCCCGCGCGTGCGGCCCGGTCACGCGGTATTTGCCGAAGTTCTGCACCTCGTTGATGCCGACGCCGCCCCGCACCGCCATCACCTCGGCTTTCGTCGCCTCCCATGCGTTGGAGCGGCGGAAGGTCGGCGTCTCATAGCGCGGCTCGCCGGGGCGGGCGAAATAGTTCACCACCTCCAGTCCGTATTGCTGGCCCCAGACCGCGCGCAGACGCTCGAACGTGTCATACATCGGTGTGGTGCGGAACGGGCGCGCGGCGGGCTTTTCCTCGTTCGGATAGGCCACGGAAAAGCGGGTCTGATAGTTCTCCGTCACCTTGGGCACGGTATAGCCGGGCGTCGTCCAAGTGCCGAACCGCGCCACGTCGAAGCCGCGCGGGTCGCGTTCCACCTCGCCAAGGATCATCCACTGCGCCAGCGCCAGCCCCATGCCGCCACCCTGAGAGAACCCCGCCATCACCGCGCAGGCCGACCAGTAGTTCCGCAAACCCGGAACCGGCCCCATCAGCGGGTTGCCGTCGGGCGAAAAGGTGAAGGGTCCGTGGATCACTCGCTTCACGCCCGACCGCTCCAGCGCGGGAAAACGGCGGTAGGCAAATTCCACCGAATCCGCGATCTTGTCGAACTGTTCGTTGAACAGCTCCTGCCCGAAGGTCCACGGCGTGCCGTCCACCGCCCACGGTTCGCAGGGTTTCTCATAGAACCCGATGCAGAAGCCGCGCCCCTCCTGCCGCAGATAGCTCTCCCCGCCGGGGTCCATGACATGCGGAAACTCCCGGCCCGCCTCCACCAGCGAGACAATCTCCGGGATGTCGTCGGTCACCAGATACTGATGCGCCATCGGCACCAGCGGCAGATAGATCCCCGCCATGGCCCCGACTTCCCGTGCCCAGAGGCCGGCTGCGTTCACCAGATGCTCACAGGTCACGGTGCCCTGCTCCGTCACCACCTCCCACCCGCCAGCCGTGGGGTTGGTCTCCAGCACCCGGTTGTGCAGCACGATCTCGGCCCCTCCGAGCTTTGCGGCCTTGGCATAGGCGTGCGTCGTCCCGTAGGGGTCGAGATGCCCGTCCAGCGGATCGTAGAGCGCGCCGAGGATGCCGCCGGTGTCGACCATCCCTTGCGTCATCTCGCCCACCTCCGCGGGTGACAGTATCCGCGTGTCGAGGCCCATGTAGCGGTGCTTGGCCCGCTCCGCCTTCAGCATGTCGAACCGCTCCACCGTGTCGGCGAGCGTGATGCCCCCCACGTGATGGAGCCCGCACGATTGCCCGGTCAGCGCCTCCAGCTCCTTGTAAAGCCGGATCGTATAGCCCTGAAGTGCAGCCATGTTGGTATCGCCGTTAAGCGTGTGGAACCCCCCCGCCGCGTGCCAGGTGGAGCCGGACGTCAACTCCGCCCGCTCGATCAACATGACGTCGGACCAGCCGAGCTTCGTCAGGTGATAGAGCACCGAACAACCGACGACGCCACCGCCGATGACGACGACCCGGGCATGGCTCTTCATACAATCTCCTCGGTTTGCTATCCCTCAGATTGCCCGCCGGCGCCCTCTGGCGGCTTGCCCGGAGGCGACAGCAAATGTCGCTTCGCGCACACGCCCGCCCCCTGATTTTTTCTGTCCGCAAGTATCCTCGGGGGGGATCGAAGGGGGGGCAGACGGCCCCCCCTTTGCCTCCGCAGGCCGCATGGCGGAACCCTCACTTCTCCGGGATCAACCCCTTGGGGGAAAACCGCAGCACCAAAAGCAGCACAACGCCCATCGTCAGCAGCCGCATGTGCTGGGCCGAGTCCTGCAGATGGGACTTCAACCAGTAGCCGTCCGGCAGCGGCCATGTGATGACACCCATGAGCCAGAGGCCGATCGGCTCCACCATCACCCACAGCCACCAGATCAGGAAGCCGCCCAGAACAGCCCCCCAGTTGTTGCCCGACCCGCCGACGATCACCATTACCCAGATCAGGAAGGTGAATCGCAGCGGCTGATACGATCCGGGCGTCAGCTGGCTGTCGAGCGTCGTCATCATCGCGCCCGCCATGCCCACCACCGCGCAACCGATCATGAAGACCTGCAGATGCCGGCGCGTCACGTCCTTGCCCATCGCCTCGGCCGCCACCTCATTGTCGCGGATCGCGCGCATCATCCGGCCCCACGGGCTGTTGAGCGACATTTCCGCCATCCACACGACGAGGAGGAGCACCACCAGAAACAGTGCGCAGTAGCAGAGCTTGACGAAGATCGCCGACGCGCTGACCGGGTCCATCCCCAGATCGGACGCAAGCCCCAGAAACCACGGATCTTGCTGGAGGTTGATCTCGTAGGGCACGGGCCGGGGCAGGGAGATCACGTTTTTCACGCCGCGCGCCAGCCAGTCCTCGTTTTTCAGGACGGCGATCACGATCTCCGCGATCCCCAGCGTTGCGATGGCGAGGTAATCCGACCGCAGCCCCAGCGCTGTCTTGCCGATAGCCCAGGCCGCGATGGCTGCCAGCAGCGCCCCTGCCGGCCAGGCAAGCAAAACCGGCAGGCCCAGCCCGCCAAGATTGCCCGATACCGCAGGATTGATATCCTCCACCGCCGCCACCGCCGGGTCGAGGATCGCGCGGTAGATAAAGAACCCAGCGATCAGCAGCGCCAGCAGAGCGGCAGATCGGACCCAACCGTGTCGCAAATGCTTCCAGAGCAGGACCGCGCCCCCGATCACCGCCGCCCCCAACGCCAGCGCGGCAAGAATACGCGGCCCGCCCGCGGCCCACGCTTGCGGCACCGGCGCCGAGGATACGAGCACCACCGCCAACCCGCCCAGCGCCACGAACCCCATGATGCCGACGTTGAAAAGTCCCGCATAGCCCCACTGCATGTTCACACCCAGCGCCATCACCGCCGACACCAGCGCCATCTGCAGGATCGACAGCGAAAGGTTCCAGCTCTGATACATCCCGGTCAGGACGAACAGCACGGCCACTGCGCCGAACAGCAGGAGGTTACGCGTCATGCCGATTTCCCCTTGAAGAGCCCCGTCGGCTTGAACAGCAGCACAATGATCAGGATCGTGAAGCTCACCGCGTATTTATAGTCCGTGGACAGCAGTTGCAGCAGGCTGTCGGGCTGCCATGCCTCGGGCACGAGATAGCCCACGACCTTCTTCCACGCATAGGTCACGAAGACCTCGGAGAAGGCGATGATGAAGCCCCCCACGATGGCGCCCAGGGGGGAGCCCAGACCGCCCACGATGGCGGAGGCGAAAATCGGCAGCAGAAGCGCGAAATAGTTGAACGGCTTGAAGCTCTTGTCCAGCCCGTAGAGCACGCCTGCGATGGTGGCGAGGGCGGCGGTGAGGATCCAGGTGATCGCCACCACCCGCTCGGGGTTGATGCCCGACAGGAGCGCCAGATCCTCGTTGTCAGAATAGGCCCGCATCGATTTGCCGGTCCGGGTGCGGTTCAGGAACCAGAAGAGCGCCGCCACCACGATCAACGCCGTAACGACTGTGACCACCTGCGTCGTGCGGACCGCCAGCCCTTCCTCCAGCCCGGTCAGTTTCTTGAATTGGCCCGCGGTGATGACAAACCGCTCCCCGTCGGAAAAATCACGATCGCCGGTCCCGATGATGAAGCGGGTGAGCCCGTTCATGATGAAGGTGACGCCCAGCGACACGATCACGAGGATCGACGACGCCGCCTTCTTCTCGCGGTAGAAGCGGTAGACCAGCCGGTCCGTGGCCAGCACGAAGAGCGCCGTCAGCGCGATCCCTGCCGGCAGCGCCAGAAGGGCGGTCGGCAACGGCCCGAACGTGACCCCGTGGCTCTGGAGCCAGGCAGTCACGAGGATCACCCACATCGTCCCGAGCGCCATCGTGTCGCCATGCGCGAAGTTGGAAAATCGCAGGATCCCGTAGATCAGCGTCACCCCCAGCGCCCCCAGCGCCAGCTGCGCGCCGTAAGCCGTGGCCGGCACCACCACGAAATTGAGAAACGCGACGAGTGCGTTCAGGATGTCCATCAGACCGCCCCTGTGCAATGTCCGCGCGCGGTGACGATGCCGGGAATGGCCCCGTCGATCTGCGCCGTGTAGATGATGTCAGCGCTGGCGGTGAGGCTTACCATCTCGTTGCGCCGTCCGCCCTCGTCCTCGACCCCGCCCGCATAGCCGCGAAAGAGCGGCGGGCCGGGTACAGCCTCAAGCAGCCGCGATCCGAACGGATCGGTCAGAAGCGCCCCGCCCGGTCGCGTGGACAATGTGAGGAGCGGCGCCTCGTCCGTCACCGTCCGACAGCCTTCGTCATCGCAGATCTCGGATATGACGCAACGGAAATTCGCCGCAACCGCAGGCGCTGCCCACAAGACCCCAAGCGCCGTCGCCAAGACCCGGCCTCTGTATCCCACACCCGCCCTCATCCCCCGAGGAACGACCGGCGCACGTCCGGGTCCGCCATCAGCGCAGCCCCGGTATCGGTGAACCGGTTCTCGCCCTGCACCAGAACATACCCCTTGTCCGCAATCTCCAGCGCCTGCCGCGCGTTCTGCTCCACCATCAGGATGGAGATCCCGGCCCGCGCCACCTCGATGATCCGGTCGAACAGCTCGTCCATCACGATCGGGGACACACCGGCCGTCGGCTCGTCCAGCATCAGGACGCGCGGCCGGGTCATCAGCGCGCGCCCGACCGCCACCTGCTGGCGCTGCCCGCCCGACAACTCCCCCGCCGCCTGCCGCCGCTTGTCCTTCAGGATCGGGAACAGGTCGAACACCTGCGCCATCGTCCCGGCGATGTCGTCCCGACGCAGGAAGGCTCCCATCTCGAGGTTCTCCTGCACCGTCATCGAGGTGAAGATGTTCGACGTCTGCGGCACGAAGGCCATGCCCTTCGCGACCCGGTCCTGAGGGCTGAGCGCGGTGATATCCTCCCCATCGAGGCGCACCTGCCCGCCGCGCAGGGCCAGCATCCCGAACACCGCCTTCATTGCCGTCGATTTACCCGCCCCGTTGGGCCCGACGATGACCGCGATCTGCCCTGCATCCACCGCGATCGTGCAGTCATGAAGAATGTCCGTGGTCCCGTAGCCCCCGGTCATCCGGTCGCCGATCAAAAACGCCTCACCCACGACACGCGCCGATCAGCTTTTTCTGTCCCCAAATATCCCCGCCTGAGGCTCCGACGCCCGCCCCGCACATTGCTTCACCCATGCGCGCGCGCCCGATGCTTGAGGCCGGTGCCGAGATAGGCCTCGATCACCCGCTCGTCGTTCTTCACCTCGTCCACCGTGCCCTTCGCCAGCACACGGCCCTCGGCCATCACGATGACCGGATCGCAGAGCCGTGCGATGAAATCCATGTCATGCTCGATCACGCAGAACGTATAGCCCCGCTCCCGGTTCAGCCGCACAATCGCGTCGCCGATGGTGTTCAGGAGCGTCCGGTTCACGCCCGCGCCGACCTCGTCCAGAAACACCACCTTCGCATCGACCATCATCGTGCGGCCCAGCTCCAGCAGCTTCTTCTGCCCGCCGGAGATGTTGGCCGCGCGCTCGTCCGCCAGATGCGATATGGTGAGGAACTCCAGCACCTCGTCCGCACGCTCCCGGATGCGTCGCTCTTCCGCCGCAACCCGCCCGCGCGCGAACCAGGTGTTCCAGAGCGTCTCTCCCGCCTGACCCTCGGGCACCATCATCAGGTTTTCGCGCACGCTCATGGAGCCGAACTCGTGCGCGATCTGGAAGGTGCGCAGCAACCCCCGGTGAAACAGCGCGTGCGGCGGCAGGCCGGTGATATCCTCGCCCGCCATCGTCACCCGGCCCGAGGTCGGCGGCAACCGCCCCGCGATCACGTTGAAAAGCGTGGTCTTGCCCGCGCCGTTCGGCCCGATCAGCCCGGTGATCGAACCCTTGGCAATCTCCATCGACGCGCCGTCGACAGCGCGAAAGCTGCCGAACTGCTTGTGCATGTCCTCGACCACGATCATCCGGTCCGTTCCCTGTCCGTCGCTCCGGTTTCTCGTCGTGACGACCGGAGTCTTTTTGCCTTGTCAAGAATTAGCAGCGGCGCGAACAGATCCGCGCCGCTGCATTAGCCGGGCTCAGTGGTAGCCGACCGTTTCCATCTTGCCGTCCTTCATCTCGATCTCGGCATAGTGGCCCGCACTTTCGCCGGATCCGATCAGCTCGACCGCCGACGCGCCGTCATAATCGACCTTGCCGCCGTCCTTGAGGATCTTGAGAGCCTTGCCCAGCTCTCCGGGCAGGATCTTTTCACCCGGACCGTTGGCGACTTCCATCACCTTGTCCTTGTAGACCTGCGGATCGGTCGATTTCGCCGCCTGCATGGCGAGGATGATGAGCGCCGCCGCGTCATAGCTCTCGGGCGCAAAGGCATTGGTCGCGTTGAATCCTTCCGTCTTGCCGATCTCGGTGAAGATCTTGGAGCCGTCGGAATCGTTTGACGGGTGATCGCCGAGCGAGCCTTCGGTCTTGGCCGCGAAGTTCTTCTCCAGCGTGTCGGAGATCATGCCGTCGGGGAAGTAGAACTTGCTGAACCCGCCCGAATCGAGCGATCCGTTAACGATCCCGGCACCGCCCTGATCGACATATCCCGCCACCACGAGCAGATCGCCGCCCGCAGATGCGAGCGCGCCCACCTCCGCCGAATAGTCGGCCTTGCCGTCCTCGTGTGCGGCGCTGATCGTGACCTTGCCGCCGGCCTTTTCGAACGAGGTCTGGAACGCGTCGGCCAGACCCTTGCCGTAGTCGTTGTTGGTATAGGTCACGGCGACCGTCTTGATGTCGTGCGCCATCAGGATGTCCGACATCACCTGCCCTTGCCGCGCATCCGACGGCGAGGTCCGGAAGAAGAGGCCATTGTCGGGCATCGTCGACAGGCCCGGGGACGTGGCGGAGGGGGAGATCATCACCATCCCGTTCGGCACCGCGACGTTCTGGAGCGCAGCCCCCGTCTCGCCCGAGCACATGCCCCCCACGATGCCCTTCACCTTGTCGGCGGTGATCAGCCGTTCCGCCGACGCCGTGGCGAGGTTTGCGTCCGTGCAGCCGGTGTCGCCGGTGACCTCGCTGAACGTGTCGCCGTTGAAGAATTCCTTGGAGGCGTTGACCTCCTTGATCGCCGCATCGACGGACGACTTCATGTCCGGCGACAGGGATTCCAGCGGCCCTGTGAAGCCGAAGAGCACGCCGATCTTTACGTCCTCGGCCGAGGCGGCACCCGCCATCAGGGCCGATACGGCTGTCGCGACTAGCAGTTTTTTCATTGATCACTCCCATGTTGGATCGAAATCCTGCACGGAAGGCTAATCGGTGCGTCCTGAAAAGAAAAGCGTCCTCGCGGTGCGCCGTGATCCTTGGTTAATGCGCTCGCGGCTTGTCAGGCCGGTCCCGCTTCCCATGTGAAGGACCAACGCGGAACCGGAAGGGACGACGATGCGCGCTGCCATGATCCTGCGCGGCCTTGTTCTGATGGTCGCGGTGCTATGCCTCCCGTCTCTGCTGGCGGCCACCCCCCTGACGGTCGCGAAGGTCGCGGACGGGCTGCGGGAGCCTTGGGGCATCGCTTTCCTTCCCGACGGGCGCTTCCTCGTGACCGAGCGACGCGGTACGCTGACGCTCTTCCCTTCGGGCGGCGGGCGGGGCGGGCGCGTCGAGGGCGTGCCCGATGTCGCGGCGTCGGGGCAAGGCGGCCTTCTGGACGTCATGGTGCCACGCGATTTCGCGACCTCCCGGCGGGTCTGGCTGTCCTACGCCGCGAAGGCGGGCCGGGGTGCGGGCACATCCGCCGGGTTCGGGCGCCTGTCGCCGGACGGCACCCGGATCGAGGGGTTCCGGTCCGTCATGCGCCCCGCCCCGCAACCGGGGGGGCGTCACTTCGGATCGCGTCTGGTGGAGGCGCGGGACGGCACCGTCTTTCTCACCACAGGGGAGCGGGGTCAGGGCACGCTGGCGCAGCTGACCGACGGGCCGGAAGGAAAGGTGCTGCATTTCTCCGCCGACGGCGCGCCGCTGACGCATCCGGCGGTTGAGCGGGCTGCGTGGCCGGGCCTCTACTCCATGGGGCATCGCAATATTCAGGGTGCGGCGCTGGATTCAAAGGGGCGGCTCTGGGTCGTGGAGCACGGGGCGAAGGGCGGCGATGAGGTGAACCGCGTCGCGGGCGGGCAGAACTTCGGCTGGCCACTGATCTCCTACGGCACGGACTACGACGGCTCGCGGCTGGGAAGCGGGACGGCGAAGGCGGGGCTGGAGCAGCCTGCGCACTACTGGGATCCGTCGATTGCCCCCTCCGGGCTGATGATTTACCAAGGCGATCTCTTCGCGGACTGGAAGGGGCAGATGTTCACGGGCTCGCTGAAGTTCCACATGATCTCTCGCCTCGATCCCGACCGGGGCTTCGCGGAGGCGCGGATCGCACTGCCCCAGACCGGCCGCGTGCGCGACGTGGCGGAGGGACCGGACGGCGCGATCTGGTTCCTGTCGGTGACCGACGGCGCCGTCTACCGCCTTACCCCGGGCTGACGTCAGATCGACAGCCGCAGCGGCTGGCCGCCTTGCGTCCCGCGCTCCCGGTAGGGGGTCGTTGCATAATGCGCGCGGTAGCATTTGGAGAAGTGCGACGGCGACGCGAACCCGCAGGCGAGCGCCACGTTGATCACCGACATGTCGGTCTGCATCAGCAGGTTCCGCGCCTTGGACAGCCGCAGTTCCATGTAGTAGCGCTTGGGCGAGCGGTTGAGGTAGCGCCGGAACAGCCGCTCCAGCTGGCGTGTCGACATGCCCACCTCTTCTGCCAGATCGGCGGGGCTGATCGGCTCTTCGATCGCGCGCTCCATCTTCTGGATCACGAGGCTCAGCTTCGGATGCCGGACCCCGATCCGGGTCGGGATCGACAGCCGCTGGGTGTCCTGATCGGTGCGGATGGTGGAATAGATCAACTGGTCGGCCACGGTGTTGGCCACCTCGTCGCCGTGGTCGGAAGCGATGATGCTCAGCATCATGTCAAGCGATGCGGTGCCGCCCGCCGTGCTCATCCGGTTGCCGTCGATCACGAAGATCGACTTGGTGAGGTTCACCTCATCGAACTCCTCGAGGAACCCGTCCTGATTCTCCCAGTGAATCGTCGCGCGCTTGCCGTCCAGAAGACCCGCCTTGGCCAGCGCGAAGGCCCCGGTGCAGAGCCCGCCGATCGCCGCACCGTGACGCGCCTCGCGCCGAAGCCAGTTCAGCACGTTCTTCGTCGTCGCCCGCTGCACGTCGATCCCGCCGCACACCAGAACGGTGTCGTCGCGGTCCACGGCGGCCAGCCCCATATCGAGCGCAAAGGCCGCCCCGTTGGAACAGGTGATCGACGATCCCGCCCCCGATGCCTCACCGGCGAGCACCCACGAATAGACCGGCTTGCCGATCACCCGGTTGGCGATCCGCAACGGCTCGATCGCGGAGGCGAAGGACAGCATGGTGAACTGGTCGAGCAACAGGAAGACGAACCGCTTCGGCGCGGTCGACTTGGCAAGCTGCGTGGCCTTGAGCGGAGCTAAGGACATGAAACGACCTTCATGTGTCGGTGACGGGACAGGGAAACAGGAAATCCGCGCGTCCACAAGGCCCGCCCTGAGGCAATCGGTCTTTGCCTTTTGCGCGCCCGTTCCCTATACCGCGCCGCGAACCTCGAGGATGGGAGCGGGCGATGACCAAGGGCTGGACGAAGACGGACTGGCGCGACAAGCCCCGGGTGCAGATGCCGGACTATCCCGACCAGCACGCGCTCCGTTCCGCCGAGGCGCAAATCGCGAAATATCCGCCCCTCGTCTTCGCCGGGGAGGCACGGCGCCTGAAAGCGCAGCTCGGCCTCGCATCCGAGGGGCGCGCATTCCTGCTGCAGGGCGGCGACTGCGCGGAGAGTTTCGCCGAGTTCTCTGCCGACAACATCCGCGACACGTTCCGCGTGATGCTTCAGATGGCGGTTGTGCTGACCTACGGCGCCAAGGTGCCGGTCGTGAAGGTAGGCCGCATGGCGGGCCAGTTCGCCAAGCCCCGCTCCGCGCCCACGGAAATGATCGACGGCGTGGAATACCCGAGCTACCGCGGCGACATAATCAACGGCTTCGAGCCGTCCGAGCAGACCCGCCGCCCCGATCCGCAGCGGATGCTTCAGGCCTACACGCAGGCTGCGGCCTCGCTCAACCTTCTGCGCGCCTTCTCCACCGGCGGGTTTGCCGACATCCACCGGGTGCACAGCTGGACGCTGGGCTTTGCCGAGCATGACAAGGCGGATCGCTACCGCGCGATATCGAACCGGATTTCGGACGCGCTCGACTTCATGAACGCGGCCGGGGTCAATGCCGACACCGCCCATTCGCTGCGCACGGTGGAGTTCTACACCAGCCACGAGGCGCTGCTGCTGGAATATGAGGAGGCGCTCTGCAGGGTCGATTCGATCTCCGGCCAGCCGGTGGCGGGGTCTGGGCACATGATCTGGATCGGCGACCGCACGCGCCAGCCCGATGGCGCGCATGTGGAGTTCGCGCGCGGCGTGCTGAACCCGATCGGCCTCAAGTGCGGGCCTTCGACCACGCCCGACGATCTGAAGCGCCTGATGGCCACGCTCAACCCCGAGAACGAGGCGGGGCGGCTGACACTCATCGCGCGGTTCGGCGCGGGCAAGGTGGGCGATCACCTGCCGCGCCTGATCCGCACCGTGCAGGAGGAGGGGGCACGCGTGCTCTGGTCCTGCGATCCGATGCACGGCAACACGATCAAGGCCGCGTCCGGCTACAAGACCCGCGCCTTCGAATCCGTGCTGCGCGAGGTGCGCGAGTTCTTTGCGCTCCACAAGGCCGAGGGCACGATCCCCGGCGGCGTCCATTTCGAGATGACGGGCCAGGACGTGACCGAATGCACCGGCGGTCTGCGCGCCGTAACGGACGAGAGCCTGTCGGACCGCTACCACACCGCCTGCGACCCGCGCCTGAACGCGAGCCAGGCGCTGGAGCTGGCCTTCCTCGTGGCGGAGGAGTTGTCGGCCACGCGTGCGGCGGAGCATATGGCGCTCTGACCCGAACGGGTCAGGCGTCGGCCCCGACGAGGCGCAGATGCGTGCGGCCGGGCAGGGCGCGCGGCGGGCGCGGCGCGGGCATCAGGTCACCGGCTAGGTCGGCGAGCCTCAGGTCGCGGTCGCCGTCGAGCGGCCGGATGGTCTGGCGCACCGCAAAGAACCGGCGCGGGCCCCGCCCGATCGCGCCCGTGAGGGCCAGACAGCCGAGGCCGAGCCGCACCAACCCCGCATCGTCCGTCAGCGGCAGCACGATCAGCCGCGCCGACAGCGCCGGACGCCCGATGCCGCGCTCCGCCTCGAGGTCCATCTCCAGCACCGCGGGATCGGCGAAGACCCGTTCCAGCGCACGCCCGAACCCGGCCCGGGCGGCAGGCTCCACCATGGTGGAGAGCGGCATGCCGCGCGCGTCCGTGCCCATCACCTCGGCCAACTGCATCCCCGCCACGCGAAACCGCGCCATGCCCGGTGCGATGCGTTCCAGAAGGAAGCTCTGCGCCAGCGCGCCTTCGATCCCGCGCGGGTCGATCCGGTTGCGGGCGGGCACGCGGGCCCCGTTGCGCACGCCCTCCCAATAGGCCCGCACCTGCGCAAGGCTGGAATAATCCGGCGCCTTGGCGCGCGTGTCGTCTTGAAAACCACTCAACATACCAAAGACCTTTCCGTGTTCCGCGGAGCGCTCCGGTTGCCGCCCGGCCGCCGCTCTGCTATCTGACGCGCGGAGCTGCGGGTCCGTTCCGAACCCTGCGGCGATCCGTCCGCGTCAACCTTTGTTACCATAGGATTAACATAGCGCAGTTGTCGCGGTTTCGGCGTGAAATCTAGACAAATGGTAAATGTCGGGGGCGACCGTTCCGGGGCCCGGCAGGACAGGACAGCCGTGACCGATCCCCAATTGAAGCAGGCGCTCGCGGTCCGGTCGATGACCGGCTACGCCACCCGGCGCGGCAGTATGGGCGCGCACGCATGGGTCTGGGATCTGCGCGGGGTGAACGGCAAGGGCTTGGACCTCCGGCTGCGCGTGCCGGACTGGGTCGAGGGGCTGGAGGCGGGATTGCGCGCCGGCGTGGGCAAGGCCGTGGCCAGGGGCTCGCTCTCGCTCTCGCTGCGGGTGACGCGCGAGGGCGGCGATGCGGGCGCGCTCTGCGTCGACCTGCCCGCGCTCCGGGCCGTTCTGGCCGCCCTGTCGGTGATCGAGGCGGAGGCGATGGATGCAGGCGTGACGCTGCGCCAGGCCAGTCAGGCGGACCTCCTCACCATCCGGGGCGTGACCGATCAGGGCCGCGCGGAGGAGGACGACCCGGCCCCCCTACGCGCGGCCCTGATCGCCGATTTGCCGGAGCTTCTGGCCGACTTTACCGCGGTGCGCGCCGCCGAAGGCGCGGCGCTGGGCGCGGTCATCGCAGGTCAGCTCGACCGGATCGCCGCCCTGACCGATGCGGCGACGCTGGAGGCCGATGCTCGCCGTGAGGACAGCGCCGCCCGTCTGCGCGCCAACCTCGCCCGCATCCTCGCCGACGGGGTCGACGAGACGCGCGTGGCGCAGGAGCTGGCACTGCTGGCCGTGAAAGCCGACGTGACGGAGGAGCTCGACCGCCTCCGCGCCCATGTGGAAGCCGCACGCGCGCTTCTGGCAGAGGCGGGCGCCATCGGCCGCAAGCTCGACTTCCTGACGCAGGAGTTCATGCGCGAGGCGAACACGCTGTGCGCCAAGGCGCAGGCACTGTCGCTGACCCGCATCGGGCTTGACCTCAAGACGGTCATCGACCAGATGCGCGAGCAGGTCCAGAACGTGGAATGACGATGCAAAGCGCCCCGGAACAGCCGCCGACAGCGCCCCATCGGCGCGGGCTCCTCATGATCCTGTCCTCGCCTTCGGGGGCGGGAAAATCGACGCTGGCGCGGCGGCTGATGGCATGGGATCCGGCGATCCGGTTCTCCGTCTCCGCCACCACCCGACCGCCCCGGACCGGCGAGGCCGAGGGGCGCGAGTATTATTTCCGCACGCAGGAGGCGTTCCTCGCCATGATCCTCGGCGGGGAAATGCTGGAACATGCGCAGGTCTTCGGCCATCTCTACGGCTCGCCGCTGGCGCCGGTGGCCGCGTCGATGGCAGAGGGGCGCGACACGCTCTTCGACATCGACTGGCAGGGCGGCCAGCAAATCCGCAACTCTGCGCTGGGCCGTGACGTGGTGTCGGTCTTCGTGCTGCCGCCGTCGATGGCCGAACTGGAACGCCGCCTTCGGAGCCGCGCGCAGGACACCGATGCGGTGATCGCCGCGCGCATGGCCAAGAGCGAGGCCGAGATCAGCCACTGGGCCGAATACGACTACGTTCTGGTCAACCACGATCTGGAGAGCACCTTCATGGACCTGCGCACGATCCTCGAGGCCGAACGCCTGCGCCGCGAACGTCGCCCCGGCCTGCCGGAGTTCGTCCGCGCGCTCGCCGCCGAGGTCGCGCCATGATCTACGCGCTCGATGACATCGCGCCGGACATTGCGGCCGACACATGGGTCGCGCCTGACGCCACCCTGATCGGCCGGGTGGTGCTGGAGGAGGGCGCCTCGGTCTGGTTCGGTGCCGTCCTGCGCGGCGACAACGAGGAGATCCGCGTCGGCCGCGGCTCCAACGTGCAGGAAAGTTGCGTCCTGCACACCGACCTCGGATTTCCGTTGACTATCGGCGCCGACTGCACGGTGGGTCACAAGTCGATGCTGCATGGCTGCACGATCGGCGACGGCACGTTGATCGGGATGGGGGCCACGGTGCTCAACGGCGCGGTGATTGGCGCGGGCTGCCTGATCGGCGCTGGCGCGTTGGTGACGGAAGGCAAGGCGATCCCCGACGGCTCGCTGGTGGTGGGCGCGCCGGGCCGGGTGGTCCGCACGCTCGACGCGGAGGCTACGGCCAAGCTGCTGGCGTCGGCCGAGGGCTACCGCGCCAACATGCGCCGGTTTCGCGCAGGGCTGTCTTCCGTTGATGCAATGAGTGAAGATGGTCCTGTAATCGGTTGATTTGCAAAACAAGGATTTCACCATGAGGATTGCCAGCCGGGAAATCGGCCCCACCCATCCGCCGCTTGTCATCGCCGAGATCGGGATCAACCACGGCGGTTCGCTGGACGTGGCGAAGGAGATGGTGCGCCTTGCCGCGGGTGCGGGCTGCGAGATGATCAAACACCAAACCCACATCCTCGAGGATGAGATGACGGATGAGGCGAAGGCGATCTTTCCGCCCAACGCCGACGTCTCGATCTGGGACGTGATGGAGGCCTGCGCGCTGTCGCAACCGGATGAAGCGGCACTGAAGGTCTACACCGAAAGCCTCGGGATGATCTGGATCTCCACGCCCTTTTCGCGTGCGGCGGCGGACTTTCTGGAGACGCTGGACGTGCCCGCCTACAAGATCGGGTCGGGGGAGGCCGACAACTTGCCGCTGATCCGCCATATCGCGCGGAAGGGAAAGCCGGTGATTCTGTCCACCGGGATGCAGACCATCGACAGCATCCGGGCGAGCGTCGCGATCCTCGACGCTGCGGGGGTGGAGTATGCGCTCCTCGAATGCACCAACCTCTACCCGTCGCCGCCGGAGATCGTCTCCCTGCAAGGGGTCACGGACCTGCGGACGGCCTTCCCGAACGCGGTCGTGGGCTTTTCCGACCATTCCATCGGGCCGGAGATGGCGCTGGCCTCGGTCGCGCTCGGCGCGTCGATCCTGGAGCGGCACTATACCGATACGCGCTACCGGAAGGGCCCGGACATCGTGAATTCGATGGACCCGGCGGAGCTGCGCTTTCTCATCGACCGCAGCCGGGAGATCCATACGGCCCTTCACAACCCCAAGCGTCGCACCGAGGCGGAGGAGCCGGTCTACCGCTTCGCCCGCGCGAGCGTCGTGGCCGACCGCGATCTGCCCGAAGGCCATGTCATCGCGGAGGCCGACATCTGGGCCCGCCGTCCCGGATCCGGGGAGATCGCGGGCTATGAGTTCGACCGCGTCGTGGGCCGCCGCCTGACCCGCGCCGTCACCCGCAACACGCAGCTGAAGTGGAGCGACCTCGCGTGAGGATGTCGGCGCGCAAACTCCAGCGGGAGCTCCGACGCCCGCTCGATCAGGCGCGCGCGATCCTGCAGGCCCCGTGGGAGGCGTGGGTCCGCCATCGCCACGATCGGGATTTCCAAGCATCCGTGCGGATCACCGAAGGGACAGCACCGGCAAGCGCCAAGGCTGCGGTCCTGCTGATCTACCAGCCGCAGGGTCTGGCGGCCTCGACGCGGCTGACCTGCGCGCATCTGGCGGCGCACGGCTATGCCACGATCCTGACCTCCAACCTGCCGCTGACGGAGGCGGCGCGCGAGAGCCTTCGCCCGCATGTCTGGCGCATTCTGGAGCGGCCCAACCTCGGCTACGATTTCGGCGGCTACCGCGATGGTCTGCGCCTCGCACGCGAGACGCTGCCCGCGCTGGAGGCGGCGCTCGTGATGAACGACTCTATCTGGTGGCCGGTATTTCCCGGCGACCGGACGCTGGAGGCGCTGGAAGCGTCCGGCACCGATGTCATGGGCCTCTTCCGCACGCCGTTCCGCGACCGCCGCCGCACCCGGCCGAGGCCGCCCTTCATCCATTCCTATTTCTACTGGTTTGGCCCCCGCGCGCTGGCATCCCCCGCGTTCCGGCGCTTTTGGCAGGGCTACCGCGTCTCCAGCTTCAAGTTCAACGCGATCCGCAGGGGCGAGATGCGCCTGACCGGGGCGATGGCAGGGGCGGGTCTGTCGGTGGGCTCGCTCTACGATCTGGACACCATCCTCGCGCGGTTGGCGGAGGCGGAGCCGGAGAGGCTGGCCACGACGCTGCGGTATCTCGCGACGAAACATGCCGACGAGACGGCGGAGGTCGCGGCCTTGTTGCAGGACGGCCCCCGTGACGCAGACTGGACCGCGCGCGTCCACGCGGTTCTCGCCAAGGCCGACGCGCACCGGGAGTTTCAGCTTGCCTTGGCCCATCCGCTTCACGATCTTCTGGGCATGAACGCGATGAAGAAGACCCACGGCTACCCGGCCCACGCGCTCCATCACCGGGTGCGGGAACAGTTTCTGGCCGCGGTCCATGCCGGCGATCTGCCGCAACCGATCCCGGAGGTGCTGGCGGAGATCGAGGGCACCCACCGCGCCAGCCCCGCCTATGCTGCACCGTGACGGCGGACCGCCCCCCGGCGGCCGGACCCGTGCCGCCGGGGGGCGGCGACCTTCCGGTCTGGCTCATCAACCTTCCCCGGTCGGCCGCGCGCCGCGCGCAGATGGAGGAGCGGCTGGCGGCCATCGACCTCGGCTACACGCTCTTTGCCGCCGTGGACGGGCTGGCGGAGGAGGTGCGGCTGACCTGCGATCTGGACGAGGCGGCCTTCCATCGCAATACGGGACGCGCGGTGCTGCCGGGCGACCTCGGCTGCTACCACTCCCATCTCGGGGTCTGGCGGGCGTTCCTTGCGACCGGCGCGCCTGTTGCGCTGGTGCTGGAGGATGACGTGGTGTTCCACGATGATTTCCGCGAGGCGCTGGTCGCAGCCTTGGCTGCCAAGGATCGCTGGGACATGCTGAACTTCAACCGCATTCGCGCCCAGCATCCGGTGGCGCGCGGGCGTGCGGGGCGGTGGAGCCTCAACGCCTATCGCGGGCCGTTGACCGGCACCGGCGCCTATCTCATCACCCGCGATTGCGCCGCCCGGCTGCTGCCCCGGATGCTGCCGGTCACGCGGCCGCTGGACCACGAGCTCGACCGCAGCCACGTGCACCGCATCCGGCGCTACGGGATGGAGCCGTTCCCGAGCCACACCGACGACGCGGGCGAAAGCACCATCACCGGCACCGGGTTCGCGCAGGTCCGCAATTTCCTGAAATGGCAGCGCCTGCCAGCCTATGCCCTCCGGC
>JBBSVE010000048.1:0-20169 GCA_038233815.1 Rhodobacterales bacterium
GGCAGGGGGAAATTGCCGGGGATGGCCACGAGGGGTCGGTCGGTCTTGTTGGCGCCGGGCAGCGGGATCGAGCGGAAGAGCGCTTGCGTATAGGGATGGCGCATCTTGTCGAAGACCTCGGCCACGTTTCCGGTCTCAACCTCCTCGCCGGAATACATCACGCAGAGCCGGTCGCATACGTCGAGGATAAGACCAAGATTGTGGGAGATGAAGAGCATCGAGGTGCCGTATTTACGGCCCAGCTCCTTGACCATGTCGACGATCCCCGCCTCCACCGTCACGTCGAGCGCGGTGGTGGGTTCGTCGAGGATGAGGAGCGCGGGCTTTGACATCAGCGCCATGGCGATGACGATGCGCTGCTGCTGGCCGCCCGAGAGCTGGTGCGGGTAGGCGTCGAGGATGCGGTCGGGGTCGGGCAGGCGCACGTCGGCCACGATCTGGCGGGCGAGCGCCATCGCATCGGAGCGGGACATGCCCTCGTGGATCATCGGCACTTCGACCAGTTGCGCGCCGACCTTCATTGCGGGGTTCAGCGACGCCATCGGTTCCTGATAGATCATCGCGATCTCGGAGCCGCGGATGGTGCGGAGCGCCTCCTCGTTCATGGTGGTGAGGTCGCGCCCCTTGAATTTTATGGTGCCCGCGACGATGCGGCCGTTGGTGCCCAGATCGCGCATCACGCCAAGGGCGACGGTGGATTTTCCGCAGCCGGATTCGCCAACGAGGCCCATCGCCTCACCGGTCATCACCTTGCAGGAGAAATCCATGACGGCGGGGATCTCCCGGGTGCGGGTGAAGAAGGAGATCGAGAGGTGATCGATCTCCAGGATTGGTTGGGTCTCGTCCCACTGGGTATCGGGCATGGCGGGTCCTTTTCAGGCGGCGGCGCGGGTGGTGGGCGTGGACCGGGGGTTTCACACCCCCGGACCCCCGTGGGATAGTTGTGGACAGAAAAAGGGGGTGGGTCAGTCGCGCAGGCTTTCCTCCCTCAGACCGTCGGCGAGGAGATTGAGGCCGAGGACGAGGCTCATCAGGGCGAGGGCAGGGACGACGGCGGGGTGGGGGAATATCGAGAGCAGGCGGCGGCCGTCATTGATGGTGGAGCCCCAGTCGGGAGATTCGGGACTGACGCCCAGGCCGAAGAAGCCGAGGGTGCCCAGAAGAATGGTGGTATAGCCGATGCGCAGGCAGAAGTCCACGATCAGGGGGCCGCGGGCGTTGGGCAGGATTTCCCAGAGCATGATATACCATGGGCCCTCGCCTCGCGTCTGGCCGGCGGCGACGTAATCGCGCGATCGCAGATCAAGGACGATGCCGCGGACGATGCGGAACACGGTGGGGGCGTTCACGAAGACGACGGCGACGAAGACGTTCAAGAGGTTTGGCGGCATTGACCATACCCCCAGCGGGTCCGCGTTGAACGCGAGGCCGGAGTAGGCCCAGAGGCCGATCACGAGGATGATGGCGACGTAGATGTTTCGTCTGAGGGGCACGGTGAAATAGCGGCTGTTGATCAGAACGACGAGGAAGATGACCGGGAAGATGAAGAGGACCGCGGCAAGGACGACGGGAATGCCGGTGTCCCGGATCTCCGGCGTGACGAGGAGGTAGAAGAGCAGGATCACCGGGAAGGCAAGAACGAGGTTCGCTATGAAGGACAGGATCGTGTCGGGCTTGCCGGAAAAGTATCCCGCGGGCAGGCCCAGCGTGATGCCGACCATATAAGCGAAGGCGGTGGCGGCGGGTGCAATGGTCAGTACGCGGCGGGCGCCCATCACCATGCGGCTGAAGACGTCGCGGCCGAGGTTGTCGCCGCCGAAGAGATACCAGGCGTAGGCGGCATCGCCGGGTGCGGCGGAGCCGGGGGGCTTGTTCTTCAGCCCCGCGATCTGGCTCAGGGGATCGAAGGTGATGATGAAATCGGCGAAGAGGCCGGTGAAGATCCAGAACATCACGACCCCGAATCCGATCATCCCGACCGTGGAATCGAACAGCTTGCCATAGAGCCCGAGCCTCCGCTTGAAGCGGATCGAGAGGGCAAAGGTCACAGCCAGTGCAACCCACGTGGGCCAGAACTGCATCGCGACGCGCAGGAGGATGCCACCCCAGCCGAGGTTTTCCATCTCCATCTCCTCAGGACATCCGGATGCGGGGGTTCAGGTAGACGTAGCCGATGTCCGAGATGAGCTGCGTGACGAGAACCACGATGACCGCCACGACCGAACAGGCGAGCAGGAGTTCGATGTCATTGTTGCCCGCGCCCTGCACCAGCGTCCAGCCGAAGCCCTTGTAGTTGAACAGGGTCTCCGTGATGACGACGCCGTTCAGGAGCCACGGGAACTGGAGCATGATGACCGTGAACGGTGCAATGAGCGCGTTCCGGAGCGCGTGCCGCATCACCACATCGCGAAACTTGACGCCCTTCAATCGCGCAGTGCGGATATATTGCGCGGTCATCACCTCGGTCATCGAGGCGCGGGTCATCCGCGCAATGTAGCCGATGCCGTAAAGTGCTATGGTCAGGACGGGGAGCGCGAAGTTCCAGAAGGTGATCTTCGTCGTGGCCGAGGTCGCCGTGCCTTGAAATAGAGTTCGTCCTTCGATCAGCCCATGGTCAGCGAGGAACGGCGAGATCCCGACGGTCGCCGAGGCGAGAAGTGCGATCAGGATGACGCCGGAGACATATTCCGGCGTCGCCGTTGTGGCGATGGCGAAGGTGGAAAGCACCCGGTCGGTGCGCGAGCCTTCCCGCATGCCCGCGAGCACGCCCAGAGCCAGCGCGCAGGGCACCATCACGATCATCACCCAGAGCATCAGCCAGCCCGTCGCGACCAGACCGCGACTCAGGATCTCCCCCACCGGGCGCTTGAAGACGGAGGAGTTGCCCCAGTCGCCTTCCAGCACGCCGCAGAAGCGGGGCGCATCGGCCGCATCGACGCCCCGGCCGATGCAGCGGCCGACCGTCGTGTCGCCCACGTCCCGTGTCCAGCCCGGCAGGACGCCGAGCCATTCGCCGTAGCGCAGAACGACGGGACGGGCGTAGCCGTTGTTCTCCAGCCAGCTCGTGACCTGCTCGTCGCTCATGCGGACCGAGCCTTCGGCGCGCGCGAGTTTTTCGAGGTTGGGACCGAGGTTGGTGAGGTAGAAGACCACGAACGTCAGCGCGAGTGCGGTCAACACCATGATGCCCAGTCGCCTGAGCAGGAATAACAGCATGGAATGTCCCCCCCTGATCTCGGATCAAGGCTTCTTGCTTGCCCCCGGCCTCTGCGTGCCGGGTGGTCGCGACGGTCCGGGGCTGAGGGATCAGCCCCGGACCATGTCGATCAGGCGGACATCCACCACTTGTAATGGTGGTGCTCGAAGGTCGGGTGCATTTCAGCGCCGTGGACCTTGGCGTCGTAATGGCGGAAGAGCGAGCGCCAGTAGGGCTGCACCATTACGGCCTGCTCCTGCAGGATCTCCTCGACCCGCTTCATCACCTCGGACCGCTTCTTGGCGTCGTTGATGGAGTTCGCCTTGGCCATCAGCGTGTCGAACTCGGCGTCGGAGAAGGCGCTCTCGTTCCACGCCTCGCCCGTGCGGTAGGCGAGCGACAGAACCTGCACGCCCAAGGGACGCATGTTCCATTCCGTGGCGGAGAACGGATATTTCAGCCAGTCGTTCCAGAAGGTGGAGCCGGGCAGCACCGTCCGCTTTACGTTGATGCCGGCATCCCGCATCTGCGCCGCCACCGCATCGCAGGTCGCGGCCTGCCACGCGTCGTCGATGGAAATCAGCTCGAACTCCTGATCGGCCTTTCCGGTGGCATCGAGCATCTTCTTGGCCTCGGCCGCGTCGGGCTGGAGCGGGGGCAGCTCCGCATATTCCGGATGGATCGGGCAGACGTGGAAGTTCTGCGCCACCCTGCCGCGGCCGTTGTAGCCAAGTTCCAGGATCACCTTGTTGTCGACCGCTTTCACCAGCGCCTGTCGGACGGCCTGATCCTTGTAGAGGTCGGCGTCCTCGTTGAAGCGCACGGTGATGGTGGCCGCGGTGACGGCCTCGGATTCGGTCCAGCCGATGCCGTTCAGGATGTCGATGAAATCGCCGGTGGTCTGGTAGGTCATGTCGATCTCACCCGAGCCCGCCGCAGCCACGACGGCGGAGGGGTCGGTGCCGTAGTCGGTATAGACGATCTCATCCAGATACGGACCGCCGTAGACGTCGGTGCCCCACCACGGCTGCTTGTCGTTCAACGTCAGCACCTGCTTCACGCCCACCTGATTGGTGGTGGGCAGGTAGGGTCCGGTGCCAATCGGGTTCACCGACGGATCGCCGTTGTTATAGCTCTTGTGAACCACCGCCGCGGGGTAGTCGGTCATGTTGACCACGATCGCGATGTCGGGGGCGGAAAGCTTCAGCTTCACCGTTTCGCCATCGACCGCGATCGCGCCCTCGCGGGCCTTCTTCGTCTCCGGGTCGACGAGCGTGCCCATCCGGCCCGCCATGGAGTTGCCCTCCACCGTGCCGTCGCACCAGCGCTCGATGTTGTTGGCCACGTCTTCGGCGGTGAAATCGTCGCCGTTGCTCCACTTCACGCCCTTGCGGGTGTAGAGCGTATATTCCGTGGCGTCGTCGCTTGTGTCCCACTTTTCCAGCAACATGCCGCGGATCGAGCCGTCGATCTCGTATTCCGCCATGTATTCGAGCCAGCCGCGGGTGAAGTTCGAGATCTGGCTCCAGTCGGCGGTGCGCGGATCCTTCAGGCCCTTGGTCTCCATCTCGGTGCGCAGCGTGCCACCCTTCGTGGGCGTGTCCTGCGCCCGTGCGGGGGCGCTGAGACCCAGAAGCCCGTAGGCCGCTGGAATAGAGACGCCGAGCGCCGTTGCTCGCGTCAGGAACTCGCGTCGGTCGAGCGTGCCGTCGCGGACCTCGTCTGCGTAGGATACGGCGGCGGGATGCGTTGGCTTTGCAATCTTGCGTGTCATCGGTAACTCCCTGAACAATGTCGCTGTCCCGAACCTCTGTCGGTCCCGGGCGCCTATGGGTGGGTGTCCGCACCATCCTCCGGGGCGTTGCATTCCTGCAACGGGTCAGGACGGCGCGCCATCGCGCTGTT
Organism: Rhodobacterales bacterium; assembly: GCA_038233815.1. GTDB lineage: Bacteria > Pseudomonadota > Alphaproteobacteria > Rhodobacterales > Rhodobacteraceae > JBBSVE01. The sequence goes on from JBBSVE010000048.1 coordinate 5,102, forward strand.
ATTCCGCATGGATTGCCGGGTCGCGTCAATGGACGAAATCGTCACTCCGCGTCACGATACCGACATTTCCAGGGTCGGAAGCGGGTTTGAAGACTGCTCAGAACCGCGCGGGGTCGAGCGCGTGCCAGGCCGTCATGCGGCTCCGAAACCACGTCCTTTGCCGTTTGGCGTAGCGCCGCGTCGCGGTCCGCGTGAGGGCCAGCGCCTCCTCCAGCGGAGTCTCCTCCCGCAGATGGGCAACCAGTTCCGGCGCGCCGATGGCCCGGTCCGCAGGACGATGCGGCGACCAGTCGGGCAAGGCTGCGCGGACCTCCTCCAGCGCGCCCGCCGCGATCATCCGGTCGAGTCTCCGGTCAATGCGCGCGCCGAGCCAGCCCGGATCGGGGCGCAACACCAGTGGCACGGCATGCTCCAGCGCGATCAAGGGTGCGCGGGGCTCGCTTTGCCACGCGGAGAGGCCGCGCCCGGTGGCGGCCAACACCTCCCACGCGCGCTGCACGCGGGCCGGGTTGGCGCGGTCGATGCGGGCGAGCGTCACCGCGTCGGTGCCGGCGATGAGCGCCGCAAGGCCCCCGTCCGCGAACAGCCGGTCGCCCGCCGCCCGGACTTCTGCCGGCGTCTCGGGGATATCCGCAAGCCCTTCTGTCAGCGCGGAGAGGTAGAGCCCGGTGCCGCCGACGACGACCAGGCGCGCACCATCCGCGAGGACCGCCGCGACCTCCCGCAGCCAGTGTCCGACCGAATAGGACGCGTCGGGTGCGACGTGACCGTAGAGACGGTGGGGCAGGGCGGCCTCCTCTGCCGCCGAGGGCCGTGCGGTCAGGATGCGCCAGCGGTCATGGACCTGCAGCGCGTCGGCATTGACGATGACCCCGCCGCCCCGCCGCACGATGGTGGCGGCCAGATCCGATTTGCCCGACGCGGTTGGCCCTGCGATCAGCACCGGACGGTCGCTGGGGATGTCGTCTAGCCGCATGGCGCTGGCCCGAACAGACGCGAGATCTCGCCGGGCCGGGGCGCTGCCGTGACCGACCGCGCCCGTTCGCCGTTGAACCCACCCCGGTTTTGCGTCATTTTGTGCGGGCGGCCGATCGGCGCGCGACCCTCCCCGCCGGACCGACGCTCCGGCCAAGCCAAGGACATGCCCCTACCCATGCCGGATGCCGCCAAAACCCTGACCTATCGCCGCGTGATGCTCAAGATCTCGGGCGAGGCGCTGATGGGGGATCAGGGCTACGGTCTCCATCCGCCCACCGTGGCGCGAATCGCGGCGGAGGTGAAGTCCGTCCACGATCTTGGCGTGGAAATCTGCATGGTGATCGGCGGCGGCAACATCTTTCGTGGGCTGCAAGGCTCCGCGCAAGGCATGGAGCGGACGACGGCCGACTACATGGGAATGCTCGCCACCGTGATGAACGCGCTGGCGATGCAGGCGGCGCTGGAGGCGTTGCGGATCCATACGCGCGTCATCTCAGCCATTCCGATGGATCAGGTGTGCGAACCCTATATCCGGCGCCGCGCGGTCCGGCACCTCGAAAAGCAGCGCGTCGTGATCTTCGCGGCGGGCACCGGCAATCCGTATTTCACCACCGACACGGCCGCGACCCTGCGCGCCAACGAGATGACCTGCGAGGCGATCTTCAAGGGCACCAAGGTCGACGGCGTCTATGACAAGGACCCCAAGAAGTTTGCCGATGCCAAACGCTACGACACGGTCAGCTACGACGAGGTTCTGCAAAAGCATTTGGGCGTGATGGACGCCTCGGCAATCGCTCTTGCGCGCGACAACAGCCTGCCGATCATCGTCTTTTCGCTCGATGAGCCGGGCGGGTTCTGCGGCATCCTGCGGGGCGAGGGGACATACACGCGCGTGTCGGACGGGCCCCGCCTTGCGCGCGGCGTGGCAGCGGCGGCGGAATAGCGGAGGACGGCCCTCATTGCGCCAGTCGGTGGAACGACACGTCCCATGGGACGTAAGATCTTGTTATGGAAAATCATGCAAGGGTCCTGTTCCGTGCAGGTCTGGATGATATAAGCGAAGGCGGTTCTGCACGCTCCGGTTGCAGCGCGACCCATGGGCCCCGCGCGGCCTCTGAGAGAAGGAAGAGACGATGCCGGACGATGACAGCGAAGACATGGACCTTGGCGACATCGAGCGTCGGATGGACGGGGCCATCGTGGCTTTGAGGACGGAGCTTGCGTCGCTGCGGACCGGGCGCGCCTCGGGGTCGATGCTCGATCCGGTGATGGTGGATGCCTACGGCACGCCGACGCCGTTGAACCAGGTCGGCACGATCAACGTGCCGGAGCCGCGGATGGTAACGATCAACGTCTGGGACAAGGGACTCGTCAACAAGGTGGAGAAGGCGATTCGCAACTCCGGTCTCGGGATCAATCCGCAGATGAACGGGACGATCATCATGCTCCCGATCCCCGAACTGAACGAGGAGCGGCGGCGCGATCTCTCGAAGGTCGCGGGCGGCTATGCCGAGAATGCGCGGATCGCGGTCCGGAACGTGCGGCGCGACGGGATGGATCGGATCAAGAAGGCCAAGGGCATGGCCGAGGACGACCAGAAGATGTGGTCCGACGAGGTGCAGGAGCTCACCGACAAGGCGATCGCGTCCGTCGATCGGACGCTGGATGCCAAGCAGCAGGAAATCATGCAGGTCTGACCTGCGCCGAGGGGAGGGCCGTCGTTGAACGCCACCGTATCGCCCGCACCCGCCGCACCGGTCTATGGGGTGGATCACGTCGCCATCATCATGGACGGCAACGGTCGCTGGGCCGTCGACCGCGGCTGGCCCCGGCTCGTCGGGCACCGCCGGGGGGCGGAGCGCGTCAAGGAGCTGGTGTCCGCGGCGCCCGATCTCGGCATCCGGTGGCTTACGGTCTATGCCTTTTCGACGGAGAACTGGAAACGTTCCACGGAGGAGGTTCTCGGCCTGATGGCGATCTTCGCGCGCTACATCCGGCGCGAGGCCGACCGGATGGCGCGCGAAGGGGTGCGGCTGCGCTTCATCGGCGACCGCACCCGGCTCGATCCCAAGCTGCAGCGCCTGATGGCCGGGATCGAGGCGCGGACGGCCGGCCTCTCGCGGCTGAACCTTACCGTGGCGATCAACTACGGCGGGCGCGACGAGATCCTGCGTGCGGTCCGGCAGGTGGCGCTGGAGGTGTCCGAAGGACGGCTCGACCCCGGCGAGATGACGGAGCAGGCGCTGGCGCGCAGGCTCGACACGCATGATCTGCCCGACCCCGATCTCGTGATCCGCACCTCGGGGGAGACGCGGACCTCCAACTTCCTGCCGTGGCAGGCGGCCTATGCGGAGTTCGAGTTCACCACCACGCTCTGGCCCGATTTCACGCCGGAGGAGCTGGAATCGATCCTGATGCGCTTCGGCACTCGCCAGCGCCGGTTCGGCGGCGTGGTCACGGCGTGAGCACCACCGAGCCTCGGCGCAGCGGCCCGGACCGGAAGGCAATCGCGCGCTGGTCCGATCTGCGGCCGCGGCTGATCTCGGCCGTGGTGATGATCGCGGTGGGGGCGGGCGGTGTCCTGCTCGGCGGCGTGGCCTTCACGGTGCTGGTAATCGTGATCTGCACCGCGATGCTGTGGGAAACCGCGCGCATGACGGCCCCCGAGGCGCGCGGCACCGCGCTTGCGCTGGCCGGGATCGGTGCTTTGTGCCTGTTCCTCTCGGTTTGGAGCCGGACGGAGACCGGAGGCGCATTGCTTCTGGTGCCCGCGCTTCTTGTGGCACTGACGCCCCGGACGGAGCGGGGGCTGGCGGCGGCATGGGCCGCGGTCATCATGGTCGCGGGCCTCGGCCTCGTGACACTGCGCGCGGAGGGCGGGACGCCCGCGATCCTGTGGCTGGTGCTGATCGTGATCGCCTCCGACGTGCTGGGATATTTCGTCGGGCGCGTGGTCGGCGGGCCAAAGTTCTGGCCCGCGATCAGCCCCAAGAAGACATGGTCCGGCACGGTCGCGGGATGGGTTGGCGCGGCGGCGGTGGGCGCGGTTTTCTGGGCGCTGGGCCTGATCGGCGCGTCGATCCTCCTGCTGTCGCCGTTTGTGGCGCTTGCCGGGCAGATGGGCGACATCGCGGAAAGCTGGCTGAAACGCCGCGCGGGCGTGAAGGACAGCTCCGCGCTCATCCCCGGGCACGGCGGCGTAATGGACCGCTTTGACGCGATGATCGGGGCCACGGCGGCGCTGATGGTGCTGGAACTCTTCATCACGCTGCCCGTCCCGATCCGCGCGGCGTTTACGTTCTGACGCGCTCGACTCCTTGCAAATTCGCAGAGCCTTCGTATCCTGGTGACTGGACTCAACCCGGAGTATGTTGATGAAGACGTGGATTGCGGCGGCGGCGTTGGCCGCTATTGGGGTGCAGGCGGGCGCGGCGACAATCGAGTTTACCTTTCACTCAACTGATACTTCATACGAAAACGATGAGCTCGATATTTATGAGCCACACTTCGGCGCGTATTTCGACGTGCTGGTACGTTTTGATGCTCCAAGCTTGGCAAATCTGGATATCGATGTAGCCGACCTTGGCGTTGGCGAAATCATGAGTTTGTATGATGTTCCGCTGAGCTATTTCACTTTAACGACCGATAGTGATGGTGCCTTGACGGAAGTACTCGGCGGTTATGATAACGACGAAATGATTGGTGCAAGTTTCGGGGCGAAAGAGGCTTTTTTCTACGATTACTTCGGCGCGGATCGATATTACTTCGATGGTAACGCCAAGCTCGTGAACCTAGACGCCCCTCCCGTCCCTCTGCCTGCCGGTGCCCCCCTGCTGATCGGCGGTCTTGCCGGGCTTGCAGCGTTGCGTCGCCGCTCCATTGCGCGGAGCCGCCCCCACGCCTAGATCGTGGGGGCACGCCGGGTTGTGCGGGCGGCCCCCATTTGGGGGCACGCACAACCCTGCCTATGCCGGCCGCGTCTTCAAAGGGGTACGCCTTGAATCTGACTTCGATCATACCCCAGTTCGGCACCTTCGCCGGGACCATGCTCGCCTTCGTGGTGGCGCTGTCCATCATCGTCGCGGTGCATGAATACGGCCATTACATCGTTGGACGCTGGACCGGGATCGCGGCGGACATCTTCTCGCTCGGCTTCGGGCCGGTGATCTGGTCGCGGACCGACCGGCGCGGCACCCGCTGGCAGGTGGCGGCATTGCCATTCGGCGGCTTCGTGAAGTTCCGCGGCGATGCGGACGCCGCCTCCGGCATCGACGGGGACGCGATGGGTTCCATGTCGGTGGAGGAGCGGCGTCACACGATGCACGGCGCACCGCTCTGGGCGCGTTCCGCTACGGTGCTCGCGGGGCCGGTCTTCAACTTCATCCTGACGATCCTGATCTTCACCGGCTTCTTCATGATCCGCGGCGTCGCCACCGATCAGGCGGTCGTGGAGGTCTTGAAGCCCACGCCCTATGAGGGTCAGTCGCTGCTGCCCGGCGACCGGATCGTCGGGCTGGACGGCACCGATACGCCCGATCTCGCGTCGTTCCTAAAGGCGTCCGAGGCGCTTCCCCCAGCCAGTTCCGCCACCTACCGGGTGGAGCGGGGGGACAGCGCGCAGGACGTAAGCGGTCCCTATCCGTTTCCGCCGCTCGCGGGGTCGGTGCAGCCCGCGTCCGCCGCGGCTCGTGCGGGGCTGGAACAGGGGGACGTGATCCTCACGGTCGCAGGCAAGCCGGTCTATGCCTTCGGCCAGCTTCGCGATCTTGTGGGGGCATCCGACGGCAAGCCCCTGCCGATGTCGGTCTGGCGCGGCGGCACGGTCTTCGACGCGGTGCTGACGCCCAAGCGGATGGACATACCCTCCCCCGACGGCGGATTCGAGACGCGCTGGCTGATCGGCCTCACCGGCGACATCGTGTTCGAGCCGGAGACCCGCACCCCCGGCCCGCTGGAGGCGGTGGGCCTCGCCGGATCGCAGACCTGGTCGATCGTGCGGACCAGCCTTTCAGGCCTCGGTCACATGATTTCGGGCGCGATTTCCTCCTGTAATCTGCGCGGACCGCTCGGGATCGCCGAAAGCTCGGGTGCCGCGGCCTCGCAGGGGGGGACGAGCTTCATCCTCTTCATCGCGATGCTGTCGACGGCGGTGGGGCTGATGAACCTCTTTCCGGTTCCGGTTCTCGACGGAGGGCATCTTCTGTTCCATGCCTTTGAGGCGATCACGGGCCGCCCGCCGAGCGACCGTGCGCTCCGGGTCCTGATGGGGGGCGGGCTTGCGCTTCTGCTTGCGCTGATGGTCTTCGCGCTGTCGAACGACCTCTTCTGCTGATCCTTGCCGCTTCGCTCAGGCGCATGAATCCGCCTTTTGACAAGCCATTCCGTTCGGGCTAGTCAGAAGCCTACAGGTTTTCTCGGGCGGGGCACTACGATGGATGTTGCGGATAGGCTCTTGGATACCCGCAAGATATGGGGCCTGATCGCAACGCTGTTCCTGACCTTGGCGGTCGGCCTGGCCTACCTCGGGACCGGCGGGGCAGCCTTGGCACAGGGCTACGCCTTCTCCTCCGTTAAGGTGGAGGGGAACGAGCGTGTCGATCCGGCAACAGTGGTCAATTATGCGGGCATCGAGCGCGGTAAGGCGGTCAGCGCGGGCCAGTTGAACGACGCGCTCCAGCGGGTGCAGAACTCGGGTCTGTTCGAGTCGGTCGATCTCGTGCCGCGCGGCTCCACGCTGGTCATCCGCGTCAAGGAATATCCGACCATCAGCGTGATCAACTTCGAGGGCAACAAGCGGCTCAAGGACGAGGATCTGCAAAAGCTCATTACTTCGAAGCCGAACCGCGTCTATTCCCCGGCACAGGCCGAAGCGGATGCCGCCCTGATCGCGCAGGCCTACAGTGCACAGGGCCGGTCCGCGGTCACGGTCGATCCGAAGATCATCCGGCGGTCTGCCAATCGCGTGGATCTCGCGTTCGAGATCCGCGAAGGCCGGCCGGTGGAGGTGGAGCGGCTGAATTTCAACGGCAACCGCGCCTATTCGGACCGCCGTCTGCGGCAGGTCCTTGCCACCAGACAGGCGGGTCTCTTTCGCAAGATCATCACGTCGGACACGTTCCAGGAGGACCGGATCGGGGTCGACAAACAGCTTCTGCGCGACTTCTATCTCGCCCGCGGCTATGTCGATTTCCAGGTGCTTGACGCGGTGGGCCAGATCACCCCGCAGCGCGACGGATATTTTGTGACCTTCACGGTGCGCGAGGGCACGCCCTACCGTTTCGGCAAACTGACCACCGTGTCGGAGATCCCCGAGATCAATTCCGCCGATTTTGCCCGCCAGATGAAGATCCGCCCGGGCGTCACCTATTCGCCCACCATCGTGGAGAACACGATCGAGCGGATGGAGAACCTCGCGATCAAGAAGGGTCTCACCTTTGTCGCGGTGGAGCCCCGCGTGACCCGCAACGACCGCGACCAGACGCTCGACGTCCAGTTCACGCTGACCCGCGGTCCCCGCGTGTTCGTGGAGCGGATCGACATCGAGGGCAACACGACGACGCGCGACGACGTGATCCGGCGCGAGTTCAAGGCGGCCGAAGGCGACCCCTTCAATCCGCGGGAGATACGGCGCGCGGCGGAACGGATCCGCGCCTTGGGCTTTTTCAGCGACGCACAGGTCAACTCGCAGCCCGGTTCCTCGCCCGATCAGGTGATCGTGAATGTGGATGTGACCGAGCAGCCGACCGGCGCGCTGACCTTCGGGGCGAGCTACGGGGCCGATAGCGGCATCGGCCTCGCCGTCGGCCTTTCGGAGAACAACTTCCTCGGTCGCGGGCAGTCCGTGTCGGTCAATATCAACACGGCGTCGGAGAACAAGGAGGGCACCATTTCCTTCGTGGAGCCGTATTTCCTTGGCCGCAACGTGGCGTTGAGCCTTGGTGCCGGATACGCGGAGACGGACAACTACAATTCCAATTACGGAACCCGGATCGGATCGATCTCAACGGGTCTCGGATTTCCGATCAACGATAACACGCGGCTGGATCTGACTTATCGGCTTTCGCAGTCGGCGGTCCGCAACGTGAATGTCAACTCCTCCCAGATCCTGAAACTGGATGCGGCGGAGGGCAATACGCTGGCCTCCAGCCTCGGCTATCAGGTGAGCTATGACACGCGGACGGAGGGGCTCGATCCCAACGGTGGCGTTCTGATGCGCTTCGGGCAGCAATTTGCGGGTCTGGGCGGCGACCGGCGCTTCGTTGCGACCACGGGATTGGCGCTGGCGGAGCGTCGGGTGCTCCACGAGGACGTGACCCTGCGTGCGATCTTCGAGGGCGGCGTGCTGAACTCCTTCAACGGTGACAGCCGCGTGACGGAGCGGTTCTTCGCGAACGGCAAGATGCGCGGGTTCGAGGCGAACGGGATCGGTCCGCGCGACCTTTCCACACCGAACCGCGACCCCCTCGGCGGCAACGTCTATGCCACCGCCCGGTTCGAGTCCGAGTTTCCGATCGGCTTCCCGGCGGAATACAAGATCAAGGGCGGCCTGTTCGCGGACTTCGGATCGGTGTGGAACCTCGACAATGTCAATGGCGGTGTCGCGGGCGGCAGTTTCGTCGATGACAAGGCGCATCTGCGCTCCGCGATTGGGGTGTCGTTCTTCTGGGATACGGCGTTGGGGCCCTTGCGGTTCAACTTCTCCAAGGCGCTGAAGAAAGAAGACTACGACAAGACCCGGGCTTTCGATCTGACAATCTCCACCAAGTTCTGATGCGCGTCGCCGCCCTCGCTCTGGCGGCGTTCGCCCTCGGCGGGGCGGCGGCGGCCCAGACCGGCCTGTCCATCGCGGATGCGACCAACACAGTGGAGGCCGACCAACGCTCCCCCATGCTGACGATCAAGCAGCGCGAGCTGTTCGAGCGGTCGGCCTTCGGCAAGGCCTCGCTGGCGCGGATCGACGCCGCGATGACCGCGTTGCAAGCCGAAAACCGCAAGATCGAGGCGCAGCTGGAGGCCGAGGAGCGCGATTTGACCGTCCGGCGCGCCACGACGCCGCCCGCCGATTTCAAGGGGATGGCCGAGGCCTTCGACAAAAAGGTGAAAAGCATCCGGTCCGCACAGGACGAGAAATCCCGCCAGATCGGACAAGGGCGGGATGCCGACCAGAAGCGCTTCTTCGAACTGGCATTCCCGATTTTGGCCGAATTGATGCGCAGCATGGGGGCCGTTGCTCTGATCGACCAGACCAGCGTCGTCATTAGCCTCGACCGGATCGACGTCACGGATATCGCCGTGGAGCGTCTCGACGAGGCGCTCGGCCGCGAAGGGGCTATACCCGACGGCACGGACGACGCGGCCGCGCCCGCTGCCGCCCGGCCCTGACCAGCCGGATCTTGTCCTCCCTGCCGTCAACCGTTAACCAGACCGCACGGGATAGCGGACGGAGAGTGCCATGACGGATGCAGAGACCGACGCGCCACGGACTGCCGATATCGCGATGATCATGCGGCTGATCCCGCACCGCTATCCGTTCTTGCTGGTCGACCGTGTCCGTGACATCCACATCAACCGCTCTGCCGTTGGCATCAAGTGCGTGACCGTCAACGAGCCGCAGTTCACGGGCCATTTTCCGGGCGCGCCGATCTTTCCCGGCGTCCAGATCATCGAGGCGCTGGCACAGACAGCGGCGGTGCTTGTGGGCGTCTCGCTCGACCTGGCCGACAAGCAGGCGCTGGTGTATTTCATGGGGATCGACGGTGCCAAGTTCCGCCGCAAGGTGGTGCCTGGCGATGTGCTGACCCTGAACGTCACCGTGAAGCGCGGCGGCGGCAAGGTCTGGAAATTCGCGGGCCGCGCCGAGGTGGAGGGCGAGCTGGCCTGCGAAGCGGAGTTCACCGCGATGATGGATCTTCCCAAGGCATGACAGCGCCCGGCATCCACTCCTCCGCCGTCGTCGAGGAGGGTGCGCGGATCGGGGCGGACTGCCGGATCGGCCCTTTCGCGGTCATCGGGGCCGAGGTCGTGCTGGGTGACGGGGTGGAGGTGAAGTCCCACGCCGTGGTAACCGGCTGGACGGAAATCGGGAGCGGCTCCACGATCTTTCCCTTCGCCTGCGTCGGCGAGGTTCCGCAGGATCTGAAATATGCGGGCGAGCGGACGCGGCTGGTGGTCGGCGCCCGCTGCCGTATCCGCGAGGGGGCGACGCTCAACACCGGGACCCGGGGCGGCGGCGGCGTCACGCGGGTGGGCGACGATTGCCTCTTCATGACCGGTGCGCATGTCGGCCACGATGCGCAGGTCGGCGATCGGGTGATCCTCGCCAATCAGGCGGCCATCGCCGGCCATTGCCAGATCGGTGACGATGTCATCGTGGGCGGTCTGTCCGGTGTGCACCAGTGGGTGCGGGTCGGGCGCGGTGCGATCATCGGGGCGGTCACGATGGTCACGAACGACGTGTTGCCGCACGGGCTTGTGCAGGGACCGCGTGGCGATCTCGACGGGCTGAACCTCGTCGGTCTGAAGCGCCGCGGCGTGGAACGGTCGGAGATCACCGCGCTTCGGGCAGCCTACCAGATGCTGGCGCAGGGCGAGGGATCCTTCCTCGACCGGGCGCGAAGGCTGGCGGAGGAGACCGAGAGCGTCCATGTGCGCGAGATGACGGACTTCATACTCGCGGCTTCCGACCGGTCGTTCCTGACCCCCAAATGACCGGTCCCGCCAAGCCCCCAAGAACACGCACCGCGCTGATCGCGGGCTCCGGGAACCTACCCGCCGCGGTGGTCGCGGCGCTGGAGGAACCGCCCTTCGTGGCAGCGATGGAGGGCTATCCGCCGCACCATCTGATCCCCGACCTCTGCTTTCGGATCGAGCGGCTCGTGCCGTTTCTGAACCGGCTCACGGACGAAGGGGTGGAGCGGGTGATCCTCGCGGGCGCTGTGACGCGGCCGCGGCTCGATCCCGCGCTTTTCGATTCCGCGACGGCGCAACTGGTGCCGCGTTTGCTGCCGACGATGCAGGCGGGCGACGATGCCACGCTCCGCGCGATCCTTGGGCTGATCGAGGAGTTCGGCTTTCGCATCGCGGGCATCCCGGAGGTGGCGCCGGGCCTCATCCCCGGCGAGGGCGTGCTGAGCGGCGCACCGACCGACGCCGACCGGTCCGATGCGGTGCGCGCCGCTTTCATCGCGGCGGCTATTGGCGGTGTCGACGTGGGGCAGGCCTGCGCCGTTCAGCAGGGTCTCTGCCTCGGGCTGGAATCGCTGCCCGGGACGGATGCGATGCTGCGCGGGGTGGCCGACATCGCGCTGACGCTCAGGCCCGATCCGGCCAAGGGGCGCGGGATCTTCTACAAGGCCGCGAAGCCCGGTCAGGACCGCCGCGTGGACATGCCGACAATCGGGTCCGAAACCTTGCACCGGGTGATCGACGCCGACCTCGGCGCGATCGTGTGGGAGGCGGGCACGGTGATCGTGCTCGACCGCCCGAAACTGATCCAGGATGCGGAGCGGAACGGCATCCTGCTTTGGTCCCGCGCGCCGTGAAGCTCTGGCTGATCGCGGGCGAGCCATCGGGCGACCGGCTGGGTGCGGCCCTGATGGGTGCGCTGAAGGGGATCGACGGCGGCGTGAGGTTCCAGGGGGTGGGCGGGCCTGCGATGGTGGCGGAGGGGCTGGCGACCCTGTTCCCGATGGACGAGCTGTCCGTGATGGGGCTGGCGGAGATCGTGCCCCGCTACCGCGCCTTGAAGCGTCGGATCGCCCAGTGCGCGCAGGCCGTGCTGGAGGAGGCGCCCGACGCGCTCATCACCATCGACAGCCCGGATTTTTGCCTGCGTGTCGCGCGGACTGTCAAGGAGGCGCGTCCCGCCTTGCGCACGATCCACTATGTCGCGCCCTCGGTCTGGGCATGGCGGCCCAAACGCGCGGCCCGGATGGCGCGCGCGGTCGATCACGTATTGGCCCTCCTCCCGTTCGAGCCGCCCTACATGCACGCGGCGGGCATGAGCTGCGATTTTGTCGGTCATCCCGTGGTGTCCGAGCCGCGCGCGACCCGCCGGGACGGCGCGCATCCGCTTATCCTCGCCCTGCCGGGATCGCGCAGGGGCGAGGTCGCGCGACTGGCCCCGGTGATGGGCGCCGTTCTAGGCGATGTCCGGCAGGTCCATCCGACGGCGCGCGTGGTGCTGCCGACGGTGCCCGGGGTTGTGGACCTCGTGCGGCAGCTCAGTGCGGACTGGCCGATACGCCCCGAAATCGTGGAGGATGCAGCGGCCAAGCGACAGGCATTCGCGGATGTCGATGTGGCGCTCGCCGCCTCCGGCACGGTCAGCCTCGAGCTTGCGGCGAACCGGTGCCCGATGGTGATCGCCTACCGGTTGCATCCGCTGACCGAGTGGATGATGCGCCGGGCGGCGTTGATCGACACGTTCACGCTGGTCAACCTCGTGTCCGAGACTCGTGTCGTGCCGGAGTTCCTCGGCGCCGAATGTCGCGCCGACCGGATCGCACCCGCGCTGTTGCGCCTTCTGGCCGACGGACCGGAGCGTGCGGCGCAGGCCGCGGCAATGGCGGTGACGATGACGCGGCTGGGGCAAGGCGGCGATCCGCCGGCGGAGCGCGCGGCGCGGTCGGTTCTGGCGCATCTGTGACGGGCGGTTCGTCCCTTTCCAGCACCGGACGGTTGGGCTAGCGTCCGGGCCGAGACGTCAGACAGCAGGCCAATATGCAGCAGTTAGAATACAGGGTCGTCCCCGCCCCGCAACGCGGCGAAAAGGCGCGGGGTGTCAAGACGGTGCCGGAGCGGTTCGCGCTGGCGCTGACCTCGCTCATGAACACGCTCGGGCGCGAGGGATGGGAGTATCTGCGTGCCGACGCGTTGCCCTGCGAGGAGCGTTCGGGCCTCACCGGGACGAAGGTGCAGTTCCAGAACATGCTGGTATTCCGCCGCACGCTCGGCACCGATGCGGACCTCCCGGCCGAGGCGGAGGCGGTCTTCACGGCGCCGCAGGTCAATCCGCCGCTGCCGCCCGCCCCGCCGATCCTGCGCGAGCCGGGTATCCCCGGAGCCGCCCCGTTGCCCGTGGTGCCGGACCGGGGCCCGCCGGAGGACTAGGCCCCCGCCGCCTCCATCGCCTCCGGCAAGGCCAGCGCGAAGACGGCGAGCGCCGCGTCGGTGCCGAGGCTCACGCGGATGCAGCGGTCCTGCGGGGCCACGAATGGCATCCGCACGAACACCCCACGCCTGCCCAATTCGGTGAGCACCCGGCGCGCGAAGTCCCCGTCCCGACCGCAATCGAGGGCGAGGAAGTTCGTGGCGGAGGGCAACGGCTCCAGCCCCGCCTCCCGCGCCACCGCCCCCCAGCGGACCCTCGCGGCCGCCACAAGCGACGCGACATGGCGCAACCAGTCCTGATCCTCCAGCGCCGCACCTGCGCCCGCCTGCGCCACGCGACCGACGCCGAAATGATTGCGCAGCTTGTCGAACGCGCGGATCAGCCCCGGTTCCGCGATCCCGTAACCCACCCTGAGGCCCGCCAGCCCATAGCCCTTGGAGAAGGTGCGCAGCCGGATCACCCGTGGGTCGTCCGCAGCGATCACGGGCGCGGTGCCGGGCGGGGCGAGGTCGATATAGGCCTCGTCCAGCACCAGAAGCGTGCCGTCCGGCAGCGCCTCCAGCATCGCGTCGATCGCGGTGCCGGGGTGGTGGCTGCCCATCGGATTGTCGGGATTGGCGAGGTAGAGGAGTTTCGCGCCGACCTCGCGTGCCTTCGCCACCAGCGCCACGGGATCTTCATGATCGCCCCGGTAGGGCACCTTGTGGAGCATCCCGCCCGCGCCCGCGACATGGAAATTGAACGTCGGATAGGCACCGTCCGACGTCACCACCGGATCGCCGGGTCCGACCGTCAGCCGCACCAGCGTGCCCAACAGCCCGTCGATACCCTCGCCCACGATGATATTGGCGGTCCCCACGCCGTGATGCGCGGCCAGTACCGTGCGAAGATCGTGGATCTCCGGGTCGCCATACATCCAGGCCTCACGCGCCGCCCCGGCCATCGCCTCCACCGCGCGAGGGGAAGGGCCGAACATCGACTCGTTGGCGCCGAGTCGGGCGTCGAACGCCCTTCCCGCCGCCCGCTCCTGCGCCTCCGGCCCCACGAACGGCACGGACGCGGGCAGTCCCGCCACGAGTGCCGTATAGCGCGGCCCCATCAGAGGAGTTCCGAGAGCCGGGCGAGGGCCGCATCCATCGCACGGGTCTCCTCCTCCGCCAGCGCCAGCTTTTCGCGTGTCTCCTCCACCACCTCAGGCTTGGCGGCGCTCACGAAGTTCGGGTTGGCGAGCCGCGCGGAGAGCCCGCCCATGTCCTTCCGAAGCTTCTCCAGCGTCTTTGTGAGCCGCGCCTTCTCCTCCGCGATGTCGATCACCCCTTCAAGCGGGATCGCCACGACGCCGCCCTCCACGGCCACAGTGACAGCACCTTTCGGCACCGCCTCCGCATCCTCGACCGACGCGATCCGCGCCAGCCGCGCGATTAGCCCCGCATTTGCGTCGAACGCTGTCCGCGCGGCGTCATCCATCCCCACGCGCAGCAGCGGCACCTTCATTCCCGCCGGCACATGGACCTGCGCGCGGGCGGAGCGGATGCCCTCGATCAGCCCGGTCACCCACGTCATCTCCCGCATCGCGGGGGCGTTCCCGATCTCGTCGCCGTAGTCCGGCCAGTCGGTATGGATCAGCGGCTTCGCGCGGGCGCCGGTGGTCTGCCACAGCTCCTCCGTGATGAAGGGCATGATGGGGTGCAGCAGGATCATGCACTGGTCGAGCACCCAGGCCATCGTTTCCCGCGTCTCGCCCGCCTGATCGCCGTCGAAGAGGGGCTTTGCGAACTCCACATACCAGTCGCAGACCTGCCCCCAGACGAAGGCGTAAAGCGTGTTGGCGGCGTCGTTTAATCGGTCGGGGGTCTGGGCGGCATCGACGTCGGGGCGGACCTTTGCGGCTTCGCCACCGATCCAGCGTTTGACAGTGGCGGTGGGGGTCGGGGGGGCGGCGGTCGCGTGTCCCTCCCACACGCCGTTCATCTCGGCA
>JBBSVE010000049.1:0-19612 GCA_038233815.1 Rhodobacterales bacterium
CCGCAAGTTCACGCCCGGCGGCTTCTACCGGGGCAATGCCGCGCGCGACCGGGTCTGGAAGACCGACAGCGGCAAAGCGGGGTTTACCGATCCCGACGTGATGATGTCGCTCGGCGCGGAGCCGGGGGCGGAAAGCTGGACGCTGGTCACGCTGCGGTCCAACGACCAGTTCAACACGACGATCTACGGCTACACCGACCGGCTCCGCGGGCTCGAAGGCTCGCGCCGGATCGTGCTGATGAACCGAGGCGAGATCGCGCGCGCGGGTCTCGTCGTGGGGCAGACGGTGACGCTGACCGACATGTCCGGCGACCGGCGGGTGGCGGACATGCGCATTGTCGCCTACGATCTGCCCGACCGTTGCATAGGGTGCTATTACCCGGAGGCGAACCCGCTCGTCCCGCTCGATCAGCACGATATCCTGTCGATGACGCCCGCCTACAAGGGTGCCCTCGTGCGGATTGCCGCCCAGCCCTGAGGGAGCGCCATGCCCGATCTCGTCGATCCGATCCTGCGCGCGCTGATTGTCGTCGGGCTGGTGATCCTGCTTTGCCGGATCAACGGGCTGCGGTCCTTCTCCAAGATGTCGAGCTTCGATTTCGCTCTGACGGTAGCCACCGGGTCGCTTCTGGCGGGCGCGGTCCAGAACGTGGACCAGAACCTCGGCACGGGACTGGTCGCCATCGCCGCAATCTTCGCCATCCAGTATGCCATTGCGATTTGCCGCCGGAAGTTCCGTTGGGTCCAGCGTCTGACCGACAATGAGCCGCTGCTGCTGGTGGAGGACGGGCGCATCCTGCACGACAATCTCGGGACCGCACGGGTAACGGAGGATGACCTCTATGCCAAACTTCGGGAAAGCAACACCTTTTCCCTCGACGACGTGCGGGCCGTGGTGATGGAGACGACGGGCGACATCAGCGTGCTGAAGGCGGGCGGAACGGACCGGACCCTTGACCGCGATATCCTGAAGGGCGTCCGGCGCGGCACTTGAGCGGCCTTTCCGCACCGCCCCGGCGGGATCTTCTTCCCGCGACGCAACCGCCGGGCATATCGCCGCGTTGTCGTTGCAACGGACGGCAAGCGGCCTGTCACGAAGCGCACGCGCCCATCAGAATGGAGTATCCAGAATGAGCCCAACCTCGACCACCCCCCAGACCCCCCGCCAGCGCGGTGTCGATGACGCCCCCCATTCCAGCCCCGTCACCCCGGCCGAGGATGTGCGGTCCATCATGGTCAACAACGTCGCGTGGGGTGCCGTGTTCGCGGGCGCCTTCGTCGGCCTCACCACGCAACTCATCATCAACATGATCGGCATCGGCGTGGGTGCGGCGACTCTCGACCCAGGCACCGGCGACAACCCGGCGGTTTCCACCCTGTCCATCGGGGCGGCGGTCTGGTTCGGCGTGGCAGCTGTTCTGGGCGCGCTTGCGGGTGGTGTCACGGCAGGCCGGCTGTCTGGCAAGCCGAAGGAGTCGACGGCGCGCTGGCATGGTCTGACGTCCTGGGCCGTGATGACGATGGTCGTGATCTATCTCGTCGGGTCGGGTATCGGCGGACTGGTCGGCGGTGCGGCGTCCACCCTGTCGTCCGCAGCGGGCGGGATTGCCAGCGCCGCGGGCGGTGCTGCGAAGGTGGCAGGGAATGCTGTCGATGCGACAGGCGCCAATCCGTTCGCGAGCATCCAGCAGTCGATCGAAAGCACGGTGCCGCAGAATGCCGATCCTGCACAGGCGCGTGACGCGGCCATCGCCGCCGTGAGAGCGGCCGTCGCAGGATCCCCCGCCGATGAGGCGCAGGCCAAGCAACAGGCAGCGCAGGCGTTGGCTTCGGCGCAGGGCATCCCGCTGCCGGAAGCGCAGGCCAAGATCGACCAGTATCAGGCGCAGTACAAAAAGACTGTGGAGGATGCCAAGCAAGCGGCGATCAAGGCCGCCGACGTCGCGGCCAAAGCGACCACGCAGACGGCACTCTATGCCTCTCTCGGCATGATCATCGCGGGTCTTGCGGCATGGTTCGGTGGCGGCCTCGGTGCCGTCGAGCCGACGGTGACGCGCCGCCGGGTCGCCTGAACCGGCACAATCGACGTATCCCCGGCAGTTCCGTGTCGGGGATACGTGTCCCACAGACCTATCCGTTCGGCCGTACCAAAGCCAATTCGACTCTCCACCCGCCGGGTTTCGATGGTACGGTTGCATATCGACCGTCGGCGGTTTTCGGGCAATATCGACTTTGAGAGACCGTTCTCGCGCTCCTGCGCTTCGTCGAGGGCATATTGATGGCAAAGCGACTGGCAGGCCCCGCGGGGCACAATTTTCTTCTGCATTCCCTTTCCGCGAGCGATTTCAAGCTGTTACAGCCGTCGCTCACAGAGGTCGCACTGCCGCAGCACATGGTGCTCGACCCGGCCGGGGCGACGATCAGCACGCTCTATTTCCCCGTCACGGGCGTCGGATCGGTGATCGCGCATGGACCCGGCTCCCGCCGGATCGAGGCCGGGCTCTTCGGGAGGGAAGGGATGTCGGGCACCTCCATCCTCCTCGGCAGCGAGAGCAGCCCGAACGAGACCATCATCCAGGTCTCAGGGCAGGGCCTCTCGATCCCGGTGGAGGCGTTCCGGGCGCATCTTGCGAGCTCCCCGACGATGGCGGCCCGGCTGTATCCCTTCCTTCACGCGATGTTCATCCAGGCTTCGTACACTGCCCTGTCGAACGGTCATGCAAAGCTGGAGGAGCGGCTCGCGCGGTGGCTTCTCATGTGCCACGACCGGATCGACGGCGACGCAATTGAACTCACGCACGATTTTTTGTCGATCATGCTGGGCGTGCGGCGTGCCGGCGTTACCGTCGGCGCCCACATGCTGGAGGGCAAGGGCATGATCCGGGCGGAGCGGGGCCGCATCACCATCCTCGACCGCGAAGGGCTGGAGGAGCAAGCGCATGGTTCCCACGGCATCCCGGAGACAGAGTACGAGCGCCTGTTCGGGCTGGCGTCCTGACGTCCGCCGTCAGTGGTAGGCCGGAACCTCGATCTCGCATGTTATGCCGGTGCCCGTCGCGTACGTGATATCGACCCGCCCGCCCAGGCGCGCGACGGTGGAGGTGATCATCCGCATCCCGAACCCGCCTTGGGCGGTGGGACCAGCCGAGCCACCCGGCCCGTCGTCGGACGCGAGAAGGCGAAGGTTGTTGCGCCCCGCGATTGCAGCCTCGAGGCTCAGTGTCACCGGCGCCCCGTCGCGCGATCCGTGCTTCACCGCGTTCAGCGCAAGCTCCGTGATGACGAGGCACAGCTGCGCCGCGATGTCTGCGGAAACGAGCACATCGTCGGCCCGCACGCGCAGGATCGCGTCGGTGCTGTCCTCGATTTCCGCGCAGACTGGTGCCAGAAACCGGGCCAGATCAACGGACGTTCCGTCCACGTCCTGCGACAGGTGCCGGTGAAGCCGCGCCGTCGCCATCAGGCGAACCGAGGCGCGCTCCAGCGCCGCACGGGCACTATCCGCATCCACGATTCCGCGGCTTTCCCGTTTCAGCATGATCGCGGTGAGCTGGATGCTGTTGGCGATCCGGTGATCGGCCTCTTGCGCCGCGCGAATGCCGGACGGGCCGACCGGGGCACCCGCCGCGCTGTCGAATCCCACGCTCAGACGTTTCGTCATCGACCCGCTCCCCCATGTCATGTGTGGTGAGGCTTCGTGCGGGGATTGCATGTTCCCGGCCCCATGCACGCTACAGCAATTCGCACGCAGTGCAAGGTGCGTAGGGATACGAACGCACGGACGGTTGTCTGTGGTCGGGGCCGCGGGCACAGGGCGCGCTTTTCCCGGCCGGCCATCCGTGCAATAGGGAAGAGGCACCCCAGCCATCCGGGAACCGGGACTTGCCGAACGACACCCGCCAGATCGAGAGCGATACCGTCGTGGCCCCGCCGCGCCGCGTGCGCAAGTCGTTTCTGAACGACAGCCTGCTGTGGCGGCTCATCCGGGAGAGCGTGCCCGAGCACAAGGGCCAGTATGCCGCCGCCATTGCCGCCATGGTGGTCGTGGCCGCCACGACCGCACTGTCGGCCTGGATCATGGGCGAGATTGTCAATTCCATGGGATCGGGCAGTCGGGACCGTGTGATCGCCGTCGCCGGCGGGGTCGCTCTGATCTTCTTTCTGAAGGGCGTGGCGAGCTTCGTTCAGTCGGTCCTGATGGCGCGGGCCGGCAACCGGATCGTGGCGCGCAAGCAGTCGCTGCTGTTCCGCAGGCTGCTCACGCAGGGCATCGCGTTCTTCAACACGACCGAATCGTCCGACCTCATCCTGCGCGTCACGCAGAGCGCGCAGATGGCGCGCGGCGTCATCGACACGATCGTGACGGGCTACGTGCGCGACCTGCTGACGCTGATGGGGCTTCTGGCCGTCATGTTCTACCAGCAGCCGGTCCTGTCGCTCGTCTGCCTCCTGATCGGTCCGGTGGCGCTGCTGGGCGTACGGATGCTTCTGAAAAAGGTGCGCCACGTCATGGCGCAGGAACTGGCGGGGCTGACCGAGATCATCCGCGTCCTGCAGGAAGCCTCGATCGGCGCGCGCGTCGTCAAGGCCTTCGGGCTGGAGGAGCGGATGGCCGGGCGGATGGACTATGCGATCCGCACGGTGGAGAAACGCTCCAACAAGATGATCCGGCTCGAGGCAGCCACGACGCCGTTGATGGACACGATCACGGGGCTCGCCATCGCGTCCATCGTTATGCTGAGCACGGTCAGCATGTTCGGCCAGGAGGTTGGCAATCCGGGCCAGCTCATGTCCTTCGTGACCGCCTTCCTGATGGCCTACGAGCCTGCAAAGCGGCTGTCGCGGATGCGGATCAACATCGAGTCCTCGATGGTCGGCGTCCGCATGATGTATTCCCTTCTCGACGAGCCGATCACGGTGGCCGAATCGGCGAACCCGGTGGACCTGCCGCCCGGACCGGGCAACGTGGCGTTGAACACGGTCGATTTTTCCTACGGCGGCGACGGGCGCGTGTTCCAGAACCTGTCGCTCGACTTTCCGGCGGGCAAGACGACCGCGCTGGTCGGCCCGTCGGGCGGGGGCAAGTCCACGATCCTGAACCTGATCCTCAGGCTCTACGACCCCGAGGATGGAACCGTCACGATCGACGGGCATGACATCAAGGAGGCGTCCTCCGCCTCCCTGCGCCGAAAGATCGCCTTTGTCGGGCAGGACACGTTCCTGTTTTCCTCCACCATCCTCGACAACATCCGTCTGGCGCGCCCCGATGCCACGGACGAGGAGGTGCACGAGGCGGCCGGCGTCGCCCATGCGCGCGAATTCATCGACCGGCTGCCCAAGGGCTACGACACGAAAATCGGCGAAAACGGCACGTTCCTGTCGGGCGGTCAGCGCCAGCGGCTTTCTATCGCGCGCGCGGTGCTGCGCCGTGCCCCGATCCTGCTGCTGGACGAGGCGACGAGCGCGCTCGACGGGCAGTCCGAGAGCCTCGTGCGCGAGGCGCTAGGCCGGATCACCACCGGCACCACGACGATCATCGTCGCGCACCGTCTGTCGACCATCCTGACCGCCGACCGGATCTGCTACATCGAGAACGGCGAGGTGCTGGAGCAGGGATCGCTGCACGATCTTCTGGCACTGGGCGGCAAGTTCCGCGCGCTCTACCGCACCCAGTTCGGCGGGGAGAGCTGACGCGAACCGTCAGCCCACCGCTCCCCACGTCCGCTCCAGCACGGCAAGCCAGTTGTCAGCGCAGATCTTCGCCAGCAGCGGCTCAGTGTAGCCATGCGTCCGCATTGCATCCTGTAGCGCCGGAAGCCCGGTCACATCGCCGATGCCCTTCGGCACCGTGGCACCGTCGAAGTCCGATCCGAGGCCGACGTGATCCTCGCCCAGTTGCCCGATCAGATGGTCGAGATGCCGCATCACCGGGTCCCAGCCCATGTCGGCAGAATCGCGGCCGTCGGGGCGCAGGAAGCAGGTGGCGAAGTTCAGCCCCACCATGCCGCCGCTGTCGCGGATCAGGCCGAGCTGGCGGTCGGTGAGGTTGCGGGTCGATTGCGTCACCGCATGGGCGTTGGAATGGGTGGCGACCAGCGGCGCGTCGGAGATGGCGGCCACGTCGTCGAAGCCCTTCTCGTTCAGGTGGCTCAGATCGACAAGAATCTTCAGGGCATTGCACGCGCGGACCAGTGCCTTGCCCGCCTCCGTCAACCCCGGCCCGGTGTCGGGATCGCCGGGAAAGCGGAACGGGACGCCGTGGCCGAAGACCGTGGGGCGCGACCAGACCGGACCGAGCGAGCGCAACCCCATGGCGTGGAGGAGCGGCAGCGCGTCCAGATCCTCGCCGATCGCCTCCGCCCCCTCCATATGCATGATCGCAGCGATGCGCCCGGCGGCGATGCATTCGCGGATCTCGGCGACCGTGGTGCAGACACGGAAGCGGTCGGGGGCCGCGCGTTCCATCCACCTCAGATGGCCGGCCATGGCAAGCGCCACGGGCTGGGCCGCCGCCGCGTCGATGAGCGGGGGCAACGGGAGGTCGTAGGGCGGCGCATCCATCGCCGCCATCGTGTCCGTCAGATCGCCCAGCTTCGGCGACGGAATGTAGATCGCGAAGAATCCGCCCGCGAACCCGCCCGCCTTCATCCGGGGCAGGTCGAGATGCCCTTCGCCGTTACCGCGGAGCCAGATCTCCTCGCGCCGGTCGGGCGCGCGCAGGAGGCGGAGGAGGAAATCGTTGTGACCGTCGAAAACCGGATGCTGCATCGGGGCGGTGTCCATTGGCATGGGAAAGGGGGTCGCAGCCCCACAGTTCGGTCAAGAGGCGGTGCGGCGCAAGGGCCGTCAGCCCAGCATCCGGTCCGCCGAGGCATCAAACAGCGTGCGCGCATAGTCGGTCGTCATCCGGGCTTCCGCCAGCGCCTCGCGGGTCAGCTCCTCCACCGCCATGCCGTTCTGCATCAGCAGCACCCGGTCGCACATGTGGTCGATCACGGCGAGGTCGTGGCTCACCATCAGGAACGTCAGACCCCGTTCCTCGCCCAGGCGGGACAGCAGGTTCAGCGTCTCGGCCTGCACCGAGGCATCGAGCGCGGAGGTCGGCTCGTCCAGCAGCAGGATCTCAGGCTCCAGCATAAGGGCGCGGGCGATGGCCACGCGCTGACGCTGCCCGCCGGAAAGCTGGTGCGGATAGCGAAAGCGGAACGACGGCGGCAGGCCCACGTCCGCCAGCGCCTGTGTCACCCGCGCGTCGGAGCCTTTCAGCCCGTGGATCGCCAGCGGCTCGGACAGGGTGCGGTCGATCGTGTGGCGCGGATGGATCGAGGCGTAGGGGTCTTGGAACACCATCTGCACACGAGCCGAAAAGGCGCGCCCGCGCCGGACCGGCAGCGCCTCCCCCCCGATCAGGATCGTGCCGGAGGTCACCGGGGCCAGTCCGCAGATCGCACGCAGGATGGTCGATTTGCCCGACCCGCTTTCCCCGACGAGGCCGTAGCTTTCGCGCGCCGCGACGGACAGCGACACGTCGCGGACGGCATGAACCGTGCGCCGGTTGGCGATGAAATCGACGCAGAGACGGTCGATCTCGATCAGCGCGGCGGTCATAGCGCCCCCTCCTGCGCCCAGTCGGCGGTCCGGTCGAGACCGGGCAGCGGGCCGCGCGCCCCCCCGATCCGGGGCAGACAGTTCAGCAGGCCGCGCGTATAGGGGTGCCTCGCCTGCATCAGATCCTTCGCCGCCAGCTCCTCCACGATCCGGCCCTTGTACATCACCAGCACCCGGTCGCAGAACCGCCCCACCAGCCGCAGGTCGTGGGAGATGAAGATCAGCCCCATCCCCCGCTCACGCACGAGGTCATCGAGGATCGTCAGCACTTCGGCCTGCACCGTCACGTCGAGCGCCGAGGTCGGCTCGTCCGCGATCAGCAGGTCGGGGTTCGGGATCAGCATCATGGCAATCATCACGCGCTGGCCCATGCCACCGGAGAGTTCGTGCGGATAGGCCTCCATCACGCGGGCGGGGTCGCGGATCTGCACCGCCTCCAGCGCCGCGATGGCCTTGGTGGTCGCGTCCGACGCGGACAGGCGGTCGCGCTGGCGCAACCCTTCGGTCAGTTGCGCGCCGATGCGGAGCACGGGGTTGAGCGAATATTTCGGGTCCTGCATCACCATCGCGATGCGCTGACCGCGAAGCGCGCGCATCTCCCGCTCCGACAGGCGCAAAAGGTCGGTGCCGTCGAAGGTGATGCTTTTCGCGCGGACATGCCCCGGCGGCCGGATCAGCCGCAGGATCGAGCGGCCGGTCAGCGTCTTGCCCGACCCGCTTTCGCCGACAATCCCCAGCCGTTCCCGCCCGAGGCTGAAGGACACGCCGCGCACCGCCTCCACCCGCCCCGCCTCGGTGTCGAAGGTCACATGCAGGTCGTCGACCGCCAGAAGCGTCATCGCGAGGCGCTCCTCGGGTCAAGCACGTCGCGCAGACCGTCGCCCAAAAGGTTGAAGCCGAGCGAGACGATGAAGATCGCGAGCCCCGGGATCGTGCAGACCCACCATTGCTCGAACAGATACCGCCGCCCGGAGGAGATCATCAGCCCCCATTCCGGCAGCGGCGGCTGCGCGCCCAACCCCAGAAACCCGAGCCCTGCCGCGATCAGGATCACCCCGGCCATGTCGAGCGTAACCCGGATGATGACGGACGGCAGGCACATCGGGATGATGTGGCCCCAGATGATGCGCAGCGCCGAGGCGCCCTGAAGCCGCACCGCCGCGATATAGTCCGACGCGCGGACGGTCAGCGTCTCCGCCCGCGCGACCCTCGCATAGGGCGGCCAGGCGGTGAGTGCTATGGCGAAGACCGCGTTGTTGATGCCGGGGCCGAGCACCGCGACCAGCGCCAGCGCCAGAATCAGGCGCGGGAAGGCCAGAAAGATGTCAGTCACCCGCATCAGCACCTGATCGACCCAGCCGCCGAAATAACCCGCGACCGTGCCCACCATCAGCCCGATCACCGGTGCTGTGACGGCGACCAGTGCGATGATCGTCAGCGTGATGCGGGAGCCGAAGACGATCCTGCTCCAGATATCCCGCCCGAAATCGTCGGTGCCGAGCCAGTGACCGGCAGAGAACGGCGGCAGCAGCCGGGCCGACAGATCCTGCGCCGTCGGGCTGTATCCCGCCAGCAACGGCGCGCAGATCGCCATCCCGACCAGCGCCACCACGATCACGAGGCCCGTCATCGCCAGCGTGTTCCGCCGCATCCGAAGCCACGCGAGATAACCCTGACCGACCCGCGCCTGCAACCGCGAGGCGGGGTTCGGATCGCGCAGCCAGGCGTTCATCGCCACCATCAGCGCGCCCTCGGATCGACGAGACGGTAGAGCACGTCGGACACGAGGTTGAGCGTCACGAAGAGCGTGCCCACGACGACCGTGCCGCCGATCACCGCCGGCATGTCGTTGGCGAACAACGCGTCGGTGATATAGCGCCCGAGGCCGGGCCAGGCGAAGATCGTCTCCGTCAGCACCGAACCCTCCAGCAGATACGCGTAGCTCAGTGCGATCACGGTGATGAGCGGCACCAGCACATTGCGCATCGCATGGACCCAGATGACGCGCCGCTCCGGCATGCCCTTCACGCGCGCGGTGGTGATATATTCCTGCCCCAGCTCGTTCATCATGAAGCTCCGCGTCATGCGGGAGATGTAGGCCAGCGACGTGTAGCCCAAAAGGATCGCGGGCAGGGCAATATGGCTCAGCGCGTTGACGAACATGTCCCAGCGACCGTTGAGCGCGGTGTCGATCAGGATCATGCCGGTATATTGCGTGATATCGAACTCCAGCATCATGGAGTAGTTGGCATCCAGCCGCCCCGGCCCCCCGACCCAGCCGAGTTTGCCGTAAAACACCAGCAAACCGATCAGCCCAAGCCAGAAGATCGGCACCGAATAGCCCACCAGCCCCACCACCCGCACGATCTGGTCGGCCCATGTTCCGGGCCGGGTCGCGGCCAGCACGCCCGCGGGCACCCCCACCAGCACGCCGATGATCGTGGCAAGCGTCGCCAGCTCCAGCGTCGCGGGCAGATAGCGCGCGATCTCCCCCAGCACCGGCAGCTTTGTGCGCAGCGAACTGCCCAGATCGCCGTGGAGCGTGTTCCAGACGTAGATCGCGAACTGCTGCCACAGCGGATCGTCGAGACCCATGGCCGCGCGCGCCGCGTCATACTGCGCGGTCGTCGCCCGCTCCCCCACCACGGTCAGCACCGGGTCGATCGGCACCACCCGCGCGATCACGAACGTCACCAGCATCAGTCCCAGCAGCGTGATCGCGAGCGTGAGCACGAGCCCGCCGGACTGACGCAGCAGCCCCACGATCCGGGACGGGGGCTGATAGGCGGCGTCCGTCATGATGCGCGCAGGCCCCGCCCCGTTATTTCGTGACCAGCCAGTAGGCCGCGTTGCCCGTCGCCCCGCCGGTATGCCAGTCCTTCACGTCGGCGCGCAGCGCATCCTGCTGGGCCTGCTGGAACATCACGATGATCGGGGCGTTCATCATGTATTCCTTCTGCAGCGCCATATACATCGCTGCGCGCTTGTCGGTGTCCTTTTCCACCACTGCTGCCTGCGCCTGCGCCTTCATATCGCCGGGATCGTAGCTGTTTCGCCAAGCGAGATAGCCCGTGTTCTTGTCCTCGTCCTTGTTGCCCGGGTTCTCGGCGAAGGTAGAGGCGTTGGTGTTCGGGTCGGGATAATCCGGCCCCCAGGTCTGGAGCGTGATCTCGTGCTGGCGGGCGCGGTAGATGCCCAGACCCTCCGCCCCGTCGCCGACCTTCAGCTCCACCTTGATCCCGGCCTGCCCGAAGGTGTTCTGCAGGGACTGCGCGATATCCATCCGTTCCTGCACGTTGCGCACCACGATGGAGGTGGAGAGGTCCTCGACCCCGGATTCCTTCATCAGCTCCTTCGCTTTCGCGATGTCGAGCTTGTAGGGGGTGTCATTGTCGGCGCCAAGGAACCCTGTGGGAACAAACGCCTGATGCACGGTCCACTGACCTTTCAGTAGCGTGGAGGCGAGGCCCTCGTAATCGATGGACCAGCGGATCGCATCCAGCACCTTGGGGTTCTTGAACGCATCCACCTTCTGGTTGAGCCCGAGGTAGTAGAGCTGCCCGCCGGGACTTTCCTGAACGGTGATGTCCGGGTTCCCCTCGACACCCGCGATATCCACCGGACCCATCTCGCGGCTGATATCGATGTCGCCATTTTCCAAGAGCAAACGGTTCGTGGCCTGCTCGGGGATGTGACGCATGAAGACGCGCTTCAGCTTGGCATCGCCCCTCCAGTATCCCTCCCGCGCCTGGAGGAAATAGCTCTCCTTCGGCTTCCAGCTTTTCAGCGTGTAGGCGCCCGCCCCGGCGGAGTTCATCCGCAGCCACTCGTTGCCCATGTCGCCATCGACCTCGTGCGACATGACCTCCTTTTCGTCCACCACGTTGCCCACCGTCGCGGTCAGGCAGTTATAGAGGAACGAGGGCGCATAGGGCTTGTCCGTCACCAGCGTCAGCGTATCGCCATCGGCCTTGATCTTGTCGTCCACGTTGTCCTTGGTGAAGCCGAACTGGTTGAGGATGAAGGCCGGGTTCTTGTCCAGCTTTACCGCGCGTTTCAGGGAAAACGCCGCATCCTCCGCCCGGACCGGATTGCCGGAGGAGAAGGTGATCCCCGACTTCATCTTGAACGTGTAGGTCACGCCGTCTTCGGCCAACGACCAGCTTTCGGCGAGGCCCGGGATCAGTTTGCCGTCCTCGATCGGGTCGAGCTCGATCAGCCCGTCGTAGATGTTGTTGAGCGCGTTGCCGGTGGACAGCTCGAAGCTTTCCTGCGGGTCGAACGTGATGATGTCGTCGATCGCGTCGGCCATCACCAGCGTGTCGGGCGGCGTCGCGGCGAACAGGGCGGCGGGGGCGGTGCCTGCAAGGAACGCGGCGAGGGTCGCGGCACCGGCATGGCGAAGGATCGGAGACGACATGGAGAACTCCCTGTTTTTATAGGATGGGGCCGTGCTAGGCATAGGGCCGGGCCGGCGCATCATTGCTCATTTGGGCAAGGTTCGGCCGGGCAAGTCAAGGCCGCTCGCGGCAGCGGCCCGAAGGGGAGGGACGCCCAATGGCGGACATGGCGATTTTTGACGGCCACAACGATTGCCTCAGCCGGTTGTGGGCGGCACGCGATCTGTCGGGCGCGGGCTTCTTTGACGGGCGTGAGGGGGACATCGACCTCGGCAAGCTGCGCGAGGGCGGGGTCGCGGGCGGGTTCTTTGCGATCTGGGCGCCGGGCGATCCGAAGACCGCGCCGGAGCCGAAGGCCACCCGCCGTGCCTTTCCGCCTGCCGATCCCGCGATTGCGTCGGCCGCGACCTTCGGGATGGCGGAACTCCTCCACCGGATGGCGGCGGCGCGACCCGACGCGATCCGCATTTGCAGCAGCCGGGCGGAGATCGAGACGGCGCGCGCGGTCGGGGCCGTGGCCGCGATCTTCCATATCGAGGGATGCGAGGGGATCGGGGCGGGGCTGGACGAGCTCTACCTCTATCACGCGGCCGGTCTGCGTTCGCTCGGGCCGGTCTGGAGCCGCGACAACATTTTCGGCCACGGCGTGCCGTTCGATTTCCCCGCCAGCCCCGATACCGGACCGGGTCTTACCGATGCGGGACGCGCGCTGGTGCGGGCCTGCGACGCGCTGGGCGTGCTCGTCGATCTGAGCCATCTGAACGAGGCCGGGTTCTGGGACGTGGCGGAGGTCAGCGACAAACCGCTGGTAGCCACCCATTCGTGCGCCCACGCGATCTGTCCCGCGACGCGCAACCTGACCGACCGGCAGCTCGATGCGATGGCGGAACGCGGCGGGCTCGTCGGTCTCAATTTCGGCGTGGCGTTCCTGCGCGAGGACGGGTTGAAGAACCCCGACACCGGGCCGGATGTGCTGATCCGCCATCTCGACCATCTGATCGCGCGGTTGGGCGAACGCGGCGTGGCGCTGGGATCGGATTTCGACGGCACCGTTATCCCGGCGTTTCTGGGCTCCGCCGCCGGGATGCCTGAGCTGGTGGAGGCGATGCGCGCGGCGGGCTACGGCGACGCGCTGGTGCGGCGGATCTGCTGGGACAACTGGATGGACGTGCTGGGTCGCACCATAGGGTGAGCGCGCGCTGGCTGGGGGCCGCCGGAGAGGGCTGTCTGCCCTCTCCGGACCTCACCCGAGGATATTTTCGGACAGAAAAAGGGCGAAGAGGGCGGGTTTGCGGCGCGATTTACTGGAACAGGGGCACGGTGGAGATTGCCATCTTGGCCGAGCCTTTGGTGATCTCGCGCGCGTGTGAGAGGTAGATCAGCGTCTGGTTCGCCTCGTCCCAGATCCGCGTCACCCGGAGCGATTTCAGGACGATCGAGCGGCCTTCGCGGAACACCTCCTCGCCGTCCTTGCTGCGGTCGATGTCGCCCACCGAAATGGGGCCGGTGCGCGCGCAGGAGATGGCGGAGTTCGACGGATCCTCGAACCAGTTGCCTTGCTGGATGCGGTCGATGAAGCTCCGGTCGAAATAGGCGATGTGGCAGGTGACGCCCTTCACCTTCGGATCGGCGAGGCTTTCCACGACGATGTCGTTGCCAAGCCAGTCGACCCCCACCTCGCCCACCTTGTCTGCCAGTGCGGGGGGGGCGGCGGCGAGGGTCGCGAGCGTGGCGATCAGGAGGCGAACGGGGATCATGGCGGAACCTCTGCATGGGGAATGGCGGCGGTCTAGCACGGTTGCGCCGGCGGGTCACAGGGTTCGGACGCCACGCGCTTGCCCTTCGATGCCCGGCGTCGCACAGTCCGGTCCAGAGACGTCGAGGGGGAGAGTTTCGATGCGGCATGGCGGTCAGATCCTTGTGGATCAGCTGAAGGCGCAGGGTGTGACGCGCGTCTTTTCCGTCCCGGGGGAGAGTTTTCTGGCCGCCCTCGACGGGTTGCACGGATCGGGGATCGCCAATGTCGTTTGTCGCCATGAGGGCGGGGCCGCGATGATGGCCGAGGCGCATGGCAAGCTGACGGGGAGGCCGGGCGTTCTGTTTGTCACGCGCGGGCCGGGGGCCACCAATGCAGCGTCGGGCATCCATGTCGCGCGGCAGGATTCGACGCCGATGGTGGTCTTCGTGGGCCAGATCGCGCGGGGCCACCGCGACCGCGAGGCGTTTCAGGAGGTGGATTACCGCGCCTTCTTCGGACCGTTGGCCAAATGGGCGGCGGAGGTCGACCAGACCGAGCGGTTGGCCGAATATATCTCCCGCGCTTTTCATGTGGCGCAGTCGGGTCGACCCGGCCCGGTGGTTCTGGCGCTGCCCGAGGACATGCTGTCTGCGCATGCTGACGTGCCGGACCGGGCGGCGCCCAGCGCCATGCCAGCGCCGGTGTCGGAGGATCAGGTGCGGGCGGTGACGGAGATGCTGGCGCGCGCGGAGCGTCCGTTGGTGGTGGCCGGAGGGCCGGGCTGGTCGCAGGCGGCGGTGGACGATCTGGGGCGGTTCGCCGCGCGTTGGCAGGTGCCGGTGGCGGTCTCCTTCCGGCGGCAGGACCGGATGGACAATGGACATGCCTGCTATGCGGGCGATCTGGGCGTGGGGATGAACCCGAAGCTTGGTGCGCGGTTGCGCGGGGCGGATCTGGTGCTGGCGCTGGGCACGCGGCTGGGCGACATCGCGACGGGGGGTTATACGTTATTGGACCCGGCGGGAGATTTGCCCGCGTTGATCCATATCCATCCCGACCCGGACGAGCTGGGGAGAGTGTTCCGTCCCGATCTGGGGCTGGCGCTGCCGGTGGCGCCGATGGTCGCGGCGCTGGCGGGGGCGGAGGCCGCGCGCACGTGGCCCGACTGGACGGCAGGGGCCCGCGCCGACTTTGATGCATGGCAGCGTCCGGTGGCCACCCCCGGCGCGGTGCGGCTGGAGGATGTGGTGGCCTGGCTTTCCGCGAACCTGCCTTCCGACGCGATCCTGACCAATGGGGCGGGGAATTATGCGTCGTTCCTGCACCGCTATTTCCGGTTTCGGCGGTTCGGCACCCAGCTAGCGCCAACCTCCGGGTCCATGGGCTACGGCTTTCCGGCGGCGATCGCGGCCTCACTGGCCCATCCAGAGAGGACCGTGGTCTGCATGGCGGGGGACGGGTGCTTTCAGATGGTATTGAACGAGATGTCGACGGCGATCCAGCACGGCGCGCATCCGGTGGTGCTGGTGGCCAACAATGGGCGCTACGGCACGATCCGTATGCATCAGGAGCGGGACTATCCCGGACGGGTATCGGGGACCGACCTCGTGAACCCCGACTTCGCGGCGCTGGCGCGGGCTTACGGCGGTCACGGCGAGGTGGTGGAGGATCAGGCCGCGTTTCCGGCGGCTTTCGCGCGGGCGCAGGAGTCGGGCAGGCTTGCGGTGATCGAGTTGCGGCTGGACGCGGACATGCTGACGACCGGGCAGAGCCTGTCGGGGATGCGGGCTTTGGCGCTTGGCGGGGCGGGGTGAGGCTTTGGCCGGGTGCGGACGCTCCGCGGGGGATATTTGAGGACAGAAAAAGCGGGGCGGTCAGGGGGGCGGGGGGGCTTGCCTCATCCGGGCGATGCGGTCGTGGAGGTGGAGATCGGCGGTGAGGAGGGCGTTTTCCGCGCGGAGTTTGTGCAGCAGGGCGGGCGTGGATTCGTGGGTGTCGCGCCAGAAGCGGTCGATGGCGGCATCGTCTGCCGTCTGGAGCCAGGCTTGCAGGGGGGGATTATACTGGTAGGCGCCGCGGGTCAGGCGGAAGGCGAGACGGGCCTTCCACCGCGCGGCGTCGTTGGCATGGAAGTGGAGGAGCGTGATGTCGGGTGAAAATGCCCCCCCCGGCACGCGGGTTCCGGCCCGGAAAGCGCCATGGATCCGCGGCTCGAACCGGGAGAGGCCGGTGCGGAAGAAGCATTTGCCGGCGGCATGGCCGAGCGCGCCTGACGCCAGCAGCGGGGCGTGGGGGCCGAACACGCGGGCGCGGGCTTCGGCCTTGTCGGGGCCGGACAGCACGGCCCGGAAGTGGCGGGCGGTGAAGTGGCCGGGATCGTGCAGCGCCTCCCAAGGGGCCATGCGGAGCATCGGGGCGTCGGGCGGCACGTCGGCCACATCGCGCGCGGGGTGCAGGAACTCGTCGATGTCGAGATGGGCGACCCACGGCAGGTCCGTTCCTGCGTAGATCCTTTGCATCTTGTGGGACTGGCGATTCTGGTGCTTTTCGGGCCGCCGGCCCAGCGTCCGGCCCCAGTAGGCGTCGGTGCAGCGCGTCAGCGTTGCGCGGGGCAGCGGGGCGAGGTCCGTGCACGCCCCGGGGTCGTCGAGGAAGATCCAGACGTGCGCCGCGCCCAGATGCAGGTGGTGGGCTACGAACGCCTCCACCTCCTCGGGCGGGGCGTCGACGGTGGCGCAGAGGCCCCATCGCACCGGGGGCCGGAGGTCAGAGGGCGGCAAGGCAGGCCACCGCAAAGAGGGCGAGCGCCCATGTCCGCCAAAGCACCCGGACGCTTGTTTCGATATCGGCGGGGCCCGCGTCGCGACGGCCTTCGGGCCAAACCCACGGGAAGCTCTGCATCCGCCCTGCGTAGCTGCGCGGACCCGACAGCGACAGGTCGAGCACGACCGCCATGGCAGCTTCCGGCCAGCCCGCGTTGGGCGAGCGGTGCAGGGCCGCGTCACGCAGGATCGGGGCCGGGTTCAGGTGTCCGTGGCTGAGGGCGATCATTGCGGCCGTCAGGCGCGCGGGGATCCAGTTCAGCACGTCGTCGAGGCGGGCGGCCGCCCAGCCGAACTGCGCGAACCGGGGCGTGCGGTGGCCGATCATGCTGTCGGCGGTGTTGACGATCTTGTAGATCGCGAGCCCCGGGAGACCTGCGACGAGGAACCAGAAGGCCGGCGCGATCACCCCGTCAGACAGGTTCTCCGCCGCCGACTCGATTGCGGCGCGGGCGATCGCCGGACCGTCCAGTGCCGCCGTGTCCCGGCCCACGATCCGCGCCACCGCGTGCTGCCCGTCGGCAGTCGAGAGGCGCAGGGCCGAGGCCACATCGCCCACATGCTGAACAAGGCTGCGCTGTGCCAGAAGGATGGCCGCCGCCAAGGTCTCCAGCACTCCGTAGTCAGGAAGATGGGCGATGGCCCATCCCATCCCCCCCGCCACGAGGCTCAGTATGGCGATTGCCAGCACGCCGCGGGTCCGGAGTGCCGCACCCCGGTTCAGCCAGCCCTCGGCGCGGTCGACCGCCCGCCCCATCAGGACCGCCGGATGCGGCCAGCGGGTCCAGAGCCACGAGGGCTCTCCCAAAGCCGCATCGAGCAGCATCGCGGGGATCAGGAGCGTGGCGCTCACCCCAGAGCCTCCGCGAGCCGCGCCCAGTCGCCATCTTTGCCGGGCAGGCCGAAGCGGATCAGGGTGCGCGACCACGGGAAGACCCGGGTCCAGATCCGGCGCTCCGCAAGTCGCATTTGCAGGGCCGGGGCGTCCGGCACCTCATAGAGGCGGAAGAGGTCGATCCCGCCCGTGAGCGGCAGGCCGGTGAGCGTATCCAGCCGTCGCGCGTCGCGGGCCAATCGCGCGCGCGTGGCCTCCGCCCAGGCGCGGTCACGCAAGGCGCGCGCACCGATTTCCAGCGCAGGGCCGGACACCGGCCAGGGTCCGAGCATTGCGGCCAACCGCTCCACCAGTGCAGGATCGCCAATCGCGAAGCCGAGCCGCAGGCCGGCGAGACCCCAGAACTTGCCGAAGCTCTTGAGGATCAGCACGCCCGGCCGCGTGGCCTGGGCGATAAGCGAGGCGTCGGGCATCACGTCGCAAAAGCTTTCGTCTACCACGGACGGGGCGTCGAGGTCGCCTGCGCCCCAGATCCGCCCGTCCGGGTTGTTGGGATGGACCAGCACCCGCGCGTCGGCGCGGGGGGCGTCGGCACCGGAGACGGCCCATCCGGCAGACCGAAAGGCACGGCCATGCTCGTTGTAGGTCGGCGCGTCGATCCGCACCCGGCCCCGGGGCCACAGATGCGGGATCCGCGCGATCAGGGCCGAGGCGCCAGGGGCCGCCAGCACTCCGGCGCCTTCCGGCACCGCCCAGAACGCCCGCGCCGCGTTCTCCAGTGCCGTTTGCGCCGCCGCGTCGGGAAGGGCGGTCCAGGCGTCCGTGCCGACCCTGCCGACCGGGTAGGCCACCGGATTGATCCCGGTCGAGAGGTCGAGCCAGTCCGCCCGCTGGCCGCCGAATCTGCGCGCCGCCGCATCGATCCCGCCGCCGTGGTCCGCCCTGCCGTCCATTGTCCGCTCCCGCCGTCGCGGGTTCACAAACCCCATTTTCGCACGGCCCGCAACGCACGCGCCGCGCCCGTTGTTCAAATGACTTGTTTTTGTGATCCCAAGGAAGATGATGGACCCAAGGGAGGGGATGGGATGATCGAGTCGCTGCCGAAAGACATAGGCGCCGGTCTGATGGCCGCCCGGATGCAGGCCGGACGTCGCCGGTCCCGCCTGCATATCGAACTCGACGGACGGGTGTTCCGGGTTCTGAGGCTGTGGCACGGCGGCATGGCGCTCGATGCCGCCGATCTGCCGCGGCTTCGTGGGCTGGTGGACATCTACGACGGTCCGCGACATATCCTGCAATGCCTGATCGTAACCTCCTCGGCCGAGAACGGCGAGTTGATCTGCGATTTCAAGCGATCGACGCCGGTGTCGGACCACGCACCGCTGGATTTCTGGAAAGACGAACATGCACCTGCGGGCTATCTTCCGAAACGCTAGCCTGCTGCTTTTTGTCCCCGCCGCAGCCCCTGCGCAATGCCTCACCGACGGGGCGCGCTACCATATGGTGGGTGAGCCGCAGGCCGAACTGGTGCTGCGAAAGGATGCGGAGGGCAATGGCGCCTCCAATCTCGATCTGATCCTCACCGTGCCGGACCGCACCGATCCGTTCCTTTTCCAGCCGGTCCAGTCGCAGGGCTTCGGGTCAATCTTCGCGGTGCCGGAATTGGATGCCATCGCTTCCGACGACGAGACGATCCCGAAGGACGACACACTGACCGAGATGCCCGGAGGCGGCGCGTCCGTCAGCGATCCCTTCGCCGACGCTGACTTCCCGCTCTACCTTTTTGCGCGCAACGCCGACGGCAAGCTGGTTCCCTATAAGACGCCTGCGCCGGATGCGATGGATCTGCCCGAACCGGCCTCGCCCGCGCCAGATGCCATCCTGATCGCACAGCTCGCATCCAACCTCTGGTATGGAACGAACGGCACCGATACGCCGGTCATCCTGCCGCAGGAGATCTGGTATCTCGACTGCAAGTGACGCACCGCGCGCCGTACGCAACCGGACCGTGGCAACGCCGCCGAGCGGTGGCTCGATGCCACCCGAGGCGGCAGCCTCCGTTCCGGTCGCCAGCCTCTATTGGAGATCCCCGAAGGCGGACGCGAGACGCGCCACCGCCTCCTCCACCCGCGCCCGGGGCGTCGCGAGGTTGAAACGCATGAAACTCTCCCCGCCCTGCCCGAAGGTCTCACCGTGGTTGGCCGCGATC